>NZ_CP031834.1:4302500-4665000 GCF_003590645.1 Mesorhizobium sp. DCY119 | reverse complement strand
TACAAACAGATGGAGCCCGCAAGGGTGACATCGTACCTTTTGTATAATGGGTCAGCGACTTAGTGTGACGAGCAAGCTTAAGCCGGTAGGTGTAGGCGCAGCGAAAGCGAGTCTGAACAGGGCGTTCAGTTCGTCGCATTAGACCCGAAACCGAGTGATCTAGCCATGAGCAGGATGAAGGTAAGGTAACACTTACTGGAGGTCCGAACCCATAACTGTTGCAATAGTTCGGGATGACTTGTGGCTAGGGGTGAAAGGCCAATCAAACTCGGAAATAGCTGGTTCTCCGCGAAATCTATTTAGGTAGAGCGTCGACCGAATACCTCGGGGGGTAGAGCACTGGATGGGCTAGGGGTCCTCACCGGATTACCAAACCTAACCAAACTCCGAATACCCGAGAGTACTAGTCGGCAGACACACAGTGGGTGCTAACGTCCATTGTGAAGAGGGAAACAACCCTGACCAACAGCTAAGGTCCCCAAGTCATGGCTAAGTGGGAAAGGATGTGAGGATCCCAAAACAACCAGGATGTTGGCTTAGAAGCAGCCATCATTTAAAGAAAGCGTAACAGCTCACTGGTCTAAATAAGGGTCTTTGCGCCGAAAATGTAACGGGGCTAAAGCCATGCACCGAAGCTTTGGGTTTGATCCGCAAGGGTCAAGCGGTAGCGGAGCGTTCTGTAAGCTGATGAAGCCATACCCGTGAGGGGTGGTGGAGGTATCAGAAGTGCGAATGCTGACATGAGTAACGTAAGGGGAGTGAGAGACTCCCCCGCCGAAAGTCCAAGGGTTCCTGCTTAAAGTTAATCTGAGCAGGGTTAGCCGGCCCCTAAGTCGAGGCAGAAATGCGTAGACGATGGGAACCACGTTAATATTCGTGGGCCTGTGGGTAGTGACGGATCACGTGTGTTGTCAGGTCTTATTGGATTGATCTGGCGGCGAAGTGGTTCCAGGAAATAGCTCCCACTTATAGACCGTACCCGAAACCGACACTGGTGGACTGGTAGAGTATACCAAGGCGCTTGAGAGAACTATGCTGAAGGAACTCGGCAAATTGCACGCGTAACTTCGGAAGAAGCGTGACCCCTTTGCACGCAAGTGTATGGGGTGGCACAGACCAGGGGGTAGCGACTGTTTATCAAAAACACAGGGCTCTGCGAAGTCGCAAGACGACGTATAGGGTCTGACGCCTGCCCGGTGCTGGAAGGTTAAGAGGAGGGGTGCAAGCTCTGAATCGAAGCCCCAGTAAACGGCGGCCGTAACTATAACGGTCCTAAGGTAGCGAAATTCCTTGTCGGGTAAGTTCCGACCTGCACGAATGGCGTAACGACTTCCCCGCTGTCTCCAGCATAGACTCAGTGAAATTGAATTCCCCGTGAAGATGCGGGGTTCCTGCGGTTAGACGGAAAGACCCCGTGCACCTTTACTATAGCTTTACATTGGCATTCGTAGTGGCATGTGTAGGATAGGTGGTAGGCTTTGAAGCCAGGGCGCCAGCCTTGGTGGAGCCACCCTTGAAATACCACCCTTATCTCTATGGATGTCTAACCGCGGCCCGTTATCCGGGTCCGGGACAATGTATGGTGGGTAGTTTGACTGGGGCGGTCGCCTCCTAAAGAGTAACGGAGGCGCGCGATGGTGGGCTCAGAACGGTCGGAAATCGTTCGCTGAGTGCAATGGCATAAGCCTGCCTGACTGCGAGACTGACAAGTCGAGCAGAGACGAAAGTCGGTCATAGTGATCCGGTGGTCCCGCGTGGAAGGGCCATCGCTCAACGGATAAAAGGTACGCCGGGGATAACAGGCTGATGACCCCCAAGAGTCCATATCGACGGGGTTGTTTGGCACCTCGATGTCGACTCATCGCATCCTGGGGCTGGAGCAGGTCCCAAGGGTATGGCTGTTCGCCATTTAAAGCGGTACGTGAGTTGGGTTCAGAACGTCGTGAGACAGTTCGGTCCCTATCTGCCGTGGGTGTAGGAATATTGAAAGGATCTGTCCCTAGTACGAGAGGACCGGGATGGACGTATCTCTGGTGGACCTGTTGTGGCGCCAGCCGCATAGCAGGGTAGCTATATACGGACGGGATAACCGCTGAAGGCATCTAAGCGGGAAACCCACCTTAAAACGAGTATTCCCTGAGAGCCGTGGAAGACGACCACGTTGATAGGCCGGGTATGGAAGTGCAGCAATGCATGAAGTTTACCGGTACTAATAGCTCGATTGGCTTGATCGTTCTCATTTACCAATGCTCATCTGCGATGAGCATCCAGCTCTCCTGTCCTCATGGCCGTATCGCCTGGTTAACGCCAGGCTGGCCTCCGGACGGGGCGTGGCATAAGCCACGGCGTGCAGTCGCACGCTAGCGGGTGCATCGCTTGGTAAGTCGGCAGCGACTTGCAGCACAAAAGACAACTGGCTACGGCCTACAGCTTCTCGAAAATACATGCACTTTGCCGACCTGGTGGTTATGGCGGAGCGGCTGCACCCGATCCCATTCCGAACTCGGCCGTGAAACGCTCCAGCGCTGATGGTACTTCGTCTCAAGACGCGGGAGAGTAAGTCGCTGCCAGGTCTGCAAAGTGCATGTAAATCATCTTCTCCTAACGATAATGGCCCGCCAACGGGTACACCGGGCCGCGCAAGCGGCCCTTTCTGTTGGAAGACCATCGTAATAAGGTAAGCATCAGCTTACAAAAGACCGGCCAAAAGCCGAATAGTTGACGCAAGGGTGGAGCAGCGCCCCGTCCGCCCGCAGAAGCCAAAGGCTTCGAGGACGGACAAACCAAAAAGTCCGGGCTGCCCGGCCGGCTTAGCCGAATAGTTGACGCGGGGTGGAGCAGCCCGGTAGCTCGTCAGGCTCATAACCTGAAGGTCGTAGGTTCAAATCCTACCCCCGCAACCAACTTAATCCCAAAAAATCCGCACCACTAAAGCCGCACCACTACCGATCGCTGGCGGGAAGCTTCGCTTCCCTGGCAATGGTAGCTCCTCGTCCTGCGGACCATAACCTGAAGGTCGTAGGTTCAAATCCTACCCCCGCAACCAAATCAAAAACAAAACCCGCAGCACCCGCTGCGGGTTTTGTCGTTCTGCCACCCTCCAACAGCTCCACACCCCAATCCACAGATCCATCCGCCCCCAACGCAACAGCCACACGATGAATGAACGCGCCACCCTGTCGCCTTCGAAGCGGTCTTCCCCTGGCGATGTTGTATTCGCGGTAGCCTGCTTCATCCGCCCAGTAAGCTCAGGTTCGGTGCATATTGGCATTGGACTGGAGCGTTCACGCCGAGCTACGCGGTGAATGGATGGGGGTCCTCGACCTTGCCAGCCCCGAACCGGCCAAGCTTCACGCTCCTGCCTCGCGAACCAGCACCTTGAGAACCTGTCGCCAGGCACGGGCCAGCAGGCTCTCGGCGCGGCCGTCCAGCAGGAGCACGCCGCGCCAGGTCTGGGCCGGATCGCCCCGTTCGTCGACCGCGCGTGCGGTCACTGCATACTCCGCGGCGATAGGCACCAGCCGTTTGCCATCGGAGGCATGCACGGCAATCCGGCCGCCGAACTGCGAGGTCAGTTGCGGGATTTCGAGTTGCTGGGCGCCTGATATCGCAACCGATGCCAGGACTACTCTCAGCTTCGGTTGAGTGAGGTCGTCGGGAATGAACCAACCGGTCGATCCGGGTTCGATGCGGGCGCGGTCATTGCCGGACACGTAGCCGCGTATGACCGATCCGTCGTCGGCCGACAGGAAAGCGAGCTGCTCCTTGCGCGAAATCCATTGTCCCGGCGCGATTTCAGCGTTCATGTCGGCGATCCTGCCGTTGAAGGGAGCCTTGATGACGAGCTTCGCCTCACGCTGCGCGAGACCGTCGCGCTTTGCCACGAGGCTGCTCAGCTGGGTGGCGATCACGCCCCGCCCGGCAAGATCCTCTGCATCTGCGCCGATGCGGCCAATGCGCTGCTGCGCAAGGTCGATCTCGATTTCGGCCAGCCCGCGTTCCTGCGCCAGCGTGGGTGAAGAAATGACGAAAAGCACATCGCCTTTTCGCACCATGTTCCCACGCTTGGCATTTATCTCTTCGATGCGACCGGCTTCTTCGGCAAAGAGCCGCACAAACGTTTCCGGCAGGATTAGAGCAGGGGCGCTGACGCGGGTCGAAAGCGGCATGGCCGCGAGGACGGCGAGGCCTGCAACGATTGCGAGGGTCACATAGGTCCGGCGGCTTGCAAATATGTCGCTGCGCATGGCCCTCCACTCCTTGAGCTCCGACCAAACGGGGCGGATGATGAAAAACCCGATCTCGACGGCAAACAGCATCACGCCAACCAGCTTGATGGTGAAATGATAGACCAGCAGCGCAATGCCGAGATAAAGCGTCAGCCGATAGATCGCCGTGCAGATTGCATAGACCGTCACGATGGCATCGAGGCGCGGCGGGAACGGTTCCGGTGGCGGATAGCCGAGCCCGAACAGGAATTCGCGCAGCCGCCAGCGCATGTGGCGGAACGCCCTCGGCTGCAGGTTCTCAATGCCCAGCAGGTCCGCCAGCATGTAATAGCCGTCGAAACGCATGAACGGATTGGTGTTGACCAGCAGGCTCAACACCCAGCCTGCCGCCGCCAGAACGAAGACGGCGCTGCGCAGCGGGCCGTCGGGTATGAACGCCCAGAGGAACAGCGCAAAGGCTGCCACGCAAAGCTCGGTGATGACACCGGCCGAATCGATCGCCATGCGCGAACGGCGGGATTTGAGCTTCCACGCCTCGGTGACGTCCGTATAGAGCAGCGGCATCATCACCATGAAGGCAACGCCCATGGTCGGCACGCGGCAGCCGTGCCTATGCGCGACGTAAGCATGGCCGAGTTCATGCAGCGATTTGATCAGCACGATCGAGACGAGCGAGATCGCAGCGCCTTCGAACGAAAAGACATAAGGGAAGGTGCCGATGAATTCTTCCCATTGCCGCGAAACGAGATAGAGACCGGCCAGGCCGACAAGCGCGGCAAAGAGCAGGAAGCCGCGGCTGAACAGAAACGAGACATAGGGCCAAGTCGCGCGAATGAACGGCTCCGGCCTGACCAGCGGAATCCTGAAGAACAGATAATTGTGGATCAGTTGCATGAACAGCGAATGGCGTCGCTGCGAGGCATCGTAGAGCCCTCGCCATGATCCGGAGGCCGGTTGCGCCAGGAAAAAGTTTACGTCGAGCATGCGCAGCACCATGCCGACCTCTTCGGCGTCGGTCTGCCGGCCGAAACGGGCATTGAGGGTTCGGTTGAGCGCTCCAATGGTCGGACTGCGGTTCCATACCGAAAGCAACTGGAACATCTCGTAGGTGACGCGGAAGAAGCGATTGCGCAAAGGGTCAAGGACGACCCATACCGGCTCACCGGAATAACTGGTCCCGCCGCGCATGATCTGCAGGTCTTCGCGCAGGGGCGGCAGCGGGATGTCGGGCGCGTTCATAGGCCGAGCCGCTGCCTTATCGCGGCAATAGGGCGGCGGAACAGATAGTAGGCCAGCGGCACCTTTTCGCCGGAGACTTGCGCGGTTCCGCGAATGCCCAGCCGCAGATCGGTCTGGTTCTCGTCAATCGAGGCGTAGACGCGGTAGGCGAGAACGTTGCCTTCGATCAATTGCGCCTCGTAGGAAGCAGTCCGGACATGGGCGGTGATTGGGCGAAGTGGGTCGGAATCGAGAAATGCGCGCACCCTGGCGCCGGAGGTCACGGCGACCGCATCGGCCACGGGAACGTCGACGCGGATCTGTATTTTCTTAGGGTCCGCGATTTCCATCACGCGTTCGCCAGTGGAAACCGGCCGGCCGATCCAGTCCCGCTTGTCGGTGAATATGACGACACCTGAAGCGGGAGCGGTAACTTCGGTGCGCTTGAGAAGATCGCCGGCATAGTCTCGTTTTGCGGTGGCAAGAGACAGCTCCGTGCGCGTGACCGCGAGGTCGCCGCGCACCCGCGGATCTGCCACCGCACCTTGCGAAACCTGCTTGAGCTTGGCCTCGGCCACCTTCACGTCCTGCTCGGCGACAGCCAGTTCGTTGCGAAGTGCGGTGTCCGACATGCGAAGGAGAAGCTGGCCTTCCTGCACGCTGGCATTGGGATCGACCACGATCGAGTCGATAACGCCGTCGATTGGTGCTGCGACGATCCGTGGTTCGATCGGCGCGATTTCAGCAGGGGCCAGGACGGTAAGCGGCACGGGATAAAACCCCGCCGCGATCGCCGCCACCGCACCAACTGCGAGCCACGGTTTTAGACGAAACCGCCGCTTCAGCCGCCGTTCTCCCGTCAGCGCCGACCAAGCGTGGCCATAGGTTTCCGCCAGCCGCGCCGCGACGATCAGGTCCCCTTCGTTCCATGGCACTTCGCGGGCCAGAAGCATGCCGGCAAAGACGTGGCCATCCCGCAGTTTCAACGGCAGCCAGACGAGGAAGCGGTAGGGGAACGATTTGTGTTCGTCATCGTCCGGCGGACAATAGGCCGGCAGCACGAACTCACGCTTGCCGTTCAGGCCGGCGTCGGCTTCGAGCGCTCGCACGATACCTTCGATCCAGCGGATGCGCGGTGAGTCCCGCTCGACCTTGCCGATCGAAGACACCGCTTCAACCCTCTGCCGGGCGCGTTTGTTGGCAAAGACGAATATCTGCCGCGCGCGGGTTAGCCGGAGTGTTTCATTGGCGATGAGGAAGACCAGCTCGCCGACAGTCTCGGCCCGCCGGGCTTCCGCCTCGATCTTCAGCAACAGATCGAACGCCTGCTGGTTCGGCGGTTGCTGGGGGCCGAGGGGGGGCTTCGCCTGAATCAAGGTCGGTTTGGCCTGTGCAGGCTGCGGTCCGCCTTTCTCAGCCATCGGGCGCCTTGAACTTCGCCGGTCCGCTCATTCCGGGCAGCACGCCGTTCGTATTGCCGGTGAAGCGGCCGATCACCTTGACGGTCTGACTGACGGGGTCGACGACCGCAGCAATGCGCGATACCTCGGCCGGCAAAGAACCGCCGGTTTCCTCGATGCTGAAATCGAAACTCACACCAGGCTTCAGCCATTTCAGCCACAGTGACGGCAACAGCATCTCGATTTCCAGCTCGGACTGGCCGACGATCTGCATGATGGGCTGCGTGCGGTCGGGGATCTCATAAGCATGGGCGCGCATCACCGCAACGCGGCCGTCGAACGGCGCCTTGATGGTGCAGCGGGAAATCTTGCTTTGATAGGCCTCGACCATCGCCGCAGCCTGATCGGCCTTGGCCTTTGAGAGCTGAACCTCGAATTTGCCTGCGGCGTTCAGCTTGGCGAGGCGGGAGTTGTTCTCATAAGTGATTTGTTCCGCCCGCAGTTGCGCTTCGGCAGAGTTCAATTCGGCCGTGAGGTCGCCGCAGTCGAATGTCGCAAGTATGTCCCCCTTCTTGAAGGACTGACCCTCGCGAAACGGCAGCGTCTCGACGCGAAAACCGAGATCGGTGGAGATCCAGGCTTCATCTACCGAACGGACAATGCCGCGGACGGACGTTTCCTCGTTCTGGGACGATGCAGGCAACGCGACCATCAAGCCGACAAGCAATGCCGAGGCAAAGGCGTAGCGTGATGCAATCATGCTTTAGGCTCCTCCCTCATCAACGACTGCCTTCTACTGCAGGCCTGCAACCTCCGTGCCGGCTTTTGCTCCACGCTCGATCCACATGCCCTTGAGCTTTTCGGCAATGACAGCGACGCTTTCGTCCGTACTCAGATTTGTCGGGAACGGATTGAGGCCCAGCGAAGCGTAGACATTGGCGTAGGCGTTCTGCAGGTCGGCATAAGCCATATCCAGCTTGGCATCGGCGAGCAGGGCGTTCATCTCCTCGCGGATCAGCACCTGTTCGCTGGTGCGCTGCGCTGCCGTCTCGGCGCGAACCTGGGTGAGGATGCGATGAGACACATTGGAGAGTGCTGCTGCCGTGCCGTAGGATTTTTGCAGATGAGCGTAGCGGACGCGGCTGATATGGACTTGCGTCATGATCGCCATGGCGACTGAAAGCGACCTTGCGTCAAGGGCTGCCTGTTGTGCTTCCACTTTCTTCATTACCGCCGGCATCGTTGCCAGCTTCATGAGGTTCCAACTGACCTTGGCGCCCCACGATACCCAATCGTTCGAAGAGATGAACTTGTTGGAGTCGTAGTTCACACCGGCATAAAGGTTGAAACTCGGCAGCAGGTCGAGCAGTGCCGCGTCGACTTCCTTCTCGTTGATGCGCATGCGGTAGGCGACTTCACGCATCTCCGGCCGGTTGGTTACAGCGATCTGGAAAAGGTCGCCTGATTTACCGGGAAGGCCAAGCTTTGTCGTACGGCGCTTGGGAACGGCCAATGTGTAGTTCGAGCCGGGGGTCACATTCATCAAAGCCGCAAGCTGGCTTTTGGAGACCTTCAATTCGCCTTCGAGAAGTTCGATCTCCCGTTGAACCTGGATGAGTTCCCGCTCGTAGGTCAAGGCAACGAGCGGTGAGCTTTCACCGCTGCTTGCCAGCCGGCGCGTATCTCTCAGTGCGCCGGCAACGCGGCCCTCGAGCGCGCGCATGCGACCGACAAGGCGCTCATAGCTGACCGCGCGCCAGTAAGCCGTGCGGACATCCTCAATCACCCTGTTCACGATCTTGCGCTTCATCTCCTCCTGGATGAGCGCCTCGTCAGCAGTCTGCTTTGCCCGAACATATGAGAGACCGAAGTCGAGAATGTTCCAGGAGAAGGTCAGGTCGTCGGTGAAGATATCCGGATCGCGCGTGGACGGCGTGCTCGAATCAGGGTCGGTGCGGCCCGCATAGCCGGAGTTCGCAACGAGTTTCGGTAGTGCTGAATAGTTTGCAAGGTCGAGTTCGCGGACCTTGAGCGCCGCCTCCATGATCTCGACTTTCGTGTCCAGGTTGTATTTCAGAGCCCGGGCCATTGCCTCGTAGAGGCTGATAGAACCGGTGACCGGCTCCTGGTTGGCTGTCGCACGGATAAGTCTTTCGCTGGCGAATGCGAGATTTTGATCCTCGGAAAGAGGCTCCATCTTCAACGCGCAACCAGTCGCCAGCAAGCCGGCGGATAGCGCCAATATCTGCAACCTCAACGCGTCGAACCCCGGTTCTGACCCCGCCCGCCCTGAGCTAAGCCCGTCCCCCGATTCACCACTGGTTACAGCCTTACCTTGTCTTTCATGTTTGTTGCAATTGTAAAAAGACCACAGGCCAGGCAGTAAAATGTGACGTTGATCAAGATAACCGATTCAACCTTGAGGAATTGCTCAAGGTCGTTAAAGGTAGGCAAGTTTGGTGGGGTGAGTATCGAATCAGTCCACTAATGGCTGTTGTTCGGTGGGCTGCCGGAAGCGGTCGGGCGCGGGGGGCTAAACTTCAAGGGTTGCTTTATTAGCAATCTCTGCGAGTGCGGCTATGAATGAACGCTTCCGTGACCCGAAGTCCAGCTCAACCGGCGGTGCCGCTTCTTCTCGCAAATCCCATAATAAATACGCCGCCATGCTCATGGAACTCGAGCAGCGCATCGCGTTCGATGCTGCCGGTGCTGCGGCCGCTGAGAAAGCCCAGCATGCAGAGCCGTCGCATCCTGCCGAGGTGTCGCAGGATGGCAGCTCCGGCAATTCCGATCATGCCGCCCTGGTGGAAGCGCTGAGGCACACCGTGCCGGAAACGGGGGATGCTCCTCAGCCAGAAGTTGAGAAGCCCAGTCAGGTTGTTTTCGTCGACAGCTCGGTTCCCGATTATGACGAGCTTCTGAAGGGCATCGAGGGCGATTATGAAATCGTCGTGCTCGATGCCAACAGGGACGGCGTCGAGCAGATGGCGCAGGTTCTCCAGAACATGGAGGGCGTGCAGGCCATCCACATCATCTCACACGGCAATCAGGGCACGCTGTCGCTTGGCTCGGCGACGCTGACCACGGAGTCGATGACCGGTGAATACAAGGATGAATTGCAGAGTCTGCGATCTGTCCTGACGGACGATGCCGATATCATGATCTATGGCTGCAACTTCGCCCAGGGCGAAGCCGGCATACGCGCCGCAAACCTGATGAGCGACCTGACCGGCGCCGACGTTGCTGCCACGAGCGACAATACGGGAGCGGAGGAACTCGGCGGCAACTGGGATCTGGAGTATCGCGTCGGGTCAATCGATACCGATGCCATCGATGTCCATGGCTATGACAGCCTGCTTGCCCAGTTGACGATCAACCCGACAGGCGGTGTTTTGGCGAGCGGGGCGGATGGCCTGAGGATCTACGTTACCAATCTCGGCCAGATGCAGGTTCTCTATCAGAACCAAACCCAGTTCTACTCACCGAACAGAACCGATACCGCCATCGACCTGCTCAACGGCATGTACATGGCCGTCGGCACCCAGCTTGTCGGCCCGGACACCAACATCGATGTGGCGGCCAACAGATGGCTGCCACTCAACCAAACACTGACAGGTACCGGTACCGCCGCTGACCCATACGTGGTGACCACCACAATGTACTACAACGCCAATGGTGTTGCTGGCTATCAAGCCAACGCGGACGTTCAGGCAACGGTGCTGACCTCCTACATTGCCGGCGCAAAATACTTCACCAACACTGTGACGGTTACGCCGCCGTCGACCAATACCGCTCAGATAAAATGGTATCACGCGGCAGACACTTACCTTGGCGGCTCCGATGCCGGTCCGGCCTATGCGCTTGCTCCCGGGGTTGGGTCGACAACCAGCACTTCCGCAGACGTCCAGGTGATTGCAACGCGCCGCGACTTCGGCACGGCCAGTGAGGTATTCGTCGGGTTCGCCGAGGTGGATGGCGGACGACAGTTCGATCGCTTCTATTCCGGCGTCTACAATGGTGCGCCTCTTTACAGCACCGGGATGGCGAGCGGCGGCAACATCACCAACACGATCACCACGGCCGCGAGCACGGACAACGGTCTCGGCGTCCAGTTCAACCTCGGTGCCATCACTTCGGCGACGACCTTCAGCTACCGTCTCGTTTTCGATGGCGACACCGCTCTCGACCTCGACGCCAACAACAGTACGGCCACTGGCAACAACTATGTCACGTCCTATGGTGTGGGCAGCAATACGCCTGTCGGCGTCGTCGATTCCGACATTGCCGTCAGCAATGTCATCGCAGACATTTCGCGCGCCACGGTAACCATCGACAATGCGCAGACCGGAGATACGCTGAGCGTCCTCGGCACCTTGCCGTCAGGCATCACCGCGTCGATCGTGGGCAGCACGGTAACACTGACCGGCAGCGCGACTGAGGCGGCCTACCAGGCGGCGCTCCGTCAGGTGATGTTCAATTCAACCAGCGCGGTCCTCGTCAATCGCAGCCTGTCGGTTTCCGTCTTCAATGAGATATCGTCGGATGCGACGACAGCGAACACGACCATCAACATTGGCCGTGCGCCCGTTGTGGATCTGAACTCTGGCACCAATCCGACCGAGATCGTTTCCAATGGCGGCTTCACCGGCACGACCGGCTGGACGACCAGCGGAACGGGTGCAACCAGCAATGGCGGCTTTGCCTGGACGGGAGACAACGCCACCGGCGCGTTGTCTCAAACCGGAATAACAGGCTGGGATGTTGGCTCCGCACCGTCGGGTGCTGCGCAGCTGACATTCGAGTTCGGCTGGAACAACCCGTCGGGTGCGTTGGCCGACAACAGTTCGTCGGCGACGTTGGAAATATCGGTCGGCGGTGTCGTCTATGCGCGGATCACCAGCGGCAACACGTCCGGAGCGGCCAATACGGCGACGATCACCTATCTGAATGGCGCATCGGGCAGTCCCGCTACCGTTGCCAGCTCGACCTTCGGCGCCTGGACGCGCACGCCGATCACAATCAACCTGCCGTCTACCGTCGCCGCGACGGGCGCGCTCGCGTTTGCCTACGACTCGGGCGGCAACATTCTGTTCCCCGGCCGTGACGACATGTTCATCGACAATGTCAGCGTGCTGACCCAGGTCGATGCGACTGCCGGGGTGAATTTCAGCGGCGCCTATACCGAAAACGGAACGCCGGTCGCCATATCCGATACGGACAACACGGTGCGCGATGTCGACAGCACCACCATGGCATCGGCGACGATCGTACTGACGAATGCTTTCGCCGGCGACGTTCTCAATGTCGGGGCGCTGCCCGCAGGCATCGCCAGTTCCATCGACACGTCCGTCGCGGGGCAGATAACCCTGCGCTTGACCGGCGTGGCGACGAAAGCGGACTACGCGACGGCGATCCGCGGCATCACTTTCTCCAACACCGGAGACAACCCGTCGACGACCGCGCGCGTCATCAACGTGACCGTTAATGACGGCGCGCTGAATTCTGCCGTGGCGACGACGACGATCACTGTTGCTGCGGTCAACGACGCGCCAGTCAACGGTCTGCCGGCTTCAGGCTGGACGACCAATGAAGATACCAGCCTCGTTCTCAATGGATTGTCCGTCGCCGATCCGGACGCGGGTGCGGGAACGATCACGGTTACGCTGAATGTCGACTCGGGCGCGCTGACCGCCGCGAACGCAGGGAGCGTGACGGTCGCCGGTTCGGGCACGTCCTCGATCACGCTGACGGGTACGCTCGCCAACATAAACGCATATCTCGCCGCTGCTTCCGCGCCTGTATACGTTCCGGTTGCCAACGCCAACGGTCCTGTAAACTTGCAGATGGTGACCAATGACGGCGGCAACACCGGTACCGGCGGCGCTCTGACGGACACCGATGCCCGCACGATCACCATCACCCCCGTCAACGACGTGCCCACGATCGACCTTGATGCGTCAGGCGCGGGGACCGGCTTCAGCTCGACCTACACCGAGGGCGCAACGGCAGCCGTCATTGCCGACACCGACAGCCTGATCGTCGATGTCGACAGTGCCAACATGACGTCGGCAACGATCGTCATTACCAACGCGCAGGCCGGCGATCTGCTGTCGACTGCCGGACCCTTGCCCGGCGGGATCACCGCGACATGGAACCCCGCCACGTTCACGCTCACGCTGACGGGCTCCGCGACCAAGGCCGCCTACGAGACGGCGATCGAGCTGATCCGCTATTCGTCGACCTCCGACAACCCAACCGCTGGCGGCGCCGCAACATCCCGGACAATCAACGTCACCGTCAATGACGGCGAGCTTAATTCGAATACGGCGGTCGCTGTCGTGACGATCACCGACGTCAACGACGCGCCGGTGAACACATTGCCGACCGCCGGCTGGACCACCAATGAAGATACCAGCCTCGTGCTGACCGGCATTTCGGTCAGCGATCCCGATACCAATAGCGGGACGGTCATCGTCACGCTCAGCGTCAACTCCGGCATCATCACTGCGGCGTCAGGGGGCGGCGTCAGCGTCTTCGGTTCCGGCACAGGCCCGGTTACTTTCACCGGCACGCTTGCGGCGCTGAATGCCTATTTCGCCTCGGCCTCGGCACCCGTCTTCACGCCGGCCGTGGACACAAACGGGCCTGTCACGTTGACGATGACGACCAATGACGGCGGCAATTCCGGCACCGGCGGTGCGCTCACCGACACCGACACCCGCACCATCACCGTCAACCCGGTCAATGATGCGCCCATCCTCGACCTCGATGCGTCGGGCGGCGGAACCGGCTTCTCCACCACCTACACCGAAAACGGTGCCGGAGTGGCGATCGCCGATACCGACAGCCTGATCACCGATATCGACAGCGCCAACATGACGTCGGCAACGATCGTCATCGCCAATGGCCAGGCCGGCGATGTGCTTGCGATTGCGGGCGGTCTTCCGGCAGGGATCACCGCCAACTGGAATCCTGCGACCTTCACGCTGACACTGACCGGCTCGGCGACCAAGGCCGACTACGAGACAGCGCTTGAGCAGGTGCGCTTCTCCTCGACGTCCGAGAATCCGTCGACGACCCAACGATCCATCAATGTCACGGTCAATGATGGTGCTGCGAACTCCAACACCGCTGTCGCCAGCGTCAATGTCATCGCCGTCAACGATGCGCCGGTGAATGCCGTCCCGGTCTCGGCTACCGTTTCGGAGGACGTGCTGACGGCGATATCCGGCATCTCGGTTGCCGATGTCGATAGCGGCACGATGACGGTTACCCTGTCCGTCGCCAACGGCACGCTTTCCCCATCCGTCATCGCTGGCACGGTCACCGGCAACAACACCGGCACCGTTACGGTTTCCGGTACCCAGGCACAGGTGAACAGCGTTCTCGCCTCCTTGCGCTACCAGGGCAATGCGGATTTCAACGGCAGCGATACGCTGACGGTCGTGTCGTCCGATGGAACACTGAGCGATACCGACACCGTCGCGATTTCGGTGACGCCGGTTGCCGATATCGTCGCCGACAATGTCACGACTGCCGAAGATACGCCGATCAGCTTCAACGCCATCACCGGCACCAACGGAGCGTCGGCGGATAACTTTGAAAGCGCAGGGCGCGCGATCACCGCGGTGACCCAGCCTCCGGCAGGACAGGGCTCGGTAGCCTTCAATGCCGATGGTACGCTCACCTACACCCCGGCTGCCGATTTCAGCGGCACGACATCATTCACCTACACGGTGACATCGGGCGGCGTGACTGAAACCGCGACCGTCACCGTTACCGTCAATGCCGTGAATGATGCACCGGTCAACACCTTGCCCGCCGCAGGTTGGACCACCAACGAAGACACGGCTGTGGCGCTGGCGGGCATTTCCGTTGCTGACTCCGACGCTGGTGGCGGCACGATCACCGTCACGCTGGGTGTCGGCGCCGGCACGCTGACTGCAACTGCCGGCGCGGGGGTCGCTGTGAGCGGTTCAGGCAGCGGCTCGCTGACGCTGACCGGCACGCTGGCGAACATCAACGCCTATCTGGCATCGACTGCTGCACCGCTCTTTGTGCCGGCACCCGATGCGAACGGCCCCGTGACGCTGACGATGACCACCAATGACGGCGGCAATACCGGCTCGGGCGGAGCGTTGACGGATACCGATACGCGCACGATCACTGTCGCGTCGGTCAACGATGCGCCGGTCAATACGATGCCGGCCAGCTATGCGACGAACGAGGACACAGCGCTCGGCCTGACGGGGCTGCAGATTGCCGATATCGATGCCGCGAGCGGCACCATGACCGTGGTCCTGTCGGTCAGTTCGGGCAATCTCACTGCCGTTGCTGCAGGCGGTGTAACCGTTGCCGGCTCGGGCGCATCCTCGATCACACTGACGGGCACGCTCGCCAACATCAATGCATTCGTGTCGGGTGCTTCGCGCCCGACCTTTATCCCGGCAACGGATTTCAACGGGCCTGTCACGCTGACGATGACAACCAGCGACGGCGGCAACACCGGCTCCGGCGGCGTGCTGAGCGACACCGACACACGCACGATCACCGTCAACCCGATCAATGATGGACCTGTGCTGGATCTCGACGCGTCAGGTTCCGGAACCGGCTACTCCACCGGC
Organism: Mesorhizobium sp. DCY119; assembly: GCF_003590645.1. Classification (NCBI taxonomy): domain Bacteria; kingdom Pseudomonadati; phylum Pseudomonadota; class Alphaproteobacteria; order Hyphomicrobiales; family Phyllobacteriaceae; genus Mesorhizobium; species Mesorhizobium sp. DCY119. Next base: position 4,649,529 of record NZ_CP031834.1, on the reverse strand, counting down.
TATACGGAAAACGGCGCTGGCGTCGCCATCGTCGACACGGACAGCCTCATCACCGACATCGACAGCGCCAACATGGCGTCGGCAACGCTCGTCATTGCCAATGGCCAGGCCGGCGACGTGCTGTCGATTGCCGGTACGCTGCCGACGGGGATCACCGCGACCTGGAATCCCGCAACCTTCACACTGACGCTGACCGGTTCGGCAACCAAGGCGGACTATGAGACGGCGCTGGAGCAGGTGCGCTATGCCTCGACATCGGACAATCCTTCGACCGTCACGCGTACGGTCAATGTGACCGTCAACGATGGTGCTGCGGACTCGAACACCGCCGTGGCTACGGTCACGGTGGCGGCAGTCAATGACGCGCCGGTCAACACACTTCCGGCAGCCGGCTGGACCGTCAACGAAGACACCACGCTTGCGCTGACCGGGTTGTCGGTGAGCGATCCCGATGCGGGTGCAAGCACGATCGCCGTCACATTAAGCGTCGGTTCGGGCACATTGACGGCGGCCAATGGCGGCGGTGTCTCGGTCGCAGGTTCCGGCACTGGCACGATCACGTTGACGGGGACGCTTGCGTCCATCAACACCTATCTCGCATCCGCCGCCGCGCCGGCCTATGCGCCGGTGGCGGATTTCAATGGCCCGGTAACGCTCAGCATGACGAGCAGCGACGGTATCGAGACCGATGCGGACACGCGCACCATCACGGTGACGCCGGTTGCAGATATCGTGAACGATGCCGCCACAACCGGTGAAGACGCAGCGGTCACGATCAATGTGGATGCAAATGACAGCTTCGAAAACGCTGGCCATGCAATCACCGCGGTCAACGGAAGCTCGATCGTAGCGAACGGTGTCGTATCGGTTGCCAACGGCACGGTCAGGCTCAATGCGGATGGTACGCTGACCTTTACGCCGAATGCCGACTACAATGGCGTGGCGAATTTCTCCTATACCGTTACCTCCGGCGGCGTGACGGAAACGGCGACTGTCAGCGTCACGGTCACGGCGGTGAACGATGCGCCCGTCAACACCATTCCCGGCGCACAGTCGATCGCTGAAGATACCTCGCTTGCCATCGACGGCGTTACCGTGGCCGATGTCGATGGCGGCACGCTGACGACCACCTTGACCGTCACCAATGGCACGCTTGCCGTGACCGCTGGCGGCGGGGCGACGATCGGTGGAAACGGTACTGGCACAGTGACCATTTCCGGAACGGCAGCTCAGATCAACGCGGCACTGGCGGGCCTGACCTACGATGCGACCGCGGATTACAACGGCCCGGCGCAGCTGACTGTTCAGACCTCCGACGGCACGCTTTCCGATAGCGATATCGTTGCAATCACCGTCACGCCGGTGGCCGATATCGTCGCCGACACCGTTACGACAAACGAAGACACGCCGATAAGCTTCAACGTCATTACCGGCACCAATGGCGCTTCGGCGGACAGCTTCGAGAATCCGGGCCGCGTCATTTCCGCCGTCACCCAGCCGCCGGCTGGGCAGGGGGTCGTTTCGTTCAACGCCAACGGTACGATCACCTTTACACCTGCCCTGAATTTCAACGGCACGACGAGCTTCACCTACACGGTAACCTCCGGCGGCGTGACGGAGACCGCCACGGTTACGGTTACCGTCAATCCGGTGAACGATGCGCCGGTCAACACGGTGCCGACCGCGCAGACGACGGCAGAAGACACCACGATTGTCTTCACGCCGTCCGCCGGCAATCCGATCACCGTCAACGACGTCGACGGCGGTACGCTCACGGTGACGCTGTCGGTTACGAACGGCACGTTTTCGCTGGCCGGCACTGCCGGCCTGACATTCTCCACGGGCGATGGCACGTCCGATACGACGATGACCTTCTCCGGCACGGCGGCGGCAATCAATGCCGCCCTGGCTGGTGCCGGTTATATCCCTACGGCCGATTACAACGGGCCGGCACAGATCAGCATCCAGACCTCCGACGGCACGCTTGTCGACAACAACACGATAGCGATCACCGTTACGCCGGTGGCCGACATAAGCGACGACAACGCCTCGACGGATGAAGACGTGCCCGTAACGATCTCCGTGCTCGCCAATGACAGTTTCGAAAACACCGGCCGTGCCATCACGGCGGTCAACGGGCTTGCTGTCACGCCGAACGGCGCGGCGGTCGCCGTCGCCAACGGCACCGTGCAGCTCAACACGGCCGGGCAGCTCATCTTCACCCCGACGACGGGTTTCAACGGCGGTCTCAGTTTCACCTATACGGTGACTTCCGGCGGGGTAACCGAAACGGCGACGGTGAATGTCGCGGTCGCCTCCATCAACACCCCGCCGACCAACACCCTGCCGTCGGCCTATTCGACACTCGAAGATACCGGGCTCGGTCTTACCGGTTTGCAGATAGCAGATGCCGATGCCGGCTCGGGCACGGTTTCCGTGACACTTTCCGTCGATGCAGGCGCGTTGACTGCCGGCGCGGCCGGCGGCGTCACCGTGAGCGGTTCGGGCAGCGGCTCGATTACGCTCTCCGGCACGCTTGCCGACATCAACGCCTATCTTGCCGGCGCGACACGGCCGACCTATACGCCCGCCGCCAATGCGACTGCCAGCGTGACGCTGACCATGACCACAAGCGACAACGGCAATACCGGCGGCCCGGCGCTTGTCGATGTCGATACGTCAACGATCACGATCACGCCGGTCAATGATGCGCCGGCCGGGACGAACCGCACCGTGACGATTGGCGAAGACACGAGCTTCACCTTTACCGCTGCCGATTTCGGCTTCTCCGATCCGAATGACAGCCCCAACAACACGCTTGCGGCGGTCGTCATCACAACGGTCCCTTCCAATGGCGTGCTGTCGCTCGGTGGAACGCCGGTGACGGCGGGCCAGGTGATCACGGCGGCAAATATCGGCAACCTGACCTGGACGCCGGCCGCCAACGCAAACGGCACCGCCCTGGCGTCGTTCACCTTCCAGGTGCGCGACAATGGCGGCACGGCCAATGGCGGACAGGATACCGACCAGACGCCGAATGTCTTCACCTTCAACGTCACGTCCGTGAATGATGCGCCAGAAAATACTTTGCCGGCTTCATACGGTGTGAACGAGGACACCGCGCTCGGCCTTACGGGCTTGCAGATCAGCGACGTGGATGCGGCAGGCGGCGTTGTCACGGTCACGCTGAATGTAGGCTCGGGCACCTTGTCCGCGCTGGCCGGCGCCGGCGTTGGCGTCAGCGGTTCTGGCAGCGGCACGCTTGTGCTCTCCGGTACGGTTGCCAATCTGAACGCATACCTTGCCTCGGCGTCCCGGCCGACCTTCACTCCGGTCGCCAATTTCAACGGCCCTGTTACCCTGACGATGACGACCAGCGACGGCGGCAACACCGGTGCCGGCGGCGTCCTGACCGACACCGACACGACGGTCATCACCGTTGCACCGGTCAACGATGCTCCTGTCGCGGCCGACACAGCGATCGTGACCAACGAAGACGTGCCTTTCACCGGCAACCTGCCGACGGCCACCGATGTCGATGGCGACACGCTGACCTACGGTGCGGGTGCAACCGCGCCGGCGCATGGCACCGTCACCATCAATCCGGATGGCAGCTACACTTATACGCCAGCGTTGAACTATGGCGGCCCTGATACCTTCACCTACACGGTGAACGACGGAACCGTGACGGTGGAGTACACGGTCACCGTCACCGTTAATCCGGTCAATGATGCGCCGGTGGCCGTCAATGATGCAGCGCAGACGGATGCCAACACCGCCGCCAACGTCAACGTCGTCACCAACGACACCGACGCGGACGGCGACACCTTGACGGTCGCGCAGGTCAACGGGGCGCCCGCCAATGTCGGTACTGCCGTAGCAGGCTCCAATGGCGGCACTTTCACCGTCGGTGCGGACGGTGTGGCCGTGTTCAATCCGGCCGGCGCTTTTGCCGATCTCGCCGCGGGCCAGACGCGAACCACCTCGGTGACATATCAGATCTCCGATGGCCACGGCGGTGTCGATACGGCGACGCTGACGATCACCGTCATCGGAACGGACGATGCCCCGGTATCGACGCCGATCCCGGGCCAGGCCTCCAATGACGCGCAGGCGGTCACGCTCGATGTAAGCGGCAATTTCAGCGACCCGGATGCCGGCGACACGTTGACCTTCACCGCGACCGGCTTGCCGGCTGGGCTGACCATCGATCCCGCGACCGGCGTTATCTCCGGGACGATCGACCGCAGCGCCAGTGTCTCAGCCCCCTATGCGGTCACCGTTACCGCGACCGACAGCACCGGCTTGCAGACGAGCCGGAACTTCACCTGGGCGGTTCTGAACCCCGCGCCGGTCGCCCGCAACGATGCGCTGGCGACAACTGAAAATACGGCACTCGGCGGCTCGGTCTTTGCCGACAACGGCAACGGCGCCGACAGCGACCCGGATGGTGATCCGATAGTGGTTTCCGCGGTTGGCGGCAGTGCCGCCGGCGTAGGCGCTGCGGTGACGGGCTCCAACGGCGGCACCTTCACCATCAACGCCGACGGTACCTATAGTTTCGTACCCGGAACGAGCTTTGATGATCTTGCTGCGGGGCAGACGCGAACGACGACGGTTGCCTATACGATCTCGGACGGTCAGGGCGGAACATCGACGGCGGTCGTCTCGGTTACGGTGACAGGCCAGAACGATGTGCCGGTTGCAGCCAACGACACCTTCACGACCAATGAGGATACGCCTGTCACGTTCGACGTGCGCACCAATGACAGCGATGTCGACGGCGGCACGCTCGCGGTCACCCAGATCGATGGCCAGAACATTACCGCAGGAGGGTCGGTGGCCGTCACCGGCGGCACTGTCACGCTGAATGCCAGCGGCACGCTGACATTTACGCCAGCGCCCGATTTCAACGGCACGCCGTCCTTCACCTATACGGTTTCGGACGGGCAGGGCGGCACGGCGACTGCCACGGTGAACGGCACGGTCAATCCGGTACAGGACCCGCCGGTTGCTGCCAATGACACCTTCACGACCAACGAGGATGTCGCCGCCACATTCGACGTGCGCGGCAATGACAGCGATCCCGATGGCGATGCACTCTCCGTGACGCAGATCAACGGCACGAACATCGCACCCGGCGGCTCGGTCGCAGTTACCGGTGGCACGGTTACGCTGAACGCCGATGGCACGCTGACCTTCACGCCGACTGCCAATTTCAACGGCGCGCCGTCCTTCACCTATACGATCTCGGACGGCCAGGGCGGCACAGCGACGGCGACAGTCAACGGAACGGTCGTTCCGGTGCAGGACGCGCCAGTGGCTGTCGACGATGGCTTCACCACGAATGAGGATGTCGCGGTGAATATCGCTGTGCTGGGCAATGATAGCGACGCCGACGGCGATCCGCTGACGATCACGCAGATCGACAGCCAGGCCATTGCCGTTGGCGGGTCCGTTGCCGTGACTGGCGGTACGGTGGTGCTTAACGCCAATGGCACGCTCACCTTCACGCCCACTGCCAATTTCAACGGTTCGCCTTCCTTCACCTATACCGTGTCCGATGGCCAGGGCGGCACGGCGACGGCGGCGGTGAACGGCACCGTCAATCCCGTGAATGACCCGCCGGTTGCGGTGGATGACACATTCACCACCAATGAAGACACCGCGGCCGTCTTCGACGTCCGAACCAACGACACCGACATTGAGGGCGATGCGCTCTCGGTGACGCAGATCAACGGCCAGAACATCGCGGCAGGTGGCTCGGTCGCGGTTGCGGGCGGCACAGTCTCGCTCGGCGCGGATGGCCGGCTGACCTTTACGCCCACTGCCAATTTCAACGGTGCGCCATCCTTCACCTATACGATTTCGGACGGGCAGGGCGGCACGGCGACCGCAACTGTCAGCGGCACGGTCGCTGCAGTCAACGATCCGCCGGTGGCGGTGAATGACGGATTCACCACCAACGAAGACACGCCGGTCATCATCGATGTCCGCGCCAATGACAGCGATATCGATGGCGACGGCATCACGATCACGCAGATAAACGGCACGAACATAGCCGTCGGCGGTTCTGTCCCTGTCACCGGCGGCAGCGTGATGCTCAATTCGGACGGCACGCTGACATTTGCGCCCAACGCCAATTTCAACGGCACGCCATCCTTCACCTACACGATCTCGGACGGCCAAGGCGGCACGGCGACCGCAACCGTCAGCGGCACGGTCGTCGCAATCAACGACGCGCCGGTGTCATCGGATGCGACCGTCACGACGCCGGAAGACGGCACCCTCAACGGCACCTTGCCACCCGCTACCGATCTCGACGGCGACACGGTGATCTATTCGGCGGGCACGACCACGCCGGGGCATGGTTCCGTCACGATCAATCCAGACGGAACCTACAGTTACGTTCCCGGCCCGAACTTCAACGGCACGGACAGGTTCAGTTTCGTTGTCAGCGACGGCAATGGCGGCACGAACGAGTACACGATAACCGTCAATGTCACGGCGCAGAACGATGCGCCCGTCGGCACAGCTATTCCCGACCGGGCGCATCCGGACGCAACCAGCATCAATTTCAACGTTTCCGGTTTCTTCAGCGACGTCGATGGCGATACGCTGAGCTTCGCGCAGACCGGGTTGCCGGCCGGCCTGAGCATCAACGCGGCAGGCGTTATTTCAGGCACCATCGATCGGCAGGCAAGCCAGGGCGGGCCGAGCGGAAACGGTGTCTATACGGTCACGGTGACAGCCAGCGACGGCAATGGCGGCACGACCAGCGAGACATTCACCTTCACGGTGAGCAATCCGCCGCCGGTCGCGGTCAACGACACTGCCGCGACGAACGAGGACACGTCGGTCACCATCAATGTGCTCGATGGTTCGGCAAGCGGCGGCACGGCCGATAGCGATCCGGACGGTGACTCGCTGACGGTAACGGCAGCCAGTGCCGCCAACGGCACGGTGACCATCGGCGCGAATGGCCAGGTCACCTATGTGCCGAACACCAATTTCAACGGCACCGACACGATCACCTACACCATCTCGGACGGCAACGGCGGAACGGCCATCGGAACGGTGACGGTAACGATCAATGCGGCCAATGATGCGCCTTCGGGCCTGCCTATCGCGGATCGCACGCGCAACGATGGCGACACGGATTCGATCAACGTGTCGGCCTTCTTCTCCGATGCGGATGGAGACGCGCTGTCCTACTCGGCCACCGGCCTGCCGCCCGGCCTGACCATCGATCCCGCAACCGGCGTGATTTCAGGCAGGATCCAGAACGATGCCTCCGGCTCGACCGGCGAGCAAATCTATACGGTTACGGTGACAGCCAGCGACGGCAATGGCGGAACGACGCCCGTCACCTTCAACTATACCGTCCTCAACCTGCCGCCAGTTGCCGAAGACGACACTGCAACGACGGCCGAGGACACCGCGGTCGATATCGCGATTCTCGCCAACGACAGCGACCCGGACGGCGACACCGATGAGGTGATCCGCGTCAACAATGTGGTGCTGACAGTCGGCGGACCGGCGATCGCGACGGCCAATGGAACGGTTCAGCTGGTGCTCAACGGTGCCGGGCAAGAGGTGCTGCGCTTTACGCCCAACAGTAATTATACCGGCCAGGAATCCTTCACCTACACGATCGACGACCGCAACGGCGGCGTCGATACGGCGACCGTCACGGTCACGGTGACGCCGGTCAACGACGATCCGGTCGTAACCAATCCGATCCCCGATCGCGTGCGCGCGGACGGCCAGGCATTCACCTATGACGTCAGCGATTTCTTCGCCGATCCCGATGGCGATGGCCTCAATTTCGTGATTACCGGCTTGCCGGCGGGGCTGACCTATGATCCCGCGACCGGCGTGATCTCCGGCACGATCGACCACAATGCCAGCCAGGGCGGCACAGGCGGCGTCTATGCCGTCAGCGTAACGGCCTACGACAGATCGGGCGCCACCGGGCTTTCGGTCACCCAGACCTTCGATCTGACGGCGACGAATCCGGCGCCGACGGCTGCCAATGACGCCGTGACGGTCAATGAGGATGCGACCGCATCGTTCAACGTCATCACCGGCGCCGGCACCACGAGCGGGGCGGCGGGAGCCGATACGGATCCGGACGGCGACACGCTGACGGTCACCGCTGCGAGCGCCGGCAACGGCACGGTGACGATCGGCGCCAACGGCCAGTTGAGCTATTCCCCGAACGCCAATTTCAACGGCACCGATACGATCATCTACACGATTTCCGATGGCGACGGCGGCACGTCGACCGCAACGGTCACTGTGACCGTCGTGCCGGTCAACGATGCGCCGACCGTCGCGCCGATCCCGACGCAGATCGACAGTGACGCGCAAGCTGTCAGCTACGATGTCAGCGGTTACTTCGACGACGTTGACGGCGATACGCTGACATTCTCCGCGACGGGTCTGCCGCCCGGCCTGTCCATCGATCCGAATACCGGCATGATCACTGGAACGCTGCCGGCGGATGCCTCAAACAACGATCCCTATGTCGGGACCATCACCGCTTCGGACGGCAATGGCGGCACGGTCCAGCAGACGATCACCTGGATCATTTCCAACCTGCCGCCCAAGGCGTTCAGCGACACGCTGACCGTGTCGGAGAATGCCTCCGGCGGTGGCAATGCTCTTTCCAACGACAGCGATCCCGACGGCGATCCGATCGCGGTCGATCAGGTGAACGGCAATGCAGCCGCTGTCGGCCAGCCCGTCGTCGGCTCCAATGGCGGTACCTTCGTCATCAACGCCAACGGTACATACACCTTCAATCCCGGCACGGCATTCGACGACCTGCAACTCGGAGAAACCCGCACCACCACGGTGACGTATCGCATCACCGATACCGATGGCGGCAGCGACACCGCCACGATCACCGTGACGGTCAATGGCGTCAACGACGCGCCGACTGCGGGCACGATCCCGCCCTACACCCACGCCGACGGCCAGTCGATGACGGCCAATCCGCTGAACGTGGCGGCCTTCTTCCATGATGTCGAAGACGACGCGCTGGCCTTCAGCGCAACCGGTCTGCCACCCGGTCTATCGATGGACGCCGCCGGCAACATCGTTGGCGTCATCGCAAACGATGCTTCCGTCGATGGTCCCTATACGGTGACCGTGACGGCCAGCGACGGCAATGGCGGCACGGTCCAGCAGACCTTCACCTTCAACGTCACCAATCCGGCACCCACGGCGGTCAACGACACCGCGACGACCGCCGAAGACACGCCCATCGACAGCATCGATGTAATCGGCAACGACACCGATCCCGATGGCGATACGCTGTTTGTCGATCCGGCCTTCCCGCCGCAGGCAGGGCACGGCACCGTCACGATCAATCCGGACGGTACGCTGCGCTACGTGCCGGACCTCGACTACAACGGCACCGACACGATCGTCTACCGGGTGAGTGACGGGCAGGGCGGCTTCTCGACAGGCATCGTCACCGTCGATGTCGGCGCGGAGAACGACGCTCCAAGCGTGACGCCGATCCCGAACATGCAGCGCAACGACAGCGATGTCATCAGCCTCAATGTGACCGGCAACTTCTCCGATCCGGAAGGCGACCCGCTGACGTACAGCATCACCGGCCTGCCGCCGGGCCTGACCTATGATGCGGATACCGGCGTCATTTCCGGCAGGATCGCGCCTGACGCCTCCGGCCCGACGGGCAGGCAGAACTATGTCGTCACGGTCACGGCCAGCGATGGCTTCCCGGGCGGCAGCACCTCGACGCAGTTCACCTTCATCGTCAACAATCTGGCGCCGGAAGCGAACAACGATACGGCGACAACGGCCGAGGACACGCCGGTCAACATCCCTGTGCTCGCCAACGACAGCGATCCGGACGGCGATACCGGCGTGGTCATCAGCGTCAACGGCGTCGACCTGATCCTCGACGGCCCATCCGTGCAGACGACCAACGGTTCGGTTCGTCTTGTGATGGATGGCACCGACATGGTGCTGCGCTTTATGCCGAACCCGAACTATGTCGGCACGGAATCCTTCACCTATTCGATCGACGACGGCAACAGCGGCGTAGACACCGCGACCGTCACCATCAGCGTGACCGCGGTGAACGATGCGCCGGTTGCCGGCACCATACCGGACAGGTCGCAGCCGGATTCCTCTGCGGTCAATCTCGACGTCTCGAATTTCTTCAGCGATGTCGATGGCGACGATCTCGACTTCACCGTCACCGGCCTTCCGCCCGGCCTGAGCTATGATCCCGAAACCGGCGTCATCTCGGGCACGCTTGCCGCCAATGCCTCGCAGGGCAGCCCTTATACGGTGACGGTCGTCGCGAATGACCGCGATGGCGGCGCTGGCCTGTCGGCAACGACGAGCTTCATCTTTACCGTGACCAACCCCGCACCGGTTGCGGCGAATGATACGGTCACCACCAGTGAAGACGCTCCGGTAACCTTCAATCCGATCACCGGAGCCGGAACCACCAGCGGCGCCGGCGGTGCGGATAGCGATCCGGATGGTGATCCGCTGATCGTCACGCAGATCGAAGGCCAGCCGATCGCGGCCAATGGAACGGTCGCTGTTGCCACCGGCACCGTGCGCCTGAATGGCGACGGCACCTTGACTTTCACCCCGGCCGCCAACTTCAACGGCACGGCGGTCATCGGCTACCGCATCAGCGACGGCAATGGCGGCTTTGCCGATGCTTCGATCACCGTCACGGTCAATGCCGTCAACGATGTGCCTGCGATAGATCTCAATGCCTCGACCGGGGGAACCGGCAATTCCGCGAGTTTCACCGAGGGCGGCAGCCCGGTGATGATCGCCAATGGCGATGCCGTTGCCTTCGATGTCGAGGACCAGATCGTCAGCCTTGACGTTGCGCTCGCCGGTTTCGTCAATGGCAGCGCCGAGCGCATCCATCTCAACGGGTCGGTCGATCTCGTCTATGGCACTGCCCGTAGTGGAACAATCGCATTTGGCGGCACTAGCTTTGCCTTCACCTATGACGGCGCCAGCGGGCTGCATTTCGAGAATGCAGAAGGCGCGACTGCGCCCATGTCGGGCAGCGCGGTGAGTGCCCTGGTTCGGGCACTGCAATATGACAACACCAGCGACAATCCTGCGACCGGCGCCAGAACGCTCACATTTACCGTGACCGACGCGGAGGGCGCGACATCCGCATCGGCCGTCGCGACGATCACCGTCGTTCCGGTGAACGATAACCCGGTCGCGGTCGATGATACGGCAACCACCGGCGAGAATACGCCGCTGACGGGCAACGCGCCGGGCGTGCTCGGCAACGACAGCGATCCGGAAAGCGATGCACTGGTGGTGACTGCCGTTAATGGCGGAGCCGTGGGCGGCACCGTGACAGGGTCGAATGGCGGCTCATTCACCATCAACCCTGACGGCAGCTACAGTTTCGATCCGCTGACGGCCTTTGACGACCTCCAGGTGGGAGAAACGCGCGCAACCAACGTCACCTACACGGTTTCCGACGGCAATGGCGGCACGGCAACGGCGACGCTGGCCATCGTGGTCACTGGCGCCAATGACGCGCCCGTCGGCGCGAATGATGCCATCACGGCGGTCGAGGACACGCCGTTCACCGGCACCTTGCCGGTAGCGACCGATGTTGACGGAGATAGCCTGACCTATGCGGCAGCGACACAGCCGGCACATGGCTCGGTTTCGATCAGCGCCGACGGCACCTATGTCTACACGCCCGCAGCAGACTACAATGGACCCGACAGCTTCACCTACACGGTGAGCGACGGCACCACGACGGTCACCTACACCGTTTCCATCGACGTGACGCCGGAGCAGGACCCGCCGGTTGGCAGCGACATTCCCGATGCATCCTATGTCGATGCTCAGGCGATCTCCCGTGACGTGTCCGGTTATTTCACGGATATCGACGGCGACACGCTGACTTTCTCGCAGACCGGACTGCCAGCCGGCCTCTCGCTCGACCCGGCGACCGGGCTCATCACCGGCACGGTGGCCAGCGATGCCTCGCAGGTTGGCGGGGGCGTCTATTCCGTGACGATCACCGCGACCGATACTGCCGGCAATCCGGCGAGCGAAACGTTCACGATCACGGTGACCAACCCGGCGCCGATCGCGCGCGACGACAGCGCCGCGACCAACGAGAATACGCCGGTATCCGGCTCGGTCTTCGCCAACAATGGCAATGGTCCCGACAGCGATCCTGATGGCGACACGATCGTGGTCAGCGCCGTGAATGGCGTGCCGGCTGGTGTTGGAATGGGCATTGCCGGCTCGGCAGGCGGCACTTTCACCATCAATGCAGACGGCAGCTATGATTTCGATCCGGGCACGGACTTCGATACGCTGCAGGTTGGCGAAAGCCGCACGACCAGCATCCTCTACACCATCTCGGACGGCCAGGGCGGCACGTCGACGGCAACCTTCACCGTTACCGTGAACGGCCAGAACGATGCGCCGGTCGGCTCGAATACGGCGATCGGAACGCAGGAGGACACGCCGGTCAGCGGCACCTTGCCGGAGGCGACGGATGTCGATGGCGATGCGCTGACCTATGGCGTCGGCTCGCAGCCGGCGAACGGCACCGTGACGGTCAATCCGGACGGCACCTATACCTATACGCCGAACGGCAATTACAACGGCGCCGACAGCTTCACTTACACGGTGACCGATGGCGCCACCACCGTGACCTACACGGTGTCGGTGTCGGTCGGGCCGGTGAACGATCCGCCGGTTGCGCAGGACAACACCCACACGATAGCTGAGGACACGCCGGTCAGCGGATTGATCAGCTTCACCGATGTCGACAATCCGCCCTCGGAAATCACCGTTTCACTGCAAACGGGCCCGGCCAACGGAACCGTAGTCGTCAATGCCGACGGCTCCTACACCTACACGCCGGATGCGAATTTCAACGGAACCGATACTTTCGTTGTCCTTGTCGCCGATGCCGATGGCGGACAAACCACGGCGACGGTGACCATCAATGTCGGGCCGGTCAACGACGCGCCGGTGGCGGTCGACGATACGGCTGCGACGACCGAGAACACCAATGCATCCGGCAACGTCATTCTCGACGTTCCGGGCCGCGACAGCGATGTGGACGGCGACACGTTGACCGTGGTGGGTGTCGGAGCAGCGACGGGCGGCGTGGCAGCCCCGGTCGCAGGCACCAATGGCGGCGCTTTCACAATCCAGCCGGACGGTTCCTTCAATTTCGATCCGGGTACCGATTTCGACAATATGCCGGTCGGCCAGACGCGCATAACGACGATAACCTACACGGTTTCCGACGGTCACGGCGGCACCGATACGGCGACGCTGACGGTCACCGTAACCGGCGTGAACGATGCGCCGAACGCGACGACACTGCCTGCGCAGTCGAACTCCGATGGCGCGGCGGTGTCGCTCGATGCGGGCGCGGCATTCTCCGATGTCGATGGCGATACGCTCACCTTCGACGTCACCGGCCTGCCGCCGGGCCTTACCTTCGATCCGGCAACCGGGCTGATCAGCGGCACCATCGATCGCGATGCATCAGGACCGTCAGGCACGACGAACTACAGCGTGACCGTCATGGCCGATGACGGCAATGGCGGAACGATTGCGCGTACCTTCACCTGGACAGTCACCAATCCCGCGCCCGATGCGGTCAACGACAACTTCACGGTTGCCGAAGACGGTAGCCTTTCCGGTTCGGTGCTTGCGGACAACGGCAATGGTGCCGACAGCGACCCTGACGGCGATCCGCTTTCGGCGTCGCTGGTGACACAGCCGGCCAATGGCTCGGTGGTGCTCAACGCGAATGGGACCTTCACCTATATCCCCAGCGCTGATTTCAACGGCGTAGACAGCTTCACCTACCGGATCAGCGACGGCAATGGCGGCTTCGACACCGCGACCGTCACCATCAACGTGACCGCAGTCAATGACATCCCGGTTGCCCGCAACGACAGCTTTGTCGTCAACGAGGATGGGACCGTCGATATTCCGGTGCTGCAGAACGACAGCGACGTGGATGGCGACACGCTGACGGTAACTGAAATCAATGGCCAGCCGATAGCGGCTGGTGGCTCGGTGGCTGTGACCGGCGGCACGGTGACGTTGAACGCCGATGGGACGCTGCGCTTCACGGCCAACCCCGACTTCAACGGCGCGCCGTCCTTTGCCTATACCGTGTCGGATGGCACCGCGAGCGTTCAGGCGACCGTCAACGGCGTGGTTCTGCCGGTCAACGACGCACCGGTCAACACCCTGCCGCCGACCTTCAACGGCACCGAGGATCAACCGCTGACGCTTGCCGGTCTTGCGGTGACGGATGTCGATGCAGGCAGCGGGCCGATCCGGGTCACGCTGTCGGTGGATGCCGGCACATTGGCGGCAGCCTCGGCCGCAGGTGTCACCGTGACGGGTTCCGGCACCGGTGCCATCACGCTGTCTGGAACGCTGGCTGACATCAATGCCTATCTCGCCGGCGCCTCGGCCCCGGTCTATACGCCGGTTGCCAATTCCAATGATCCGGTCACGCTGTCGATGACGACAAACGATCGTGGCAATACCGGCAGTGGCGGGCCGCTGTCCGACACGGATACGTCAACGATCATCCTGCAGCCGGTCAACGACCTGCCGGTTGCCTCCGGCGCTTCCCACACCACGCGGGAAGACACGCCGGTCGCCGGCGTGATCAGGGCAACGGATGTCGATGGCGATGCCCTGACATTCACGCTGGCCGGCCAGCCGCCGAACGGCACCGTCGTGCTCGATGCCGATGGTACCTACATCTACACCCCGAACGCCGACTTCAACGGCAGCGAGACTTTCCAGGTATCCGTCAATGACGGACATGGCGGGATCACCACCGTAACGGTTACCGTGACTGTCACGCCCGTAAACGACGCGCCGGTGGGCCAGGACACTGCGATCACCGCGACCGAAGACACGCCGTTCACCGGAACCTTGCCGGCGGCAACCGATCCGGAAGGCGATCCGCTGACTTACGGCCTGGGTTCCCAGCCCGGCCATGGCACGGTGACGGTCAACCCGGACGGCAGTTACAGCTACACGCCGGACCCCGACTATAACGGGCCCGACAGCTTCACCTACACAGTGAGCGACGGCAAGACGACGGTGATCTATACCGTCTCCATCGACGTGACGCCGGTCAACGATCCGCCCGTCGGGTCCGACGCAACGATCGACGCCGACGAAGACACGACGCTTCATGGCAGGTTGCCGGTCGCGACCGATGTCGACGGCGATCCGCTGATCTATGGTGCGGGTTCGCAGCCCGGTCATGGCACCTTGGTGGTCAATCCGGACGGTACGTTCACCTACACGCCCGATCCCGACTACAACGGTCCCGACAGCTTCACCTATACGGTGAGCGACGGCACCACGACTCTGACCTACACGATCACGCTCAATGTGCGGCCGTCGGGAGAGACGGAACGTCCGCCGCTTGAGATCGATCCGCCGATGGTCTTCCCCGAAGAGGAAATACCGGGCCCGCCCGACGTTTCCGTTGACGGCGAGATATCGGGATCGATTGGGGATCTCGGCAGCATCTATGACGGCATCACCGCCGACGGGCCAATAGACAGCGTCGTCAACGCCTTCCGCTCGCTCAACAGCATTTCCGGCCTGCCAGCCGAGGGCGCGGTGCTCCATGCGGTTCGAGAGATCGGTGAATGGTCCGACAGCACGAAGCGGATCGATGATCTCATGGTCGAACAGCTGCGTGGCGGCTCGACAATCCACCTGGCCGATGCGGGCGATGACCGGACCTGGTTCGAGGTTGATACGATCTTCAATGAAGGTCTTCTCTATATCCTGATCTCCAGGCGGGGCAGTGGAGAAGCGATCGAGTTTCGGGTGACGCAGGCTGATGGGCGTGCGCTGCCGGCATGGCTGGGTGCTACGCGCAACGGCGTGACGATCGGGCAACCGCCGGCCGGTCTCCAGTTCATCGACCTGCGCGTCCAGGCTGTCAGCGAGGATGGAGTGGTCGAGGATACGTTCCGCCTCGATCTGTCCACCGGTTCGATAACCGGTCACAGTGCCGATCGCCATGCCAGCGTCGGCAACGGGTTTTTCTCCGACCGGCTCCACCACGAACTGAATGGGGGCGAGGAAGAAGCGAACCTGCTCGCGAGGGCGCTGGGCAGTTGGACTGCCCTGCAGATTATCGACCAAGCGTAGTCCGCATGAACCCAGATCCCATGATTGGATCTGGCGGCGGGACGGGAGACGAAAATCTCATCGATTTTCGCGCGACCGAACCAATCGAAGCCCTGCGCGAATCGGAAAATGAGGGCATCATAGAGTGTGTCGACAGATCGATCATCGTCCTCGATGCAAGCTGGCTGGGGGCATTTACGTGATTATCTGGCGGAGAGAGCGGGATTCGAACCCGCGTTACGGTCTCCCGTAAACACACTTTCCAGGCGTGCGCCTTCAACCACTCGGCCACCTCTCCATGCGCGACAAATGCCTCTGGCATCAGTGCGCCGGGCTCATCTAGTCGATCCTGCGCCGAATGCCAAGCCTGCCGGACATATTGTTTGTTGGTTGGCGCAGAACTTTATTCCGAGTGCGCTTTATACGCGTCATGGGGTCAAATTCATGGTGGGTGATTGCGAAGGAGCATCGCGCGCCATATCTATCCTGTCGAAAGCTCCGGAGGATTTGAGTTTGCGCTTGCTGTTCAGGCTCTTGGCAATGGTCGCGCTTGCGATCGCCGTAATCATGGCCGTGCTCGACGCCACGCGCACCGTGGCGGCGTCACAACTGGTTATGACGCCGCTTGCCACCAGTTGGCTCGCGGTGTCGCCTGAGACGCTGAACACCGTGCAGGAATTCGTACGCGCCAAAATCCACCCGCTGGTGTGGGATCCGGTCATCGCCGGCATCCTCAACCAGCCGGGGTTCATCGTGTTCGGCGTACTTGCCTTTCTTTTATACGCCATCGGGCGCAAACCGCCGCGCCGCATTGGCCGCTTCATCGCCGAGAGCTGATCGGACGCTGCGAGACGCGGCGTCTGGACGAACAAACAGGGTGCCGAGCGCCCGCAACCCGGAAAGGGAGAATGCCATGTTTTTCCTGAGCGACATGCTGAACAAGAAGCTGCAGCTGCCCAAGCCTGGAGAGGCTCTGCCCGGCCGCGACAAACCGATGCCGACCGCCTCGAAGCATTATGTCTCGAAGCGCCCGCTGAAAGGCCCTTATCCCGAAGGGCTGGAGACGGCGATGTTCGGCATGGGCTGTTTCTGGGGTGCGGAGCGCATGTTCTGGCAGATGGACGGCGTCTGGGTCACGGCGGTCGGCTATGCCGGCGGCGTCACGCCGAACCCGACCTATCAGGAAACCTGCACAGGCCTGACAGGCCATGCCGAGGTCGTTCTGGTCGTGTTTGATCCGAAGATCATCTCCTATGCCGATCTCCTGAAGGCGTTCTGGGAGAACCACGACCCGACGCAGGGCATGCGCCAGGGCAACGATGTCGGCACGACCTATCGCTCGACGATCTACACCTTCAGCGACGCGCAATATCAGGCCGCGATCGCTTCGCGCGACGCCTATGGGGCGTCGCTCAGCAGCGCCGGACGCGAGAAGATCACGACGGAAATCGCGCCAGCGCCGGAGTTCTATTTCGCCGAGGAAGACCACCAGCAATATCTGGCCAAGAATCCCTACGGTTATTGCAACCTGAAGGGTACCGGCGTGGCCTGCGCCATGCCGCAGGCGGTGTCTGCCGAGACCTGACCTGAAACCACGCCGTGGTCGAAAATACTCGTTGCGGCGCACCTGCCGCAGCGTTTTTCCAAGTGGTCAAGATTCCGCGTGAATTTTGTTTTTCGCCGTGCAAGACTGCCGGTTGAGTGGGAGGGCAAACTTCCCGCCATGTGCCGCGAGGCGCCCGGGGACCGAGGCATCCACGCGGTACGTTATTGGAAAAAATAACCGACAGGGTGTGGATCACATGAAGCGTATTGTTCTCGGCCTCCTGGCCGCAACCGCACTGGCCTTCCCGGCGCTTGCCGCGGACGTCAAGCCGGCGATCATCTACGATCTCGGCGGCAAGTTCGACAAATCCTTCAACGAGGCCGCCTTCAACGGCGCGGAGAAGTTCAAGACCGAGTCGGGCATCGCCTATCGCGATTTCGAAATCCAGAATGACGCCCAGCGCGAGCAGGCGCTGCGCAAATTCGCCGAAGACGGCAACAACCCGATCGTCATGGCCGGCTTTTCCTGGGCGGCGGTGCTCGAAAAGGTATCCGCTGACTTCCCCGACACCAGCTTCGCCATCATCGACATGGTCGTCGACAAGCCGAACGTCCGCTCGGTCGTCTACAAGGAGCAGGAAGGCTCCTATGTCGTCGGCGTCATGGCGGCGATCGCCTCCAAGTCCAAGAAGGTCGGCTTCGTCGGCGGCATGGACATCCCGCTGATCCGCAAGTTCGGCTGCGGCTATGTCGGCGGTGCCAAGGCAGCGGGTGCGACCGAAGTCATTGAGAACATGACCGGTGACACGCCGGCTGCATGGAACGACCCGACCAAGGGCGGCGAAATCGCCAAGGCGCAGATCTCGCAGGGCGCTGACGTGGTTTACGCTGCGGCAGGCGGCACCGGCGTTGGCGTGCTGCAGGCGGCTGCCGATTCCGGCAAGCTCGGCATCGGCGTCGATTCCAACCAGAACGGCCTCCAGCCGGGCAAGATCCTGACCTCCATGGTCAAGCGCGTCGATGTGGCCGTCTACAACGCCTTCACCGATGCCAAGGACGGCAAGTTCACCGCCGGCATCAACGACCTCGGCCTCAAGGAAGGCGGCGTCGACTACGCCATGGACGACAACAACAAGAGCCTCGTGACCGACGAGATCAAGGCCGCCGCCGAAAAGGCCAAGGCCGACATCATCGCCGGCACCGTCAAGGTTCACGACTATATGTCGGACAACACCTGCCCTTACTGATCGGCAGCGACTGAATGAAACCGCCGGCCCAGTGCCGGCGGTTTTCGTTTGTGCCTTTGGGGGAGGGGATGGAATGAACGACCGGAAGCTGCGTCTTGCCGCCATCATTGCGCTGCTGCTGGCAGGCGTTCTGGCCGGCTCGCAGCTCGGCAAGCTTGCGCCGTTGGTTGGCTGGTATCAAAATGAGGTCGGCTTTTCGCTGACGCTGATCGGCTGGCTTACCTCGGCCATCGGCATTTTCGTGGCGCTGGTCGCGCTGCCGGCCGGCTGGGTGATCGAGCGCGCCGGCATGCGCCTGAGCTTCGCCTTTGCCGCGGCGGTCATGACGGTAGGCGGGCTGGCGCTGGCTTTTCTTCATGCGCCCGGCGCCATTCTTGCCGCGCGGCTGGTCGAAGGCGTCGGCTATCTCATCCTTGTCATCGTCATTCCAGCGCTTCTGAACTCGGTTTCGCTGCCGTCCTGGCGGGCGCCGGTGCTGGCGATCTGGGGTGGTTTCGTTCCGGTCGGCTTTGCCGTTGCCGATTTCATGGCCGGCGAACTCTTGCCGGTCGCCGAGCCGAAGATCTTTCTTCTGGCCGCAATTCTGGCGTTTGCCGTGCTTGCACTGGTCGCAGCTGTGCTTCTCGGGTTGATCGACGACATGGACGCCGGTGAGCGCGCGGACGCGACGCAACCGGCACGCAGTTTCAGCGCGACGCTGACCTTGCCTGTCGTGCTCGTGGCGCTGGCCTTCGGCATCTATGTCATCGCCTCGGTCGGGTTCTTTGCCTTCATGCCGGCTTTCATCTCCTGGTCCGGCGCCGGCATCCTGCTCGCTGCCGGGGTTATCGCCCTGGTCGGGCCGGTCGGAAACGGGTTGACCAGCCTGCTGGTCGGGGGCCGCGACGGGCGCTTCATCGTGCTGCTCGCAGCTCTTGGGCTGGGGATCGCTGCATTGACCGCGATCCCGGCATTCGGCGGCTCGATTCCGATGTTTGCCACACTTGCTTTGTTGCTGTTCGCCATGTCCGGCGGCTTCGTTGCCTCGGCACTGTTTGCCGGCCTTCCGTCGATCGTGCCCAAGGGCGGCTCTGTCGCGGTGGCGATCGGCCTCGTCTGCCAGGCCGGCGGCATAGGCACAGTGCTTGGACCACCGCTGGCCGGCCACATCATCGAGGCATATGGCTGGCCCGGTTTCGGCGTCTTTCTGGCGCTGGTCTCCGCTGTCGGGGCGCTATGCCTCTTGCCTGTGCTGCGGTCGCGCGCATTTATGCCGGAAGCGGCGACGATCTCGATGAAATGATGGCGAAGCTTAAACAGGCAGGCATTGCCACGGAAACGCGCCAATGGATTCCGAAGTCGGTCGTATCTGCGTTTACAGGCTGGCGGTCAGGTAGCCGAGCACGAATGCGGCGATCAGCGCTGCCGCCATCAGCAAACCGCGTGAGCCGCCTACGGAATGCGGGCCGCGCCAGATCGCCTTGGTGCCTTCCGGCTGGATGATGGGGCGGGTAGGCGTATCGGCTTTGTTGTCGCCCGGCGATGCGGCCCGCATCTGCGGCATATCGGCGATGCGTGCCGAAACCGTCTCCCACATCGTCCTGGGCAAGGTTTCCGGCGATGCCGTGATGTCGAACATGTGCATGCGCTCGGCGATTTCTACGACTGCGTCGCGAAAATCGGCGTCGCGCTCAAGATCGCGCTCGGCCCGCTCGCGCTCGTCGTCATCCAACAGGCCAAGCACGTAATTGCCGGCCCGCGTCATGCGATCACCGCCGTCGACCATGACACTCCCCCTCATGATCAAGCCTGCCGCGCCCTCGAATCCTCCAAGCCGGTCAGAAACGGACATCACCAGCTATTTTGCCG
This sequence comes from Mesorhizobium sp. DCY119, assembly GCF_003590645.1. Taxonomy (NCBI): domain Bacteria; kingdom Pseudomonadati; phylum Pseudomonadota; class Alphaproteobacteria; order Hyphomicrobiales; family Phyllobacteriaceae; genus Mesorhizobium; species Mesorhizobium sp. DCY119. The sequence continues at coordinate 4,628,692 of NZ_CP031834.1, read as the reverse complement.
GGCGTAAAGCCGCTATGTGGCCGTCCTCACCAATGCGGCGGCTTGGTTATCTCGTGGCCGGGCGTCGCCACCTCTTCCAGCGACAGGAAGCGCTCGGTCAGCGCGTCGAGCTTCTTTTGAAGCCGCTCGATGACCTTCCACTGTTCGGCGATCTGGCCGGACAGCTCCTCGATGATCTTTTCCTGCTCGACAGTTCGGATTTCGAGCGTCGTCAGCCGGTCGTCGGGCAATGTCATGTCGAAAATCCTTGCTTTACCTTGGGGAGCCCGCCGCGGCGTGCTCGACAAACTGTCGATATCACGCGTGGCTTCACCTTGGAAATTGACAAGCGCATGGCGATTTGTCGAGAGTGTAGGCAAGCCGCTTGCCGATTGGCAGGGGAAAGGCGGCATGCTAGCTCTTTGACCAAACGATAAAAAGAAGAACGAGAGGTGGACAGGTCGCATGGCGGAAGCTGCAATCGAGCTTATCGGCATCAACAAGAGCTTTGGCGCGGTCCGCGCCAATCGCGATATCAATCTCGAAATCGCGCCGGGCACGATCCACGGCATCATCGGCGAGAACGGTGCCGGCAAGTCGACGCTGATGTCGATCCTCTATGGCTTCTACCAGGCTGACAGCGGCGAAATCCGCGTTGGCGGCAAGCCGATCACCATCAAGACGCCCAATGACGCCATCGCGGTGGGCATCGGCATGGTGCATCAGCATTTCATGCTTGTCGAAAATTTCACCGTGCTGGAAAACGTCATTCTCGGCGCCGAGAGCGAGGCGCTGCTCAAGAAGAGCATCGCCAAGGCGCGCTCCGAACTGCAGCGGCTGGAGCGCGAATACGGGCTGGAAGTCGATCCCGACGCGGTGATCGAGGAACTGCCCGTCGGCCTGCAGCAGCGCGTCGAAATCCTCAAAGCGCTCTATCGCGGCGCCGAAATCCTGATCCTCGACGAGCCGACCGGCGTGCTGACGCCGCCCGAGGCCGACCACCTGTTCCGCATCCTCAAGCAGTTGAAGGAGCAGGGCAAGACGATCGTGCTGATCACGCACAAGCTGCGCGAGATCATGGCGATTACCGACACCGTCTCCGTCATGCGCCAGGGCACGATGGTCGCCACCCGTGAGACGGCGAAGACCACGGTCGGTGAGCTGGCCGAGCTGATGGTCGGCCGCCGCGTGCTGCTGCGCGTCGAAAAGGGTGAGGCCAAGCCCGGCGCGGTAAAGCTCTCCGTCCGGAACCTGACAGTCAGGGATTCGCGCGGCGTCACTATGGTCGAGGACGTCTCCTTCGACATTCGCGGCGGCGAGATCGTCGGCATCGCCGGCGTCGCCGGCAACGGCCAGTCGGAACTGATCGAGGCGATCTCCGGCATCCGCCGCGCCGTTTCCGGCAGCGTCATGCTCGACGGCAAGCCCATAGATGTGACCGGCATTGCCGATCCAGGTGAGCTGCGCGACCGGGGCTTGGCCCATGTGCCGGAAGACCGCCATCATGTCGGCCTCGTGTTGGCCTTCGAGGAAAACGAGAATTCGATCCTCGGCTATCACGACGACCCGAAATATCTGAAAGGGCCGCTGCTCAACATCGATGCCATCCGCAACGATGCCAAAGACAAGATCGAGAAATACGATATCAGGCCGGGCGACTGCCGCCTGAAGACCGCAAATTTCTCCGGCGGCAACCAGCAGAAGATCGTGCTGGCCCGCGAGATGGAGCAGGATCCCGGCGTGCTGATCGTCGGCCAGCCAACGCGCGGCGTCGATGTCGGCGCCATCGAATTCATCCACAAGCGCCTCATCGCCATGCGCGACCAGGGCAAGGCGGTGCTGCTGGTGTCCGTCGAACTCGACGAGATCCGCTCGCTGTCCGACCGCATATTGGTGATGTTCGACGGCCGCGTCGTCGGCGAACGCGGGTCGGATGCGACCGAGGGCGAACTCGGCCTGCTGATGGCCGGCGTCGAGCGCAAGGAGGCCGCCGAGTGAGTTCGATAGGCAGATCAGTTCGCCTATTTCTCGTTGATGGAAACCCTAGCGGTATCATCACGGCAGAAGTTGTGAATTGGACCGGGCATGCGCTCGTGGCGCCCAGATCAAAACTCTCTGATATTTTGACACGATCAGAAACGCAGAAGACGGGCGTATATTTCTTGTTCGGGGAGTTGGCGGAGTTAGGTGGAAGGCGACCTGTCTATATCGGCGAAAGCGATAATGTTGGGAGGAGAATTTCTCAACACGTTAGATCCGATGAGAAGGACTTTGAGAAATTTTGCCTGATAACAAGCAAAGATCTAAATCTTACTAAAGCGCACGCAAGATATCTAGAAAATAGATTTTCAATCATAGCAAAAGAATCTGATAGAGCGGATGTTTTAAATTCTATTGAGCCGGCTCTTGGTATACTTCCTGAATCCGACATTGCTGATATGGAGTATTTTATCGAGCAAGTTAGGATAATACTTCCTGTTCTTGGATACGATGTTCTAAAAGATAAATTTGTGCGTCCGATTCATCTGGGAAAAGAGACAGTTCGAGAGACGGAGTCTGAAATTACTTTGGTTCCCTTGAAGCTTCGGTCGAGCCGAAAAGGTCTAATCGCTGATGCGGTTGAGCGCGAGGGTGAGATTTTAGTTCTCAAAGACTCATTGGCCGATCGCTATCCAGACTACGCGATGAATCAGTACCAACCTTTACGAGAAAGATTGGAACGGGAAGGAACTCTCGTTCCAGAGGAAAATGGTCAGTTTTTGCGATTCACAAAGGATACATTGTTTTCGAGCCCGAGTGCCGCGGCCGCAGTAATTTATGGTCGAAACGCAAACGGTCGAACTTCATGGGTGTTGGCTAATATGAACAAGACCTTGAAAGCCTATCAGGACGAATTGCAGGCCGCCCAATGAGCACGCCCTACACGAAGCTTCCCGGCTGGGCCGATTACGGGCTGATACCGGTCATCAATCTGATCGTGGCCTTCATTGTCGCCGGGCTCGTCGTCCTGCTGGTCGGGGAAAATCCGCTGCATGCGGCAGCCGTTCTGGTCGATGGCGCGTTCGGCAGCGGGCAGAACATCGCCTACACGCTGTTCTACGCCACCAACTTCATCTTCACCGGCCTAGCGGTGGCGGTCGCCTTCCATTGCGGCCTGTTCAACATCGGCGGCGAAGGGCAGGCCTATATTGGCGGGCTCGGCGTGGCGCTGGTCTGCCTTGCCTTCGACGGGTTCATGCCGTGGTGGCTGACCTTTCCGCTGGCGATCCTGGGTTCGGCAGCCCTCGGCGCGCTGTGGGCGCTGATCCCGGCCTATCTGCAGGCCAGGCGCGGCTCGCACATCGTCATCACCACCATCATGTTCAACTTCATTGCCGCCAGCGTCATGGTCTATCTGCTGGTCGACGTGCTGAAGCCGGCCGGTTCGATGGCGCCGCAGACGCGCGATTTCCTGCCCGGCGCGCAGCTGCCCAAGATGGGCTGGCTGCTGGAGATGTTCGGGCTTTCCGTGCGCTCCGCGCCGCTCAACATTTCCTTCCTGCTGGCGCTGGTCATGGCCTTCCTGGTCTGGGTGCTGATCTGGCGCACCAAGCTCGGATATGAGATCCGCACCATGGGTTTCAGCCCCAAGGCTGCGCGCTATGCCGGCATTTCGGAGACGCGCATCATCATCATCACCATGATGATCTCGGGCGCGCTGGCCGGCATGATGGCGCTGAACCCGATCATGGGCGACCAGCACCGCGTCCAGCTCGATTTCGTCACCGGCGCCGGCTTCGTCGGCATTGCGGTCGCCCTGATGGGCCGCTCGCACCCGGCCGGCATCGTGCCGGCGGCGATCCTGTTCGGCGTGCTTTATCAGGGCGGCGCCGAACTCGCCTTCGAGATGCCCGCCATCTCGCGCGACATGATCGTCATCATCCAGGGTCTGGTCATCCTGTTTGCCGGCGCGCTGGAGCACATGTTCCGCCCGGCCATCCAGACGTTGTTTGCCAGCATCAGCCCGCGCTCGGTCGGCGTTACGGCGGCGAAAGGGGAGGGTGTCTGAGATGGATGTGCTCGTTCAGCTCATCGATGCGACCATCCGCGTTTCGGTGCCGCTCCTGCTCGCCTGCCTTGCCGGCCTCTATTCGGAACGGGCAGGCATTTTCGACATCGGCCTTGAGGGCAAGATGCTGGCCGGCGCCTTCGCCGGCGCGTCTGCCGCTGCCGTCACCGGCTCGGCCTGGGTCGGCTTGGGTGCGGCGATCCTAACCGCCGTCTGCTTCGCGCTGGTCCACGGCTTTGCCTCGATCACCCATCGCGGCAACCAGATCGTTTCGGGCGTGGCGATCAACTTCATCGCCGCCGGTTCCACCATCATTCTCGGGCAGGCGTGGTTCAAGCAGGGCGGGCGCACGCCGTCGCTGAGCGGCGGTGGCCGCTTCGAGGCGATCACTTTGCCGGGTGCCGAAGCGGTGAAGGACGTGCCGATCCTCGGCACGATCTATTCCGACATTCTTTCGGGCCATTCGCTGCTGGTCTATGTCGCCTTCCTGATGGTGCCGTTCACCTGGTGGGTGCTGTTTCGCACGCGCTTCGGGCTGCGGCTGCGCGCTGTCGGCGAAAACCCGGCAGCGGTCGACACCGCCGGCATTTCGGTCGCCTGGCTGCGCTACCGCGCCGTGATCTGCACCGGCATCCTGACGGGCATTGCCGGCGCTTACCTGTCGGTGGCGCAGAATGCCGGCTTCGTGAAGGACATGACCGCCGGCAAGGGCTTCATTGCGCTTGCGGCCCTCATCTTCGCCAAATGGAAGCCGGTGCCGGCGATGTTTGCCTGCCTGCTGTTCGGCTTCCTCGAGGCAGCCTCCATCCGCTTCCAGGGCATGGCATGGCCGATGATCGGCAAGGTGCCGGTGCAGCTCATGCAGGCGCTGCCCTACATCCTCACCGTCATCCTGCTCGCCGGCTTCATCGGCAAGGCGATCCCGCCCCGCGCCGGCGGCGTGCCCTATGTGAAGGAAAGATAGCCTCTTATGTCGCATGACCTTTTCCTCGCCGCGCGCGAGGCCATGGCGAAATGCCATGCGCCCTATTCGAAATTCCCGGTGGGTGCCGCCCTTCGCACCGAAGATGGTCGCGTTTTTTCCGGCTGCAACATCGAGGTCGCATCCTACCCCGAAGGCTGGTGCGCGGAGACGACCGCGCTCGGCCACTACATCATGGGCGGCGGTGGCAAGATCACCGAGATCGCGGTCGTAGCCGAGCGCATGGACCGCATCACACCTTGCGGCGGCTGCCGCCAGCGGCTCGCCGAATTCGCCGACGCCAACACGAAACTTTTCCTCTGCGACCAGACCGGCGTGGTCGAGACGGTAACGATGGGCCAGATGCTGCCCTACGGCTTCGAAGGCGGAATTCTCAGATGATGCAGACGATCGATCTTCTGGTGGAGCGGCTTGGCGGACTGGTGCCCAAGGTTGCGATGGTGCTCGGTTCCGGTCTCGGCGGGCTGGTCAACGAGGTCGAAAACGCGGTGCGCATTTCCTACGCCGAGCTGCCGGGCTTCCCGGCCAGCGGCGTCACCGGCCATGCCGGCGAGGTGGTGGCCGGCAATTTCGCCGGCGAGCCGGTGCTGATGCTGGCCGGCCGCGCGCATTATTACGAGCATGGCAATGCCGCCGCCATGCGCCCGGTCATCGAGGTGCTGGCGGGCATCGGCATCGAGAAGCTGATCCTCACCAACGCCGCCGGCTCCGTCGACCCCGACATGCTGCCCGGCTCGATCATGCTGATTGAGGATCACATCAATTTTTCCGGCTCGAACCCGCTGTTCGGGGAGCCGAGCGACCGCCGTTTTGTCGGCCTGACGGAAGCCTATGATGCCGGCCTGCGCGCCGCCTTCGAGAAGGCGGCGGAGGTCTCCGACACTGCCCTCCACAAGGGTGTCTATATGTGGTTCTCCGGCCCAAGTTTCGAGACGCCGGCCGAAATCCGCATGGCACGGCTGATGGGCGCGAATGCCGTCGGCATGTCGACCGTGCCCGAGGTCATACTGGCGCGGTTCTGCGGCCTCAAGGTCGCTGCCTGCTCGGTCATCACCAATCTCGCCGCCGGCATGACAGGCGCCGAGCTTTCGCATGAGGAAACCAAGGACATGGCGCCCATCGGTGGCGGTCGCCTGGCCACGGTGCTGAAGACCATGTTCCGGGAGGGGTTGGTGGATGGGTAGTGCGGCGACCTTTCCCTCCCCCTTGAGGGGAGGGTGCCGAGCGCAGCGAGGTGGGTGGGGTCATAGCGGCCGATCGCTACCTACTTGTAAGCTGGCGGGCTTCAATTGGCGTCGCGCACTTCCGCAACGACCCCACCCGACCGCTTCGCGGCCACCCTCCCCTCAAGGGGGAGGGAAAAGCTGATGCTCCCCCAGGAAATCATCCGCCGCAAGCGCGACGGCAAGCCGCTCTCCGCTGATGAAATCGCCGGCTTCGTGCGCGGGCTGACCACGGGCGCGGTGTCCGAGGGGCAGGTCGCGGCCCTTGCTATGGCGGTGTTCTTCAACGGTATGAGCCGCGACGAGGCAGTCGCCTTGACGCTCGCCATGCGCGATTCCGGCGACGTGCTCGACTGGTCGGACCTGCCCGGTCCCGTCACCGACAAGCACTCGACCGGCGGCGTCGGCGACAATGTCTCGCTGATGCTGGCGCCGATCGTTGCCGCCTGCGGCGCCTATGTGCCGATGATTTCGGGGCGCGGGCTCGGCCACACCGGCGGCACGCTCGACAAGATGGATTCGATCCCCGGCTACACCACGCAGCCGGACAAGAAGCTGTTCCGCAAGACGGTGCTTGCCGCCGGCTGCGCGATCATCGGCCAGACTGCTGATCTCGCACCCGCCGACAAGCGCTTCTATGCCATCCGCGATGTCACGGCGACGGTCGAGTCGGTCGCCCTCATCACCGCCTCGATCCTGTCGAAGAAACTCGCTGCCGGGCTGCAGTCGCTGGTGCTGGACGTCAAGCTCGGCAACGGCGCCTTCATGGCAAAAACCCGCGACGCGACCGCACTGGCGACCAGCCTCGTCGAGGTCGCCAATGGCGCGGGGCTGAAAACATCGGCACTCATCACCGGCATGAACGAGCCGCTAGCATCTGCCGCCGGCAATGCGGTGGAGGTGCAGAACGCCGTCGATTTCCTGACCGGCCGTTTCCGCGACCGAAGGCTGGAGCAGGTGACGCTGGCACTCGCCGCCGAAATGCTGCAGCAGGCAGGGCTTGCCGCCTCGCATCAGGATGCCGCGCGGCAGGCACATAAGGCGTTGGAGAGCGGCAAGGCGACGGAAGTCTTTGCGCGTATGGTGGCGGCCCTCGGCGGGCCGAAGGATTTCGTCGAGAAGAGCGAAAGCTATCTGCCGAAGGCGAAAGTGGAATTCGCGGTAAAGGCACCCGAGAGCGGTTTCGTAACCGACATCGAGACGCGCGATATCGGCCTAGCCGTCGTGGCGCTTGGCGGTGGCCGCACCAGGCCGGAAGACAGTGTCGATCATGCCGTGGGCATAACGCGGCTGCTGCCGGTTGGGGCGGAGGTGAAGGCCGGCGAACCGCTGGCGCTTGTCCATGCCCGCAACAAGACCGATGCCGAGAGGGCTGCGCTGGTACTGCTGTCCGGCTATACACTTGGTGACACGAAACCAGCCGCCGCCAAGGTCATCGTGCGCCGGATCGCGCCGCGCGGCTAGCCTTTCCAGCTGAGGTAGAATCGCCCCTCATCCTGCTGCCGCGACCTTCTCGCCGTGAAGGACAGGGAGAAGGAGGCTGTCCGCAACGTTGACGACCCCACTCCCCGCGTGCGGGGAGTGGGTAAGGGTGGGGGGCTGTTTCCATCAGTACCTGAAACGATCGAGGATCGTCAGGCAGTCCCGGTTTCCCGCTTCGGGCCAAGCAGGAACACCGTTACGGCCGCCAGCAGCGTGGCTGCCCCGCTATAGGCGAAGGCGCTGGCCACACCGGCATTGTCCACCAGCAGGCCGCCGAAGATCGCGCCTGCCGCAATCGCCACCTGGAAGGTCGCGACCATCAGCCCGCCGGCGCTTTCGGCCTGATCGGGCGCCGCCCGCACCAGCCAGGTCTGCAATCCGACGGGAACCGCGCCGAAGGCAAAGCCCCAGAGCGTGACCGCGATTGCCGATGCGACAGTCGACGTTCCCAGTACCAGCAGCGAGATGGCGGCTATCGCAATCAGCAGTGGCGCCAGCGCCACCGCCGCCTTGAGGCTGCGCTCGGCGAGGAAGCCGCCGGCTATGTTGCCGAAGAAGCCGCCGATGCCGAAGGCGAGCAGCACCAGCGAGATCGTCTCGATATCGAGCGCCGGAACCTTTTCGAGGAAGGCGCGGACATAGGTGAAGCCGGCGAAATGGCCGGAGGCGACCAGCACGACGACCAGCAGCGCGATCCTGATCATCGGCCTGCGCGCGACATCCAGCAGGCTGCGGAAGCTCGCCACGCCGACCGGAGGCAGCCGCGGAATGGTGACGAGCTGCACCAAAAGCGTCAGCGCGGCGACGACGGCGGCAATCATGAACGCGGTGCGCCAGCCCCAGATGTCGCCAACATAGGCACCGATGGGAGCCGCGGAAACGGTGGCGGCGGAGACGCCGGTCAGGATGATCGACATGGCACGCGGCAGGAGATGGCTCGGAACAAGCCGCATCGTCAGCGCCGCCGACATCGACCAGAAACCGCCGAGCGCTATGCCGAGCACGACGCGCGCCACGAGCAGAACGGGCAGCGACCATGCGACGGCCGCCAGCACATTCGACAGGATCAGCAGCAGCGTCAGCCCCCACATGACGATCCGTCGATCGACGCGCTTCGTTATGATGGCCATGGTGGGTGCCGATATCGCGCCGATGATGGCAGTGGCGGTGACGGCCTGTCCGGCTGCACCCTCGGTGATGCCGAGATCATGGGCGATAGGCGTCAGCAGGCTGGCGGGCAGGAACTCCGCCGTCACCAGCCCGAAAGTGCCGAGTGCAAGTGAAAAGACCGCCCCCCAAGCCGCGTCGGATCGTTCGTCGGGTTTTTCGAGGTCGAGCGGAATGGCGTCCATGACGCCTGTCGCCGGTTCGGTCATGATGGAATCTCCAGTTTGGATGCAGTGCAACATGGTGGTGACTCTCTGGAGTTTCCATGCTAGAAACGCCATCATGCTTGACCATTCGTCCAAACTTCCGATTACAGGCGATCCGCTCACCGACATTTTGCGCGGCCTTCGCCTCGATGGTGTCGAATATGGCCGCTCCGAAATGCAGGAGCCCTGGGGCGTCGAATTCCCGGCGCAGGAGGCCGCGCGCTTCCATTTCATCGGCCGGAAGGGTTGCTGGCTTCTGCGTCCTTGCGGCGAATGGGTGCAGCTCAATGCGGGTGACGCCGTGCTGCTGCCGCGCGGCGACGTGCATGTGCTGGCGAGCGAACCCGGCGTCAAGACCTCGCCGATCACCGGCTATACGGTCGCCGAGCTTTGCAAGGACGTCTACTGCATGTCGGACGACGGCGATGTCCGGGAAGGCTGCCAGCCGGGCACGCTGCTGTTCAGCGGCAGCATGTATTTCAATCTGGACAGGCTGCATCCGCTGCTCGGCATGATGCCGGATGTGATGCTCACCCATGGGCTGGAAGCGTATGACCCCGCGATCCCGCATCTGCTGGAGGCGATGGCGCGCGAGGTGACCATGGAGCGCGTCGGCTCGGGCGGCATTCTGGCGCGGCTGGCGGATGTGCTTGCCGCCACCATCATCCGCTCATGGGTCGAGCGTGGCTGCGGCGCAACCAGCGGCTGGATCGCAGCGGTGCGGGACAGGGACATCGGCCGCGTGCTGGCGGCGATCCATCTGGAGCCGAACCGCGAATGGACTGTGGAAGCGCTGGCGAAGATGATGGGCGCCTCGCGCTCGGGCTTTGCCGAACGCTTCGCCACGATCGTTGGCGAAACGCCGCTGAAATATGTCACGCAGGTCAGGATGCATCAGGCACGGCAGTGGCTGATGAGCGACCGGCTCAAGATCTCGGTGGTTGCCTCGCGTTTGGGCTATGAATCGGAAGCCGCCTTCAGCCGCGCCTTCAAGCGCGTGATCGGCTCGCCGCCCAGCCATTTCCGGGCCGACGAACATCCCGGCAGCGCTGCCTGATCCGCGACCTTACTGCACCAGCAGCAGCGAACCGTTCTCGACCTGGTATTTGCCGAGCCGGCTGAGAAAACTCATGCCGATCAGCGTGCCGTTGAGCGCCTTGTCTTCCAGCACCAGCGCCGGAACCTTGTCGACGGAAATCCGGCCGATCTCCAGCCTGTCGATGATGACGACGGCAGCACCCGTCCTGCCGTTGGCCGTATCGACCTGCTGCGAGAAATCCGATTGCTGAAGCGATATGCCGATGCGCCGCGCCGTCGAGCGGTTGATCGCAACGGCGGTGGCGCCGGTGTCGATCATCCCCGTGACCATACGGCCGTTGAGCCGGAAATCGGCGCTGAAATGGCCGCGCTGATCGGCGGCGAGCCGCACCTTGCGGCCGGACAGATCGTCGGCGAATGACGGGGCTTGCGGCTTTGCCGGAACAACTGCCGCCACGGGCTGAGAGACCGTTCCCCGCTCGGGTTTCAGAACACCGAGGATCGTTTCGCGATGGGCTTGGTAAAGGCCGGGAAGTGAGGCCGCCACCACGGCGCAAACCGAAAATATGATCACCTGACGCAGCATGCATTCGCCCTGTTTTTGGCGAATGATGGACCTCTTAAGGTGACTTTGGCTTTAACGGAATGCGGGCTTCCGTGGTGACGGTTAGCAAATGCTTGCCATGGCCGTCAGCATTGTCAGTTACCGCCTTCGCCGGACATGTAGGATTTGAGGTCCTTGGTTCTCGCTTCGATCACACCGGCCCGGCAGATGGGATAGCTCAGAACCTGGCCCTCCCGTCCATAATCGCCATTTGCGTAGAACAGGCAGGACTTTTCCTTGAAGTCGTTCCAGGCCCGCTGTTCGTCGACAAGTGCTTTCGCAGTGTCGCCGTCAACGGAGGAGCGCAGTTCCTTCCATGCGGCGTTCAGCGCTTTGTCGGCGCGGTCCACCCATTCGCCGCCGCATTGGCCCCAGGCCGGGTTGGTGCCGTCGCTGGCGTCGATGCATTTGTCGTAGACATCGTCGGCGAATGCCGGCGTGACGACGAATATCGTGGTGAGCAGCGCCAGCGGCACCAGCCGTTTCATGGCAGCCTCTACTTCGTGCCGTAGAGCCGGTCGCCGGCATCGCCCAGTCCGGGAATGATATAGCCCTTCTCGTTGAGCTGGCGGTCGATCGCGGCGGTGTAGACAGGCACGTCCGGATGCGCCTTGGTGAAGCGCTCGATGCCTTCCGGGGCGGCAAGCAGGCACAGGAAGCGGATATTGGTCGCGCCGCGCTCCTTCAGCTTGTCGATTGCCGCCGTCGCCGAATTGGCGGTCGCCAGCATCGGGTCGACGACGATGACGAGGCGGTCGCCGAGATCGCTCGGCGCCTTGAAGAAATATTCCACCGCTTCCAGCGTCTCGTGGTCGCGGTAGAGGCCGATATGGGCGACGCGGGCGGCGGGCACGAGGTCGAGCAGGCCTTCTAGCAGGCCGTTGCCGGCGCGCAGCACCGAGGCGAATACGAGCTTCTTGCCTTCCAGCGTCGGCGCCTCCATCGTCTCGATCGGCGTTTCGATCGTCTTGGTGGTCAGTTCGAGGTCGCGCGTCACCTCATAGCCGAGCAGCAGCGAGATTTCGCGCAGCAGCCGCCGGAAGCTCGCCGTAGACGTTTCCTTGTCGCGCATGATGGTGAGCTTGTGCTGGACAAGCGGATGGTCGACGACGGTCACGCCCATGAGAATTCGCTCCTGATGTCTTTTTCTCAGGCGATACTATCGGCTGAACCGTGCGCGTGAAACCGCCGGCGGCGCGCCAGCCACAGCTTTGTCGCGGCAGATCAGCGCTTTGCACCGTTGAGTTTCGCCAAAAGCGCCGTCTTGGTCTTGCGATCGACGAAGGCAGCCTCGATCGCCGTCTTCGTCACTGCCGTCAGCGCCTTGTCGTCCATGCCGAAATGGGTGGCGGCAATGTCGTATTCGCGCTTCAGCGTCGTCCAGAAATAGGGCGGGTCGTCGGAATTGAGCGTGACCTTGCAGCCGGCCGCCTGCAGCGCCAGGAACGGGTGGGTCTCGAAACTGTCGAACACCTTCAGCGCGATGTTGGAGCCGGGGCAGCATTCCAGCACAACGCCCTCGTCGGCAATGCGCTTGACCAGGTCGGGGTTCTCGATGGCACGCACGCCGTGGCCGATGCGGGAAGGGCGGATGTGGTCGAGTGCCGCCTTCACGCTTTCCCAGCCACCGAATTCGCCGGCATGGATGGTGATGCCGAGGCCTGCCTCGCGTGCTATCTCGAAGGCGCGCACATAATCCTCGAACTCGCCCTGCCGCTCGTCGCCGGCGACACCGAAGCCGGTGACCAGCGGATGGCCGCATTTCGCCGCGAAGCGCGCCGCCGCCTCGATCGAATCGACCCCGACATGGCGCACGCCGGTCACGATCATGCGGCCTTCGATGCCGGTCTTGTCGCGGGCGCGCATCATGCCTTCGCCCAGCGCGTTGGTGTAGGCCTGCGGCGACAGGCCGGCTTTGACGGCATGATCGGGCGAGGTGAAGATTTCGGAGTAGATAGCGCCGTCGCGCGCCAGGCTGGTCAGATAATGGTCGGCCAGCCGCGCATAGTCCTCCTCGGTGCGGAACAGGTCGGAGGCGACATCATAAGCGGCGAGAAAGCTGGTGAAGTCGTGCCAGACGAAGGAGCCGTCCTTGATGATGGCGGAAACATCCTTGCCGTATTTCTGCGCTTGCTTCAGCACGAGTTCCGGCGCTGCCGCACCTTCGATGTGGCAGTGAAGTTCCGCTTTCAATGGCATTCCGGTTTTCCTCGTGTGATGCGCGTTTCGAATCGTGCCGCCCCGAAGCGCGGCTGTTCACCGCGCCTTAAACAATAGCGTCCCCCATCCTGATCGGCTATGGTCCCGCCGGTTTTATGGCGGATCAAAATAATGTCAGAACATCGCACAACGGCAGCCGGCGGCATGGAAACCTCCTACGGTTTCAAGGAGGTCGGCCAGGGCGACAAGCAAAGCCTTGTCAACGACGTGTTCCACCGCGTCGCCAGCCGCTATGACCTGATGAACGACCTGATGTCCGGCGGCCTGCATCGCCTGTGGAAAGACGGCCTGGTGTCGTGGCTCAACCCGCCGAAGCGGCCGGGCTGGAAAGTGCTGGACGTTGCCGGGGGCACCGGCGATGTTGCGTTCCGCATCATCGACGCCTCGCAGGGGCAGGCGCATGCGACCGTGCTAGACATCAACGGCTCGATGCTCGGCGTCGGAAAGGAGCGCGCAGAAAAGCGGGGCTCGGCTGCCAACACCGATTTCGTCGAGGCCAATGCCGAGGAACTGCCCTTCGCCGACGAGACTTTCGACGCCTATACGATCGCCTTCGGCATCCGCAATGTGCCGCGCATCGACGTGGCGCTGTCCGAGGCATTCCGGGTGCTGAAGCCGGGCGGGCGCTTCCTGTGCCTGGAATTTTCGGAAGTCGACATGCCTGTGCTCGACAAGGTCTATGAGGCATGGTCGTTCAACGCCATTCCGCGCATCGGCCAGGTCGTCACCGGTGACGGCGAGCCCTATGCCTATCTCGTCGAATCGATCCGCAAATTCCCCAATCAGGCGAATTTTTCAGCGATGATTTCGCACGCCGGCTTTGGCCGCGTGTCGTTCCGCAACTATTCCGGCGGCATCGCCGCCCTTCATTCGGGCTGGAAGCTTTGACGGGCGCCTCCGCATGAGTTCGCTCAGTGCCGCATTCCGGCTCGCCAGGGCCGGCTGGATTCTGACGCGCGAGGGCGTCGTCGCAGCATTGCCGGGCGAGGAGCTTTCGGGGCCGCCGAAATTCGGCTGGCGCATGGCCAAGCTGCTGACGCGCCGCCGCGCCAAGAAGCGCCAGCGCTCGGAGCGGCTGGCCGGCGCTGTTGCGCGGCTCGGCCCTTCCTACGTGAAACTCGGCCAGTTCCTGGCAACGCGCCCGGATGTGGTCGGCAACGATATCGCGCTTGATCTCGCCCTGCTGCAGGACCGGATGCACACCTTTCCGCGCGAGCAGGCGGTGCATGCCATCGAAGGTTCGCTCGGCCGTCCGGTGGGTGAGCTGTTCCGCGAACTCGGCGAGCCGGTGGCGGCGGCGTCGATCGCGCAGGTCCATGCGGCCGAGGTCGAGCGCGAGGGTGTTGTTTCGAAGGTCGCGGTCAAGGTCATACGCCCCGGCGTGCGCAAGGCCTTTGCCCACGATCTCGAAAGCTTCTTCCTCGCCGCAAGGCTGCACGAGCGCTACATCCCGTCGAGCCGGCGTCTGCGGCCGGTCGATGTCACCGAAACGCTGGCCCAGACCACCAAGATCGAGATGGATCTGCGGCTCGAGGCTGCGGCCCTGTCGGAAATCGGCGAGAACACGCAAGGTGATCCGGGGTTTCGCGTGCCGCATGTCGACTGGGAGCGCACCGGCCGCGACGTGCTGACCATGGAATGGGTCGACGGCATCAAGATGAGCGATGTCGAGGGCCTGCGTGCCGCCGGCCACGACCTGCCGCTCATTGCCGCGAACCTCATCCAGTCCTTCCTGCGCCACACGCTGCGCGACGGCTTCTTCCATGCCGACATGCATCCGGGAAACCTGTTCGTCGAGGCCAATGGCACCATCGTCGCCGTCGACCTTGGCATCGCCGGCCGGCTCGGCAAGAAGGAGCGGCATTTCCTCGCCGAAATCCTCTACGGCTTCATCACGCGCGACTATCTGCGCGTGGCCGAAGTTCATTTCGAGGCAGGCTACGTGCCGCGCAAGCACAATGTCGCCGCCTTCGCCCAGGCTATCCGCGCCATCGGCGAGCCGATCCATGGCCAGCCGGCCGAGACCATTTCCATGGCCAAGCTGCTGACGTTGTTGTTCGAGGTGACGGAACTGTTCGACATGGCGGCCCGCCCCGAACTGGTGCTGCTGCAAAAGACTATGGTGGTGGTGGAGGGCGTCGCCCGCACGCTCGATCCCGCCTTCAACATGTGGAAGACGGCCGAACCCGTGGTCGGCAACTGGATCGCCAGCAATCTCGGCCCGCGCGGCATGCTGACCGACGCGCGCGATGGCGTGAAGGCGCTGCTGTCGCTGGCCCGCCAGGCGCCGGACTTCGCCGCCCGCACCGAGCGCCTGTCGCGCGAGATCGACAAGATGGCCGAGCACGGCCTGCGCTTCGACGACGAGACAGCGAAGGCCATCGGCAAGGCCGAAGCGCGGCATACGCGTTCCGGCCGCGTGGCGCTGTGGGTGATCGCGCTGACGCTGGTGTGGATCGCGTGGAAGCTGCTCTAGACAGGGTGGTTTGACAGCATTGCTAGCAGTGCTGTCATTGAAAGCAGTAGCTTGGTGCGCTATCTTGTGAATGCAGGAGCGAAGCCATGAGCACCATCACGATCCGAAACCTCGACGACAGCGTCAAACAGGAACTGCGCAAGCGCGCCGCCGAGCGTGGCGTTTCGATGGAGCAGGAGGTGCGCGATGCGTTGGCCGATCGCATTGCCGGACCTCGGCAGAGAAAATCCATCCTTGAGGATCTAAGGCGCTTGGGTGCCAATCCCGACAAGCCATTCGATCAGAAGAGGATTAGTGACGAAATGTGGGATGAAGGCCTGCTTTGAGCGGCTTTGTCATCGATACGTCCGCGATTATCGCAATTCTGCTGAGGGAGCATGACGCTGACCATTTCAGGCTCTATCTGGATCAACAGTTGTCGCCGATGATCAGCGTGGCGACGTTGCACGAAGCCTATTGCGTTTCGACACGTGAAAGCTTTCCGCAAAAGGCGCGACAGGTCGACGATCTGCTTGCCTTGGTAGAACCTGAAATGATCGCTTTCGATCTCGATCAACTGATCGTGGCCCGCCGCGCTTATTCACGCTATGGCCGTGGCTCCGGCCACAAGGCAAATCTCAACATGGGCGACTGCTTTTCCTACGCGCTTGCCAGGACGCGGAACCTGCCGCTGCTTTTCAAGGGCGACGATTTCCTCCATACCGACATCGAGCCGGCATTGAAGCCTGCTCCAACGGCAGGCAAGGCATGACCCTCTCCGGCAAGCGCATACTGCTCATCATCGGCGGCGGCATCGCGGCCTACAAGTCGCTGGATCTCATCCGCCGCCTGCGCGAGCGCGGTGCGGCGGTGCGCTGCATCATGACCGAGGCGGCGCAGCAATTCGTCACGCCGCTTTCGGTCGGCGCGCTTTCGGCCGATCATGTCTTCACCGACCTGTTCGACCGGCAGGCCGAGCACGATATCGGCCATATCCGCCTGTCGCGCGAGGCTGATCTGGTGGTCGTAGCCCCAGCCACCGCCGACTTGATGGCCAAGATCGCCAACGGACTTGCCAACGACCTCGCATCCACAGCACTTCTCGCCACCGACAAACGCGTGCTGATGGCGCCGGCGATGAACCCGAAAATGTGGGCGCATCCGGCGACGCGGCGCAACCGCGCAACGCTGGAAAAGGACGGCATTGCTTTCATCGGTCCGAACCGCGGCGAGATGGCCGAAAGCGCCGAGGCTGGCGAGGGCCGCATGGCCGAACCGCTGGAGATCGTGGCTGCGGTCGAAGCCTTTTTCGACACCAGCGCCAAGCCGCTTTCGGGCCGAAAGATCATCGTCACCTCCGGCCCGACGCATGAGCCGATCGACCCGGTGCGCTACATCGCCAATCGTTCTTCGGGCAAGCAGGGGCACGCCATTGCTGCCGCCCTTGCCAAGCTCGGAGCTGACGTGCGCTTGGTATCCGGTCCTGTGACGCTTGCCGACCCAGCCGGCGTCAAGACCGTTCATGTCGAAAGCGCCCGCGAAATGCAGGACGCCGTCGAGCAGTTGCTGCCGGCCGACGGCGCGGTCTTCGTTGCGGCGGTTGCCGATTGGCGCACGGCGGATTCCGCCGGCGAGAAGATCAAGAAGGTGGCCGGTGAGGGGCCGCCTGCGCTGAAGATGGTCGAAAACCCCGACATTCTGGCCGGCGTCGGCCATCACAAGAAGCGGCCCTATCTGGTCGTCGGCTTTGCCGCCGAGACGCAGGACGTGGTCAGGAATGCGCAGGCCAAGCTGAAGAAGAAGGGCGCCGACTTCATCGTCGCCAATGATGTTTCGCATGAGGGCGGCGTCATGGGCGGCGACCGCAACCGGGTGAAGATCGTTTCCAGCGCCGGCGTTGAGGAATGGCCCGAAATGGGCAAGGACGAAGTAGCAAGCAGGCTCGCTGCACTGATCGCCGAACGCCTCAAGACGATCGAGGTCTGACGCTTTGCAACCCATCGATGACACCGCGCGCCGGCGCATTCTGGATGCGGTCGACGCGGCTTTCGATAAGCAAGTCGATTTCCTGGCGAGCCTTGTCCGTTGCGCCTCGCAGCGCGGCGAGGAAACCGGCGTGCAGGATGTCGTCGAGGCCGCCTTGGCGACATGAAGGCCGGCCTCTCGGCGGCGCTCTTCGCGCTCGATGCGATCAAGGCGGCAGGGTTCGAACTGACGGCGGACGTCCAGCTTCAGTCGGTTGTCGAGGAAGAGATCACCGGCAATGGCGCGGCCATGGCTTTGGTCAAGGGCTATGTCGCCGATGCGATCCTCATTCCCGAACCGACCGACGAAAAGCTGGTGCGGGCCAATTCCGGCGTCAACAAATTCGCCATCACAGTCGAGGGCGTGCCGGCGCATCCGCGCGAGATCGACCATGGCATCAGCGCCATCGACGCGGCAGTGCGGCTGATCGGCCATCTGCGCAAGCTCGAAGCGAAATGGAACGAGGAGCGGCCGTCAAAACCGTTCTTCGATGATGTAGAAAATCCCGCGGCGCTCACCATCGGCACCATCGCCGGCGGTGAATGGATCGCCTCGGTGCCGTCCTCATGCCGCTTCGAGGGGCGCATCGGCTTTTATCCGGGCGATGATCCGCAACAGCGCGCCCGAGAATTCGAGGCTTTCGTGGCGGAAGCCGTTGCCGGTGATCCGGGCTTTCGCAACTGCCCGCCGCCGCGCGTCGAATGGGTCGGCGTCATGCATGCCGGCTATGCGCTGGAACCCGGCTCCGATGCCGAGGCCATGCTGGCGCTGGCGCATCAGGCCGCGCGCGATGGAAGCGGGCCGCTGGAAGCCTATGTCATGGCCTGTTATCTCGACGCGGCGGTCTTTGCCGTGCATGGCAACATCCCGTCGCTGGTCTATGGACCGGTCGCGGAAAACATCCATGCTGTCGACGAGCGTGTCAGCCTTTCGTCGCTCAGGCGTGTCACCAAGACCATTGCGCTGTTTGCTGCCGGTTGGTGCGGGATACGGTCGTAGGATCGAGGTCCCGTCAGCCCGGATTCCGTGACAGGCATCATCCAAAGGCTAAGTGGTCTAATCCAGATGGCGTAGGCAAGGGCTTGTTTTCTACCGCTGCCGGTTCATCTCAAAGGTGAATCTACCGCGAATTTGGTACCTCAAACCCGTCGTTTCTACCCGTCCGGGTGATGTGCGATGCGGTCCGCTGGCTTCAAAATTTCGCCGATTCCACTCGCTGACGAGCGTGGCAATGGTCCGATACGAAAGTGAATATGCCGGTAGGTACAAGCACTGGTCGAAGGACGATATCAACCTTCTGAAACGGCTTGCGCGCAAGAACGAAAGCGTTGCCCTGATCGCACGGCGTCTCAACCGCACGGTCGGAGCGGTCCGTACGCGTGCTTCCGCCGAGGGCATAAGCCTTGCGCGGGCTTCGAGCGATGGCGAGCCGACTGCACCGAAAGCACCATCCGGCCAGGGAGCGAATGCTTCGTCGACAGGTCTCTGATATCCATTCAGAAAGCGCTGTAGCGCTTGGTAACCTTCTCCACGGAATGCTTTGCCGCTCCCATTTTCCGTCATCGATGCTGACGCCGACAAAAACCGCGGTCAGATCTGATTTGAATGAGAGCAACTAGAGGTCGATCCCATAACAATCACAACTGCCTTGCACAGAGAGCGCTAACGGTTAAAGATAGCTCTTAGGGGCTATCCGGCTTGGGGCAAACTCGAACCCAGGGAAGTTGAAAAATGCCGAACCCCCCGGAATGGCAGAACATTGATCAGACACCCGAAAATCCCTTCGACAAGAGTACTGATTATGAGGCTTTTCTAAATTATCTCGGAGCTCTGAACCGCCCTTTGACGGTCGCGATGGCTCACCAGCCAATCACCGTAAATCTTGAGGAGCTCAACAACCATCCCGAGTACAAGGAAGCGGCAGCCGGCGCGCTCCAGCAATGGTCCGCGGTAACGCCGCTCCAGTTCGAGCTTGTCACCAGCGGCGAGTATCTGACCGTTGTCAGCCCGGAGATCGGCGAGGAAGATGACGGCAGTGCCTATTCCGCCGGCCGCTATGTCAGTGTCGGCCAGAGATTTCACGATACCGAGCCGCACAAGACCGAACCGGGCGGCTATCTCTTCAACACCTTCGTCCACGAATTCGGCCACGAATGGGGGCTGAACCATCCCGGCGTCTATAATTACGGCGGTCCCGGCGGTGAGCAGATCACCTTTCTTGCCGGCGCGACATGGGTCTATGACCAGCAGCGCTACAGCGTGATGTCCTATTTCGACGGCATCGACGTCGGCGAGCGCACGCGGTGGACATCGACGACGCCGATGGTCGGCGATATCGAGGCGGTTATCCGCCGTTATTTCTCGACGGTTGTCGACGGCGTGAGAACCTACGAGGATATCCAGCTCAACACCGGCGACAATGTCTACGGTTTCGGCAGCACGAAACTCGGTTACGAGCTGACCGCCGCCGGGCCACGCCATGACGTTGGCTTCGTCATCCACGATACGGGTGGCTACGATACGATCGATTTTTCGGGTTCGACCGCGGACACGATCCTCGATCTGCGCGAAGGCCGTTGGTCCAGCGTGAACGGTCACCGCAACAACGTTGCGATCTTCGACGGCCACAACGCCGATGCGACGCAATATTACGTCGAGAAGGGCGTCGGCAGCAGGTTTGACGATATCATTCTTGGCAATGATGGCGACAACGAGCTGATTGGCGGCGCCGGCGACGACAAGATCGCTGGGTTTGCCGGCAACGACAACATCAATGGCGGCGCTGGAGCCGACATACTGGACGGCGGAACCGGAGACGACACGGTCAATGGCGGCGCCGGCGATGACGAGATGGTCGGCGGCGACGGTGCCGATACGCTCAATGGCGCCGGCGGCAACGACAAGCTGGATGGCGGCGCCGGAAACGACAAGCTTGCCGGCGGCGCGGGCGACGACCTGGTCATCGGCGGTGCCGATGACGATACGCTGACGGGTGGCGTCGGCAACGATCGGATGGACGGCGGTGACGGCGCAGACGTTGTGCGCGGCGGCGACGGTGATGACATGATAGCCGGCGGGCGCGACACCCTTGCCAGCCGCGACATCAACAACACGCTTCCCATCCCGTCGCTGGAAGACCAGACCGAAAGCAACGACGGCAATGACCGGCTCTACGGCGAGGCCGGCAACGACACCATCGAAGGCGGCGCCGGCGATGATCTCCTCGATGGCGGAACAGGCGATGATATCCTGCGCGGCATGGCAGGCGTCGACGTCTTCCGGGGCGGCGACGGCTCGGACACGGTCGACTACAGCAAGGAAAGCCCGTTCCAGCTATTGGTCAATCTCGAGCTGAACATCGCCAGCGGCGGCACTGCCTCCGGCGACACTTTCTACAGCATCGAAAACCTGATCGGCTCGGATGACCGCATCGACCGCTTCATCGGCAACGCTGCGGACAACCACTTCCAAGGTCTCGGTGGCGGCGACGTCTTCAATGGCGGCGACGGCAACGACATCCTCGATGGAGCACGCGATGCCGATGTTCTCTATGGCGACGCCGGCGACGACACGCTGATCGGCGGTGCGGGATATGATTATATCCACGGCGGCGACGGCAACGACACGGCGGTCTACACCGGCAGCACAAGAGGCGTGACCGTCGATCTCGCCCAGCATCTGGCTGCTGGCGGTGATGCCGAAGGCAATACGGTGAACGGCGTCAAGGGCGACACCCTGATCTCGATCGAGAACCTTGTCGGTTCAGCCCTCAACGACAATCTCTTCGGCGATGCCGGCGTGAACAGGCTGAGCGGGGGTGCCGGCGACGATGTGCTGGGTGGCGGTGCCGGCCAGGACTATCTCGACGGCGGCGCTGGCAGCGACATGGTTGCGTTCTACGACAGCACGCAAGGTGTCGTCCTCGCGCTCGGTCAGGCCGGCGAAGACACGCTGGTGTCCATCGAGGGAATTGCCGGGTCGGCCTTTGCCGACACCCTGACCGGTGACGCCGGCGACAACAGCCTGGTCGGGCAGGGTGGCGACGACACGCTGGCCGGCGGTGCGGGCAACGACGTGCTCGACGGCGATTTCGTACCGTTCCCGGTCTCGGGCATCGGCATGGGTGACGGCTATGTCACTTTGCCAGCGAGCGCGACGAACAACTCGACTGCCACTGCCGTTGATTTCACCAACGGCTTCTCGCTCGCTGCCGACGCCGAGATACGCGACGCCGCGACCGTGCCGCATTGGACGGTCAACGCTACAGGCAACGGTTCGTCGGGCTTCTACAAGGTGGTGCTGAAAGCCGGCTCGACCATCACTGCCGACATCGACGGCATTGCCGATCCGGACCAGCTCGACAGCTGGATCCAGCTGATCGGCGGCGACGGCACCGTGCTTGCCGACAACGACGACAATGGCGGCGATCCGGGTTCGTCGTCAGGTCGGGATTCCGGGCTCACCTTCACCGTGGAGGAAGACGGCACCTACTACATCCAGGTCGGAAGCTGGGTTCCGGGCAGCGACGGCTTCCAGCCGGTCGTCGGCTCCGGCATTGCCTATGAGCTGAATGTCTCGGTCGCGCCGCCGGCACCTGTCATGCCCCATATCGGCATAGCCGGCAACGACACGCTCGATGGCGGCGAGGGTAACGATACCCTCTACGGCCGGGCTGGCAACGACACGTTGAACGGTGGCCTCGGTCAGGACTATCTCGACGGCGGCGCCGGCACGGACAGGATGGTCGGCGGCGACGGCGGCGATACCTATGCCGTCGATACCAGCAGCGATATCGTCGTGGAGGCAAGGACAGGGACCGGGATTGATCTGGTGAACAGTTCCGCCAGCTTCAGCCTCGGTGGCCAGTTCATCGAGAACCTGACCTTGACCGGTGCGGCCAACATCAATGGCACCGGCAACTCGCTTGCCAACGCAATCACCGGCAATGGCGGCACCAACACGCTTCGCGGGCTCGGCGGCAATGACACGCTGACGGGCGCTGGTGGCAATGACACGCTGGCCGGTGGCGACGGTAATGACACCTTCCTGTTCGCGGATGATTTCGGCCTGGACACCATCACGGACTTCGTCGCCGGCTCGGTGGACGACGTGATCGGCTTTGCAACCGATCTGTTCGAGGACTTCGCCTCGGTCCTGGCCGCGGCAACTCAGGTCGGGTCGAACACCGTGATCACCTATGATGACGACAACACCCTGACATTGCGAAATGTCGCGGTGGCGAACCTGCAGCAGAGTGATTTCCTGTTCGCTGCAGCCTGATCGAAGACGATCGAAATGGACTGTGCGCCGGCCCGGCGCACAGTCTGATGCCTAGCCGTCAGACGTCCAGATTGGCGACGCTGAGCGCATTGTCCTGGATGAACTCGCGGCGCGGCTCGACCTCGTCGCCCATCAGGCGCGAGAACAGCGAGTCGGCGTCGGTGGCGTCGTGGATCTTGACCTGCAGCAGCGAGCGCACATTCGGGTCCAGCGTGGTTTCCCAGAGCTGCTCGGCGTTCATTTCGCCAAGACCCTTGTAGCGCTGCATGGTCAGGCCCTTGCGGCCGGTCGCGAAGATCGCGTCGAGCAGTGCCATCGGTCCCGAGATGGTCTCGGACACCTCTTTGCGCCGCAGTACGGGCGACTGGGCGTAGACTTCGTGCAGGCGGGCGGCATAGCGGTCGAGCGCGCGCGCATCGGCCGAGTTGATCAGCCCCATGTCGAGATGGGCATATTCCTTCACGCCGCGCACCGTGCGCTCGAAAATGAAACCGCCCGGGCCTTCATTCGAGGTCGCGGTGCGGCCCTCCCAGCCGCGCTCGGTATCCTCGGCGATGGCGTCGAGGCGCTGGGCGATGGTTTCGGCCATGGCGTTGGCGCGACCGAGGTCGGAGAAAATGTCCGGGTTGAGTCCGCCAGCGATAGCGGCCTGCTCGACCACCGTCCGCGAGTAGCGCGTGTGCAGCCCGTTAAGCAGGGTACGCACAGCCATTGCATCATCCACCGCGCCACGCAGATCCTGCCCGGTGCGGACTTCGCCTGTCGACTGGGTGAGAGACGCTTCTTCGAGGCCCGAGCCGATCAGGAATGCCTCGAAGGCGCTTTCGTCCTTGATGTATTGCGAGCTCTTGCCGCGCGAAACCTTGTAGAGCGGCGGCTGCGCGATATAGAGGTGGCCGCGCTCGATCAGCTCCGGCATCTGCCGGAAGAAGAAGGTGAGCAGCAGTGTGCGGATATGGGCGCCGTCGACGTCGGCGTCGGTCATGATGATGATCTTGTGGTAGCGCAACTTGTCGGCGTTGAACTCGTCTTTGCCGATCGAGGTGCCGAGCGCGGTGATCAGCGTGCCGATCATGTCGGAGCCCAGCATGCGGTCGAAGCGCGCGCGCTCGACATTCAGGATCTTGCCGCGTAGCGGAAGAATGGCCTGGTTCTGGCGCGAGCGGCCGCCCTTGGCCGAGCCACCTGCCGAGTCACCCTCGACGATGAAGATTTCGGACTTGGCCGGGTCGCGCTCCTGGCAGTCGGCAAGCTTGCCGGGCAGCGAGGTGATGTCGAGAACGCCCTTGCGCCGCGTCAGCTCACGCGCCTTGCGCGCGGCTTCGCGGGCGGCGGCTGCTTCCACCACCTTGGCGATCAGTATCTTGGCTTCAGAAGGATGCTCTTCGAACCAAGTGCCGAGCGCCTCATTGACGAGGCTTTCGACGACCGGACGGACTTCCGACGAAACCAGCTTGTCCTTGGTCTGCGAAGAGAATTTCGGGTCGGGAACCTTGACCGAAAGAACGGCGGTCAGCCCTTCGCGGCTGTCGTCGCCGGTGATGGAAACCTTTTCCTTCTTGGAAATGCCCGAGGATTCGGCATAGCCCGTGACCTGACGCGTCAGCGCGCCACGGAAACCGGCCAGATGGGTGCCGCCGTCGCGCTGCGGGATGTTGTTGGTGAAGGCCAGCACGTTCTCGTGATAGCTGTCGTTCCACCACATCGCCACTTCGACGGTGATGCCGTCGCGCTCGGCCTTGATGGCGATCGGCGAGGAAATCAGCGGCTTTTTCGCACGGTCGAGATATTTGACGAATTCGATCAGGCCACCATCGTAGAGCAGTTCCTGCGTCTTGACGTCGGCGTGGCGCTTGTCGGTCAGCACGATGCGTACGCCGGAATTCAGGAACGCCAGTTCGCGCAGCCGGTGTTCCAGCGTGTTGTAGTCGAACTCCACCATGGTGAAGGTGTCGGTCGACGGCATGAAGGAGATTTCGCTGCCGCTGCGCCCTTCATAGGTGGCGGGGAGCTTGTTCGGCACATAGGTGCCGGTCACCTTGAGCGGCGCATCGGAGTTGCCGTGGGTAAAGCTCATCTCGTGGATGTTGCCGTCGCGGCGGATCTTCAGCTTCAGCCACACCGAAAGCGCGTTGACGACGGAGACGCCGACGCCGTGCAGGCCGCCCGAAACCTTATAGGAATTCTGGTCGAACTTACCGCCGGCATGAAGCTGCGTCATGATGACTTCAGCCGCCGAAATGCCTTCGCCGGTGTGAATATCGGTCGGAATGCCGCGGCCATTGTCGATGACCGTGCAGGAACCGTCGGGATTGAGCGTTACCGTCACCAGGTCGGCATGGCCGGCCAGCGCCTCGTCGATGGCGTTGTCGACGACTTCGTAGACCATGTGGTGCAGGCCCGAGCCATCGTCGGTGTCGCCGATATACATGCCCGGCCGCTTGCGCACCGCATCAAGACCCTTGAGAACCTTGATGGAATCGGCGCCATACTCAGCCTGCGCACCGGCCTGGTTTTCGGTCGTATCGCTCATGAAGTGCTTTCGTCTCTCTATCGCGGGACAGGCGCGCAATTCCATTCCGAATCGCGCGCCCGATCATGTCCTAGATATAGGCGCTTCATGGCTTTTTTCCAAGTTTTCCAAGGATTTTGCCGGGGAAAAGCGAGGAGGACGGAGTGCTGGTCGAGAGCCGGGCAATCATGTTCGCACAGGTTGCTGCCCGTGCGCGTTAAGCGGCCTTGTCGGCTACTGCCTTCATCGGACGCAGAGCCTTCAGAGCGCCGGCCCAGCGGTCAAGTTCGTCGAGCATGGTCGTGGCACCGGTGGTGATGAGATCGTTCGGCTCGAACGCGCCGTCCTTGAGGAACTGCGGATAGTTCGGCACCGGCACGCCTTCGGGAATCGGCACCATCTTCTGCGTCGTCAGCAGCGGCTTGAGCGACTCCACTGCGCGCAGACCGCCGGAGACGCCGGCATAGGACAGGAAGCCGGCCGGCTTGTAGCGCCATTCGGCCGAAAGGTAGGTGATGGCGTTGATGAGCGAGGCCGGCGCGAAGTAATTGTATTCCGGCGTCACGAAGACGAAGGCGTCACCGGCGTCGATCGCCTCGGACCATTTCTTGGTGTGGGCGTTCTCATACTGGCCAAGACGCGGATGCTTGGGCTCGTCGAAGATCGGCAGGTTGAGTTCGGCCAGGTCGACGATAACCGGCTCGAACTTGCCGTGCTTGCGGGCAAAATCGGCGAACCACTTGGCGAACACCGGGCCGACGCGGCCGGGGCGGGTGCTGCCGATGATGATGTTGAGTTTCTGTGTCATAGTCGTGATCCTGTGGGAGGATTAGGTATCCAATGGTAACCGAGTGTACATAAGCGCTCTTGTGTGCAGTGCACAAGAGGGAACTTTTCGGTAACTTGGGAAGGTTTTGGTGACACAGCGTTCACCAAACGCGGTGCGACAATGCCCTCGCATGGACGCTGGCCATCGGCGCGCCTACATAGAAGGGACCCGAATGGAGCAATTGATGGATATCGCCCCAGCGCCTTTCGTCCCGCCCGCGCCGAAGCCGCGCACCTCGCCGCCTTCGACGCTGGAGATGATCCGCATCGTCTACCGCAACCCGCTCGAATTGTGGGGCGAGCCTTCCTACAACGAGCCGTGGATTTCGGTGAACGGCGTCGGCGGGCCGCTGGTCATCGCCAACGATCCCGGCCTGATCCGCCACGTGCTGGTCGACAACGCCAAGAACTACAAGATGGCGACGGTGCGCCAGAAAATCCTGCGGCCGATCCTGCGCGATGGGCTGCTGACGGCGGAAGGCGACGTCTGGAAGCGCTCGCGCAAGGCGATGGCGCCGGTGTTCACGCCGCGCCACATCTTCGGCTTCGCTGGGCCGATGTTGAAGCGCACGCAGGAATTCGTCACGCGCTACGAAGAGGAACCCGGCACCGTCGATGTCGCCCACGACATGACCCTGCTGACCTACGACATTCTGGCCGAAACGCTATTTTCAGGCGAGATCGCCGGCGAGCCGGGCAGTTTTGCTCGCGAAATCGATCGCCTGTTCGAGACGATGGGCCGTGTCGATCCGCTCGATCTCCTGCGCGCACCCGACTGGATGCCGCGCCTTACCCGCATTCGCGGCCGCAAGACGATGGCCTATTTCCGCAAGATCGTCACCGATACGGTGTCGATGCGCACGGAACGACTGGCGCGTGACCCAGATAATGTACCCGAGGATTTCCTGACGCTTCTCCTGCGTGCCGAAGGGCCGAACGGCCTGACGCGCGCCGAGATCGAAGACAACATCATCACCTTCATCGGCGCCGGCCATGAGACCACGGCCCGCGCGCTCGGCTGGACCATCTATTGCCTCGCCGAAGCACCCTGGGAGCGCGACAAGGTCGAGGCCGAGATCGAGGCTGTGCTGGCGCGCGAGCCGGACCCGACGAAATGGCTCGACGCCATGCCGCTGACCCGCGCCGCCTTCGATGAGGCGCTGAGGCTCTATCCCCCGGCGCCGTCGATCAATCGCGAGCCGATCGAGCCGGAAACCTACAAGGACCTCTACATTCCCAAACATGCAGCCGTGCTGGTCATGCCGTGGGTCGTGCATCGGCACCGCAAACTGTGGGACCAGCCCGACGCCTTCATGCCGGAGCGGTTCCATCCCGGAAACCGCGAAAAGATCGACCGCTTTCAATATCTGCCCTTCGGCGCCGGCCCGCGCGTCTGCATCGGCGCCAGCTTCGCCATGCAGGAAGCGATCATCGCGCTGGCGATCATGCTGTCGCGCTTCCGCTTCGATACCGTCGCGGAGACCAAGCCTTGGCCGGTGCAGAAGCTGACGACACAGCCGCAGGGCGGCCTGCCGATGCGGGTGACACGGCGCTGAGGGAGGGATGGTGAGCGACGCTCCTTCGGCTTTGCTGGTGCGGATAACCGGGCGGGTCCAGGGCGTCGGCTTTCGTATGTGGACACAGGACGAGGCCGAAAGGCTCGGGTTGCGCGGCTGGGTGCGCAACGAACGGGACGGCTCCGTCACGGCGTTGATTTCTGGCCCCGGCGAAGCCACTGCGGCCATGCTGAAGCTGTTATGGAACGGACCGCGCGGGGCGGTGGTGTCGAAGGTGGAGACCGAGGCGGCAAGTGCGGAGGCCGCACCTGCCGGCTTCGAAATCACCGCCTAGACCAGCGCAAAAATCCGCGCAGGTCCGCCCGTCGCACCCTTGATCTTCGGCGCGCCGACCACGATGGTCGCGCCCTTCACCGGCACCTTGTCGAGATTGGCGACGCCCTCGATGCCGTAGCGGCCGCTGGGCAGCCAGGTGTTGTGCACGATGAAATCGGGCGAGGGGCCGTGATCGAGCGACAGCGTGTCGACGGCGATCGCCTTGATCGACGGCTGCTCGATCAGCAGCTGCGCGGTTTCGACATGGAAGCCCGGGAAATGCATGGTCTTGCCGTCGTCGCCGACATTGCGGAATTTTTCCGTCGCGACATGATCGCCCCAGCCCGACAGCAGCGCCACCACCGCACCTTCCGGCAAGTCGCCATTGGCGCTCGTCCAGGCTTTGATGTCGTCCGGCGTGAGCTGCGCGTCGGGATTTTCCGCCGCCTTGGCACGGATGTCGATCACCACCAGCGGCGCGATCAGGTCCTCGACCGGCAGTTCGGCCACCGATTTGCCGTCGGCGGTGAAATGCAGCGGCGCGTCGATATGCGTGCCGGTGTGCTCGCTGATGCGCCATTCGTTCAGGTTGAACGTGTCCTTGGCGTGGCTGAATTTCTGGTCGATGAAAAGCTGCTGCCCGCCGAAATAGGTCGGAAACTGCTCCCAGATTTCATGAGTGAGATCCTCGGCCTTCTTGGGAGCTTCGGCGGCAAAAAGCGGCCGTGACGGCAAGGCCGTGGCAAGTGCTGCAGCACCCGCTGCCGCGATAGTTCCCTTGAAGAAGCTGCGGCGGCTGAGCATGCCCGCCTTGACGGATTCCATTACGCAGTGATGGCACATGATACCCCTCTTCATTCTGGTTGACGGAGGGAGTTTGTTCCACGGTTGCCGCAACGGCAAGTGCCTGATCTTGCGCGTTTAGTTGCGCCCGTGAAAAACGTTTTCGATATGCACCGGCCAGCGGCGCGGCAGCACCGCCACCATGTCGAAACGCACCGACAGCTTTCCATAATCGGGCTGGCGCGACAGCCACAGGTCGGCCGCGCCCTCGATGCGGCGCTCGGAGCTGTAGGCGAGGGCTTCCATGGCTGAAACCAGCGTCGGCCGCGCCTTGACCTCGACGATCAGCACGAGGTTGCCGCGCCGCGCAATCAGGTCGATTTCGCCGAGTTTTGTCCGGTAGCGCCGGGCGACGATACGATAGCCTTTGAGCATCAGGGCAAGGGCCGCCAGCCATTCGCCGCGGTGGCCGCGTTTGTAGGCCTTGATCCGCGCGCTGGCGTCAGTCACCCGTACCTTCCCTGAGTTCGAGCAGGCGGCGGTAAAGTGCCGGCTTCTGCCCGCCGGTCATGCGTGCGGCTTCGGCGGCAGCCTTCGACGCCGGCATTTCCCTGGCCAGCGACAGCAGCAGGCGGTCGATGTCTTCCGGCCCGGTCACGGCCTGTTCTTCCGGCGGGCCGACGCAGATGACGATCTCGCCCTTGGGCGTCGGGGCTTCGGCATAATGCGCTGCGAGCGCCGCGAGGTTGCCGGTGCGCATCTCCTCGAATCTCTTGGTCAGTTCGCGGCCGATGGCGGCATGGCGGTCGCCATAGACGTCGGCCATGGCGACAAGCGTGTCGGCCAGCCGCCGCGGCGATTCGAAGAAGATCAGCGTCGCCGGAATGGCGGTCAGTTCGGAAAGCCGCGTGCGCCGCTGGCCGTCCTTGACCGGCAGGAAACCGGCAAACAGGAAAGCGTCGGAGGGCAGGCCCGACGCAGTCAGTGCGGCCAGAACCGCCGAAGCGCCGGGTATCGGCACGACGCGGATGCCCTTTTCCAGCGCCTGCCCGACCAGCCTGTAGCCGGGGTCCGAAACCAGCGGCGTGCCGGCGTCCGAGACCAGCGCCACGCTCTGCCCGGTTTCCAGCGCCTCGATCAGGCGCGGACCGGCCTCGGCGGCATTGTGCTCGTGATAAGGCGTCGGGCGCTGGCGGATGCCGTAGCGTTCCAGCAGAATGCGGGTAACGCGGGTGTCCTCGCAGGCGAGGATATCGGCGCCGGCCAGCGTTTCCAGCGCGCGCAGCGTGATGTCGCCGAGATTGCCGATGGGCGTGGCGACGAGATAGAGCGCGGCTTCCATCGGACGGGCGGCCACCTCCGTCTGCCCGATCATGAAACTCTTCCTGCCGTCTGCCCGCACGCCGTATTCTCCTTGAGCTCCCTCTTTGGCACGCCGTCGGTCGCCTTGCAAAAAACCTTTCGGCCCTTACGTAAATTTTGCCGCAATCGGGAACGAAACCATGCGCGTCGGGTTTGGCATGTTCATTCGGGAGGATCCAATGCAAGGCCTTCAGCTACAGGACGTGTTCCAGCCCTACTACGCCGACCGCAGGAGTTTTCTCGCTGACGGTGCAATGGCGCCGGCTCCGAAAACCGAGCGCAAGGACAGCGACGAGACCGGCGATAAAAAGCCGGTCACGCCAGAGCCTAACTCGAAAAAGGCCTGAAGATACAATGCCCAATCACTTCGATGCATTCCTGCCGCGTCTGGAAAAACGGCACGCCGACGAGCGTCCGTCAGACCCGGTAGGCGACCAGAACAGCACCCGCGGCAATCAGCGCGACGCCAAGCCAGTTCGCGCCGCTCAGCCGCTCGCCGAGAAACACCACGCCAAACACCGCGACAAGAACCACGCTTAGCTTGTCGATTGGCGCGACCTGCGCGGCGTTGCCCAGCTTCAGCGCGCGGAAATAGCACAGCCACGACGCCCCCGTCGCCAGTCCCGACAGGACGAGGAAGCCGTAGGTCTTTCCCGAGATTTCGCCCGGATTCTGGAACTGCCCGGTGGCGAAGACTATCCCCGCCAGCACCAGCAATATGACCACGGTGCGGATCAGCGTCGCGAAATCCGAATTGATGTTTTCGATGCCGACCTTGGCGAAGATCGCGGTCAGCGCGGCGAAGGCGGCTGAAAGCAGTGCCCAGAACTGCCAGGAGGTGAGGGCGGAATTCATTGAATGGTTTCCTGTTAAAGCAGTAGGAGATTGTTCGTTACGGGACGATTGCGCAATCGTGCGTGAACTTTATCCCCCTCTCCGTCTCGGCTTCGCCGAGACGGAGAGGGGGCTTTGACGCACAAAAACGATCGTCCAATTCCGTGCCCACTCTTTTCATCAACGGAGGGCGCGGTGCGGCGTCCTACCGCGCCAGATCGGCCACCACCGCGTCCAGCACGATCATGCCCGAGGCGGTTGCGCGCAGGCGTGAATTTCCGACGGGCGCGATCAGTCCTTCGCCTTGCAGGATCGACATGCGGGGTGAGGAAAGCGCGCGGCCTGAAAGCCGCTCAAAGCGGTCGAGGTCGATGCCCTCGGCAAGCCGCAGTCCCATCAGCAGGAACTCGTCGGCTTCCTCGGAACGCGTCAGGGTCTCGCCGCCGATGACGCCATGCCCATTGGTCTCGACAAGATCGAGCCAGCTTTCCGGCATCTTCTCGGTGAAGGTCACCACGCGGCGGTCATCCTCGATGAAGCGGCCATGCGCGCCGGGGCCGACGCCGACATATTCGCCATAGCGCCAATAGGTCAGGTTATGGCGGCTTTCCGCACCCGGGCGTGCGTGGTTGGAAATCTCGTAGGCAGGCAGGCCACGCGCAGCGGTCACTTCCTGCGTAATCGCGTAGAGGTCTGCCGACGCTTCGGCATCCGGCAGTTCGAATTTATGCGCGGCGTAAAGCGTGTGGAAGCGCGTGCCTTCCTCGATGGTCAGCTGGTAAAGCGACAGATGGTCGGCGGCGTGGCCGATTGCCTGTTCGAGTTCAGCGCTCCACGCTTCCGGCGTCTGGCCGGGGCGGGCGTAGATCAGGTCGAAGGAAAGGCGCGGAAAGATTTCGCGCGCCAGTCCGATCGCGTGCAGCGCCTCGGAGACATTGTGCAGGCGGCCCAAAAAGCGCAGGTCGGCATCGTTCAGCGCCTGCACGCCGAGCGAGACGCGGTTGACGCCGGCTGCGCGATAGCCGCGAAAGCGCTCGGCCTCCACGGACGATGGATTGGCCTCCAGCGTGATCTCGATGCCGTCCGGCACGGTCCAGTTCTTGGCCACGGCATCCAGCACCCTGGCCACCGTTTCGGGCTTCATCAGCGAAGGCGTGCCGCCGCCAAGGAAGATGCTGGTGACCTCGCGCGGGCCGGTGCGCTCGCGCATCGTCGCAAGCTCGGTCTCGAAGGCGCTGGCGAAGCGTTCCTGATCGACCGGCTGGTGGCGGACATGGCTGTTGAAGTCGCAGTAAGGGCATTTGGCCGCGCAGAAAGGCCAGTGGATGTAGACGCCGAATCCCGGTTCGCTGCCCGTCAATGCCTTGTCCTTCACGCCGAGCCGAGCATGGCGCGGGCGAATTTCTGGAAGGCGCGGGCGCGGTGCGAAAGCGCCTCGTCCTGGCCCGGCTTCCAGCCATGCTTCTGCTCGGCCGTCATCTCGCCGAATGTCAGATCGTGCCCGTCCGGCATGAAGACCGGATCGTAGCCGAAACCCTTCTCGCCGCGCGGCGGCCACACCAGCGTTCCCTCGGCCTCGCCGCGGAAATATTCGGCATGTCCGTCCGGCCAGGCAACGCAGATAACGGCGACGAAGCGGCCCTTGCGATCTTCAGGGTCGGTCGCGCCGACCTCGTGAAGGGCCACTTCCGTGCGCTGCATAGCCATGCCGAAATCACGTGTTCCGTCGGGCTTTTCGGCCCAGTTGGCGGTGTAGACGCCCGGCTGGCCGCCGAGCGCATCGACGACGAGGCCGGAATCGTCCGACAGCGCCGGCAGGCTGGTCGCCTTGGCCGACGCGAATGCCTTGATAAAGGCGTTTTCCTCGAAGGTCGTTCCGGTCTCGTCCGGCTCAGGCAGGCCGTATTCCTTGGCCGACTTGGCCTGGAAGCCGAACGGCGCCATCAGGTCGGCGAATTCCCGCAACTTGCCTTCATTGTGGCTGGCGACGACGATTTCCCGTTCGGTCAGAATGCGCATTCAAAGTCCCCAGATGCGTGGTTCGGCAAATTCTATCGAATTGCCTGAGGGATCGCGGATATAGATCGAGCGCCCTTCGTTTGGCCATTCGAAATCGGCCTCGATGGCGATGCCTTGGGCCTCGAAGGTGGCCTTCCACCGCACGATCTCGTCGGCGGTCGCGGCGAAGCACAGATGTCCTTCGCCTGTCGTGCCATGCGGTGGAATCGGCAGTTTCGCGCCGGCCGCAAGCTGGTTTCTGGTTGCTTCTGCGTTGAACAGCAAAAGCACGCCTGGCCCGCAGCGGAAGAACACGTGCCGGCCTTCGGCTTTCAAGATCATGTCCAGCCCCAGCACACCGCCATAGAACCGCTCAGCCTCGTCGAGGTCGGTGACGTAGAGCGCGGATTCGAGGATGGCGGAAGGCTGCATGGCTGAACCTCAAGCGACCGCCATCTGCTGCAGGCTGACTAGCCGGGAAATACCCTTCTTGGCCAGCGCCATCAGCGCGGCGAATTCTTCTTCGGTGAAGGGTGCGCCCTCGGCCGTACCCTGGATTTCGACGATGCCGCCCTTGCCGGTCATCACGAAATTGGAGTCGGTGCCGGCCGATGAATCCTCGAGATAGTCGAGGTCGAGCACCGGCTGGCCGTCATGGATGCCACAGGAAATGGCGGCGACGTGATCCTTCAGCACCTTGGAAACGCTGACCATCTGGCGCGCTTCCATCCAGCGCAGGCAGTCATGCAGTGCGACCCATCCGCCGGTGATGGCGGCCGTGCGCGTGCCGCCGTCGGCCTGGATGACGTCGCAG
The DNA here is from genome assembly GCF_003590645.1 of Mesorhizobium sp. DCY119. Lineage (NCBI taxonomy): Bacteria > Pseudomonadati > Pseudomonadota > Alphaproteobacteria > Hyphomicrobiales > Phyllobacteriaceae > Mesorhizobium > Mesorhizobium sp. DCY119. Next base: position 4,595,020 of record NZ_CP031834.1, on the reverse strand, counting down.
TCGACCGTGATCTGCATTTCGCCGAGCGCCTGCATGTCGACCACGGCGCGCAGCGAGCGGCCGATAAGGCGCTGGATTTCCAGCGTGCGGCCGCCCTGCTTGCCGGAAGAGGCTTCGCGGCGCATGCGGTCGCCGGTGGAACGCGGCAGCATGCCGTATTCGGCCGTCACCCAGCCCTTGCCGGTGTTGCGCATCCAGCCGGGAACCTTTTCCTCAAGGCTTGCGGTGCACAGAACATGGGTGTCGCCGAATTTGACCAGGCACGAGCCTTCCGCATGTTTGGAGACGTTGCGCTCGAAGGAGATGGCGCGCATTTCGTCGAATTGGCGTTTGGAAGGGCGCATACGGTTCTTTCTGTGAAAATTGGTGGAGTCGTCGCGGCTTGTAGCTCCATGCCGTTTCCGGCGCAAAGGAAAACCGGCCATGTTGTGTTCCGGCGCCAGCCATCTATATCTTGATTCCGGAGGTTTGGTGAAACCATGACGAAACCTGTGCTGGATCCGACATTGCAATCGCTCGACATGCGCTCGCGCGATATTTTCCGCCGCATCGTCGATTCTTACCTTTTGGACGGCGAACCCGTCGGTTCGCGCAGCCTGTCGCGCATGCTGCCGTCGTCGCTGTCGCCGGCTACCGTGCGCAATGTGATGAGCGACCTGGAGCATCTCGGCCTCGTCTATGCGCCGCATATCTCGGCCGGCCGCCTGCCGACGCAGAAAGGCCTGCGCTTTTTCGTCGATGCCTTCATGGAGTTGGGCGACCTCTCGGACGAGGAGCGCCGGGTCATCGACGCGCAGGTGAAGGCCGCAGGCAGCGGCGCTACGCTGGAGCAGATGCTGACGGAAGCCAGCCAGATGCTGTCGGGCATGTCGCGCGGCGCCGGACTGGTGCTGGCGACCAAGAACGAAGTGCCGCTGAAGCATATCGAATTTATCCAGCTCGAGCCGCAACGCGCGCTGGCGGTGATGGTCTCGCAGAACGGCGATGTCGAAAACCGCGTCGTGGAACTGCCGCCCGGCGTCACCACCTCGCAGCTGCATGAGGCGTCGAACTACCTGAACGCCCATATCGGCGGGCGCACGCTGGCCGAAGCGAAAGCCGAAATCGCGCGGCTGAAGGAAGAGACCAAGGCTGCACTCGACACGCTGTCGCAGGACCTTGTCGAAAAGGGCCTCGCCGTGTGGGGTGGCGGCGGCGTCGAGCGCGGCCTGCCGTCACGGCTCATTGTGCGCGGCCGCGCCAATCTGCTGGAAAACGTGACGGCGCAGGCCGATATCGAATTGCTGCGGCATCTCTTCGAGGATCTCGAGACCAAGGAAGGCATGGTCCAGCTTCTCGATCTTGCCGAAGCAGGCTCCGGCGTACGTATTTTCATCGGCTCGGAAAACAAGCTGTTTTCGCTCTCAGGCTCGTCGCTGGTCGTCGCGCCCTATCGCGACAAGGATGCCCGCGTCGTCGGCGCGCTCGGTGTCATCGGCCCGACACGGCTGAACTACGCCCGCATCGTGCCGATGGTCGATTACACGGCGCAGCTGATCTCGCGCATGCTGCGATAAGCGCACGCGCCAGAGCGAATTCTGAAAAGGTTTTCAGCGCTTTCACCTTCGTGATGCGACAAAATGGCTCAGGCTGTGTATAGTCCGGTCACTGCAGGTCGCGGCCCGTCGAGCGGCATGCTTCGACGGCTCCCTAAACCACCGCGACTTTCAAGCAGCGGAGGTATGAGAATGGCACAATTTCATGTCATGGCAGGCGCCGGCGAGACCTATAATCATGTTGCCGTGCGCAAGATCAGCTTTTCCGACGTCACGGCCTCTCTGAGGCAGGGTGCTGAGGATTTCTGGGAAAAACCGTCTCACTATGTTTTCCTGTGCATAATTTATCCGCTCGTCGGCGTCGTGCTGGCGACCTGGACTTCCGGCAACAATGCCTTGCCGTTGCTGTTTCCGCTGATGTCCGGCTTTGCCCTGCTTGGGCCGATCGCCGCGATAGGACTTTATGAGATAAGCCGCCGCCGCGAACTCGGCATGGATACGTCATGGGTTCATGCCTTCGACGTTCGCCATTCGTCGGCGCTGCCGTCGATCGTCGCCGTCGGCATCTGGCTGTTTGCGCTGTTCATCGCCTGGCTGCTCGTGGCGCAGGCGATCTACGCAATGACCTTCGGTTCCGAGCCGCCGACGTCGATCGGCACCTTCATCAGGGACGTGCTGACGACAGATCGTGGCTGGTCGCTGATCCTGTGGGGCAATCTGGTCGGGCTGGTGTTCGCCATTGTCGCGCTCGCCACCACCGTCATTGCCTTCCCGCTGTTGCTCGATCGCGATGTCGGCGTGATTGCAGCGATGGAAGCTTCCGCCCGCGCGCTCATCGTCAATCCGTTGCCCATGTTGTTCTGGGGGCTTCTCGTGGCCGTTGGATTGGTCATCGGCTCGATACCGCTGTTCGCCGGACTTGCCGTCGTCATGCCGATATTCGGCCACGCAACATGGCATCTCTATCGCAAGGTGGTGGAGCCGAGCGTGACTGCAAGCTCGAAAGCTGCGGAAAAACGGCGCGGCTCCCTCAAGGCAGCAGCAAAGCGAGCGTAGTACCTGCGCGCCATCGGGTGTAGGCTGTGGTTTCGATCACAGGAGGCACCGATGGCACTGGAACAACTCAAGGCGCAGATAAGTCTCCTGCTCGAGCAGATGATCGAACAGCCCGAAGACGCTCATGAAGTGCATGAGCGTCTTCGCGAAAAGCTGAACGAATTGCGTGCCATGGGCATGCCGCTGCCCGCCGATCTCGTCGACCTTGAACGCAAGCTGGACGCCGGCTTTTACGAAGAGGGCAGCTGACCATGATCCCGAAAAGTGGGCACCGGTTTTCGGAAAAAATCATGGTCAAACAGAAAGACTGACCTTTCGTGTCGGTCAACGTGTTCCCTGCAGCACCATGTCGAACTTGACGACATTGGAGTAGATCGGCGTGCCGACATCCATGCCGTAGGGTGAGCGCAGGATTTTTCCCTGCACGCGGAAGGTTATCTTGCGCTTGGTGCGGTCGCTGACGCTGGCATCGAACTGCGCCGGGCGTGTCTTGCCACGCGCCGTCAGCACGCCATCGATGCGGGCGCTGCTGGCGCCCGTTTGCGTGATGCCGGTGGAACGGAACGAAATCTCGGGAAAGTTTGCGACATCGAACACCGCGTCGGAGCGCAGGAAGTGTTCCACGCGCGCCTCACCGGTGCGCACGCTTGCCGGCAGCAGCGTGAAGCTGACATTCGACCGCCCGATATCCTTGCCGTCGATGCGGAATATGCCGCGAAACTCCCCGAAATCGCCGGCGATGCCGCCGCCGCCGACCTGCGCAACGCTGAAGGCGATGCGCGAGGAAGGGGCGATGCTGTATTTGCCCGCAGCCTCGGCCAGCGGGTCGGCATGGGCGGGCAGGCCGGCCAACAGCGCGGCCAGACCGGCGCTCAGGACTATGTTGCGTGACGATTTCCAGACATGCGTCGACATTGTCATCTCCCGGCGGCTTTCTGACCTTTGACGGTCCCGCGGTTTGGGCTTTCTGCGCCCGGTTGCAGCATGCGTTTCAAAATGCCGTCGCCGAGCCAGAAATGATGGCGCAGCGCTGCCAGCATATGGCCTGCGGCGATAGCGGCCGTGCCATAGGCGACCCACCAATGGACGTCCCGCCAGAAATTCTCCGATGCCTCGGAAGGCGCAAGCGGCAGATGGGGGACCACGACCAGATTGAAGGCAAAGCTCGGAATCTGCAGCGTCGACGTCGAAACCAGGGCCCAGCCGGTCAGCGGCACGGCGAGCATCAGGACGTAGAGCGATGACTGGACGAGCTTCGCGGCCAGCCATTCGGCGCGGCTGAAATCCCTTGGCCGCGCAGGTCGCCTGTTGGCGAGCGCCCATAGCAGGCGCAGCGCCGCCAGAGCCAGGATGAGGAAGCCGAAGGATTTGTGCCATTGGATCAGCGTGAACTGCAGCGCCATGCTCGCCACCCACTGCGTCGTGAGACCGAGCAGTATCTGGCCGACGAACAGCGCCGCGATCGTCCAGTGAAATAGGATCGCGATCAGCCCGTAGGCATTGTCTCTGTTGCGAAGCATCGGTGTCTCGGCACGCGGCGGTTACGACAGACAACGTTGCGCGTCTGGATATCTTCCTCCCTGGCCGAATAAATTCATAGGCCGCTGCCGATTTCTGGCCTATTTGCAGCGCTTAATGTCCGTGCGATTATCGCTTTCCGAAAATTGTCGAGTTCGATCCATGACCCTTGCAGGCTTCGTTACCTATGCTGGCGCGCTGGCCATCGCCGCCGCGATCCCAGGACCCGGCGTCACCGCACTGGTGGCGCGTGCGCTTGGCTCGGGATTCCGCTCGTCGCTTGCCATGTCGCTGGGGCTGATCTGCGGCGATCTCACCTATCTCACCGCCGTCGTGCTGGGCCTTGCACTGGTGGCGCAGACCTTCGGCACGGTGTTCCTCGTCATCAAGTGGCTCGGCGTCGCCTACCTCGCATATCTCGCCTGGACGTTCTGGACGAGCGGCATCACGCCGGAAAACATCGAGGCGCGGAAGGGCAAGGGCGGATTGTTCACCAGCTTCCTGGCGGGGCTGACGGTGACGCTCGGCAACCCCAAGACGATGATCTTCTACCTGGCGCTGACGCCGACATTGGTCGATCTGCGCACGATCACGGTCGCCGACTACGGCATTCTGGCGGTGGTGACCGTGCTGGTCCTGCTCGTCGTTCTGGTGCCGTATCTGGCGCTGGCCGCGAAAGCGCGCTGGCTCTTGAAGACGCCGCGTGCGCTGCGGACGCTGAACCGCACGGCAGCTGTTTTCATGGCGGGAGCCGCCGCAGCCATCGCCTCCCGCTGAGAGGCAGTTTCGCGCCAAATAATTCTCCAATTTCGCGAATCTAGAAAACGTTTTTCTGGTGTTTCGGCTTTTTAAGCACGCCGCCCACTCGGTTTTTTCGGGCGGCGCGCCTATTGTTGCGTCCGAAATTCCAATGTGGGAGCCATATCGATGAACAAGCCCGTCACCAGCGCGCGCGCCCCCGGCCGCGGCCGTGTCTACAACTCGATCACCGAGACGATCGGCGACACGCCGCTGGTGCGCCTTGACAAATTCGCCAAGGAAACCGGCATCGTCGCCAACCTCATCGCGAAGCTCGAATTCTTCAACCCGATCGCCAGCGTCAAGGACCGCATCGGCGTTGCCATGATCGAGGCGCTGGAAGCCGCCGGCAAGATCACGCCGGGCAAGACCACGCTGATCGAGCCGACCTCCGGCAATACCGGCATCGCGCTCGCCTTCGCCGCCACCGCCAAGGGCTACAAGCTGATCCTGACCATGCCCGAAACCATGTCGCTCGAGCGCCGCAAGATGCTGGCGCTGCTGGGTGCCGAACTGGTGCTGACCGAGGGGCCGAAGGGCATGAAGGGCGCCATCGCCAAGGCTGATGAACTGGCCGCCACGCTGCCTGACGCGATCATTCCGCAGCAGTTCGAAAACCCGGCCAATCCCGAAATCCACCGCCAGACCACCGCCGAGGAAATTTGGAACGACACCCATGGCGAGGTCGATATCCTCGTTTCCGGCATCGGCACCGGCGGCACCATCACCGGCGTCGGCCAGGTGCTGAAGAAGCGCAAGCCGGGCGTGCAGGTCATCGCCGTCGAGCCGGAAGCCTCGCCGGTGCTGTCGGGCGGCCAGCCCGGCCCGCACAAGATCCAGGGCATCGGCGCCGGCTTCGCGCCAAAAATCCTCGACACCACGATCTATGACGAGATCGTGCAGGTCTCCAACGATGATTCCATTACCAATGCCCGGCTCGTCGCCCGCCTCGAAGGCGTGCCGGTCGGCATATCGTCTGGAGCAGCCCTTCAGGCGGCAATCGTCGTCGGCTCGCGGCCCGAAAATGCCGGCAAGAATCTCGTCGTCATCATCCCATCCTTCGCCGAGCGGTATCTGTCGACCATCCTCTTCGAAGGCCTCGGCGGCTGAAAATTCAGGTGAGGCCGGCCTGCAAATGATGATTGTCTGCGCTTCCGGTGCTCACGGACAGAATGTCCACTCCGCTCCGGTTCTCGAAAATCACCATTTTAGGCTCGGCCTCACCTGAATTCCGAACCGTCTCAATTATTCTTACTGCCGTCGAAAAAACTGCGTGGCGGACGCGCGGACCGGTTGAGAATTCGCCGGTTTGCCTGTCATATCCCTGCCGACCGGCGCTGTGCCGGTCGGCGGAGGCACCATGTACAAACTCTATACGCGCCCCGGCAGCGGCGGCTTCGTGGTCGAGGCAGCACTCGAACTGGCGGCAGCGCCCTTCGAGCGGGTCAACGTCATCAAGTCTGCGCGACCTGATCCCCGCTTTCTGGAAATCAGTCCGCTCGGCCAGGTCCCGGTCCTGGCCTTGCCGGAGGGGCAGACGATGACGGAATCGGCGGCGATGTGCATTCTGCTGGCAGAGCGCCATGCCGACGCCGCTCTTGCGCCGGCGGCAGGCTCGCCCGCAAGGGCCGACTTCCTGCGCTGGATGGCTTTCCTGTCCTCGGTCATGTATCCGGCGATCCTGCGCTACTACTATGCGCCGCGCTACACGGCTGATGCCGATGGCGCCGACGTCGTCAAGGAAGCGGCGGTCGCTGAATTCGAGCGTGGTCTCTCGATCATGGATGAGTGGCTCGAAGGGCGCGACTGGCTGGCCGGCGACGATTTCTCCACGGCCGATATCTATCTGCTGATGCTGGCCCACTGGCATCCGCAATGGACTGACACTCACATTATCTGGCCGAACATCGAGCGGCTCTGCGACGCGCTGCGGCAGCACCCGGTGATCCTGAAGCTGAACGTCACGCACGAGCTTTGGTGAATACGCTTGCCGGCGAATGTCGGCCTGCTCAGTCGATGATCCGATTTCTGAGTTCGCCGGATGGTATCTCGCAACTGTCCTTGCGACCGAACAGGGCATAGCGGTTTTGCGCGATCAGCCGGTAGAGGCGGTCGCGTAGCGGAAGCGGCAGGATTCTCAAGACGCGCGCCGCCCGCCACGGCCAGCCTAGTGCATCCGCCGTGGCGATCAGGCTGTCGAGCCGCTGATAGGCGGTGCCGTCGATGATGACGAGATTGGTCTCGTAGAAATCCGTGCGCAGCCCGTACTTCTCGTAAAGCGCCTGGCCGAGGGGCGATTGCGCGGTGGCGAAGCGAAAGCGCTTTTGCTGGTCGAGCCGCACCACCATGCGCGCGAAGCCCGAGCACAGCACGCATACGCCGTCGAAGACGATCAGCGGTTGCCGCGCATCGTAAGTACGGTTGGGAGAAGGCGTGTCGCTGTCGGCGTGGCTGATATTAGTCTCGTGTCGCATCAGTCCCAAGCTATGCAGCCTGCGGCCCGTTGCAAGCCGTCACCGTATCCCGCAACGGGAATGTGATCGGCTTCAGTTCCGCAGCCGCGCACGGCGTTCCTGCAGGAATTTGCGGATCGCCGGGTCCGTCTCGAGGCCGATCGCCATGCCATAGGCCTCATGCGCCTCGGATGGCTTTTGCGCCAGGGTCAACAGTTCGGCGCGCGCGGCCCAGTAAGGTTGATAGGTCAGCAGCCGCTTGTCGCTGGCAAGCGCCTCCAGCAACGTCATGCCGGCGCCCCTGTCGCCGGCATGTGCCAGCGCGATCGCGTGGTTGATGGACACGACCGGCGACTGCGTCATGCGTGACAGCGCTTCATAAAACCGTGCGATCGCCTGCCAGTCTGTTTCTCCGGTCAAGCGGCGTGCCGCATGTGCCGACTGCACGGCGGCCTCCAACTGGTAGCGCCCGATCTTGCCCATGGTGCCGGCTCGGCGCAGCAGCGCTTCGGCCTCATCGATCAGCCCGCTATCCCACAGCTTGGTGTCCTGCTTGGCCAAAGGCACATAGTCGCCACTGCCGTCGCGCCTTGCAGCACGCCGCGCCTCGGCAAACAGCATCAGCGCCAGCAGCCCCAGCGTCTCCGGCTCATCCGGCATCAGCGACGCCGTCAGCCGGCCGAGCCAGATGCCTTCGGTTGCAAGGTTCCTGCGCCGGCTTTCGGTTCCGGCTGGATCGGCCCAGCCCTCGGCGAAGGCGGCGTAGATCGCTTCCAGCACCGCGTCGAGCCGCTCGTCGAGCGCCTCGCGCTCGGGAATGCGGAAGGGAATGCCGGCCTCGCGAATGCGGTTCTTGGCGCGCACCAGCCGCTGCCCCATCGTCGCCGGCGAGACGAGGAAGGCCGAGGCGATGGCGGCGGCGTCGAAGCCGAGGATCGTCTGCAGGATAAGCGGCGCGCGGATGCTCTGTTCGATCGCCGGATGGGCGCAGGCAAACATCAGCCGCAGCCGCTCGTCAGGCAGGTCGTCTTCCATGGATGATGCCTCGATTTCCGCGGCGATCAGCTGCAGATGCGTGGCACCTTCGGCACTGGTCCTGCGCCGGCGGATCGCATCTACGGTGCGCCGCCGCGCCACCGCCACAAGCCAGCCTTCCGGATTGGCCGGGACGCCGCTTGCCGGCCATTGTTCGAGTGCTGCCGCGAAGGCATCGGCGAGCGCGTCCTCGGCACTCGCGACATCGCCGCTGCGCGAGGCCAGAATGGCGACAAGCTTGCCGTAGCTGCGGCGCGCGGCCGCCTCTGCCGCCGCGCGTCCGTCGCTTTCGCTTGCCGGCTGCTTCACTGCGCGACCGATGTCGCTTCCCATATCGGCCGAACCTCGATGGTGCCGTGGTTCGCACCGGGACAGCGCGCAGCCCAGGCGATTGCGGAATCGAGGTCTTCCGCCTCGATGATGTAGTAACCGCCGATCTGCTCGCGTGTTTCGGCATAAGGACCGTCGAGCACACTCGTTTTGCCGTCGGCAATGCGCACCTGCGTGGTCGTTGCGCTCGGCGTCAGGCGGTCGCCGGAGAGATAGACGCCGGCTTTCTTCAGCGCCTCATTGTAGGCGCCGTAGGCGGCGAGCATTTCATAGCCCTTGTCTGCCGGGGTCTTCGGCATCTTGCTTTCGTCGAGATGGATGAAAAGCATGTAGCGCATGGTGATCTCCTCTTGTTACCAAGGCCGCGTCGTTGCGTGCCGAACCAATGTCGCGCGGCACAGCGCGATTTCGACAGGCGTCGGAAAAATCTTCGGCTTCGATATGAAGTTACGCAAGAGCCGGTTTTTCGCGGGGATCAGTCCTGATCCGGCTCGGGCACTTTGAGGATGACGGTATTGTCCGGTCCGGCAGGCCGCCCGTCGTTGACACGCACATCCAGCCGCACCGGCAGGCCGGTGTCCCGCTCGACAAGCTTGGAATGTTCTTCACCGGGCGCGAACAGATGCTGCTCGCCCCATTGCCTCAGCGCCACCATCACCGGGAAGAGGTCGCGTCCCATCGCGGTCAGGCGGTATTCCTGATGCGCACCGCCATCAGCCGCCGGAACCGCCTCAAGGATGCCGCGCGCGATCAGCGTGCGCAGCCGTTCGGAGAGAATGTTCTTGGCAATGCCGAGGCTTTTCTGGAATTCGCCGAAACGCGTCAGCCCGTCAAACGCGTCGCGCACGATCAGCAGCGACCACCAATCGCCGATCACATCCAGCGATCTCGCGCTCGGGCAGTAATCTCCCTTCAGGCTTCTTCGCTTGACCATGCCGCCTCCAATTTCGGTTGCATTATAAAACCTTGTTTGCTATCGATCAATCGGTTTCATAATGAAACCGATTCCATAATCGGAGCTTACAATGCGATCGACAAACGAGGTGGCGTCCGCCGGCGCCGCGAGCGCTGGCGCGTGTCTCCAGGCAAGCGAATTCGAAAAGGGCAATGAGCGGCTCTCCTCCGGCCTCTCGCGCCCTGTCGTGCTGCTGTTTGCCGTGGCGAGCGGATTAGCCGTCGCCAATGCCTACTTTGCCCATCCGCTGCTCGACGTGATGGCCGACGATCTCGGCATCGCCCGCGCCACCGCCGGGCTGATCGTCGGCTTTACGCAGCTCGGCTACGGGCTGGGCCTCGTCCTGCTGGTGCCGCTTGGCGATCTCGTCGACCGGCGCAAGCTGGTGGTCGGCCAGTCGCTTCTCTCGGTTTTGGCGCTCGTCTCGGTCGGTTTCTCGACGACGGGCGCCATGCTGCTGGGCTCCATGGCCGCGATGGGCTTGATGGCTGTCGTCACGCAGGCGCTTGTCGCCTATGCCGCAAGCCTGGCGCGACCGGCCGAGCGCGGGCAGGTGGTTGGCGTCGTCACCAGCGGCATCGTGCTCGGCATTCTGCTTGCGCGCACCGTGGCGGGCACGCTCACCGATCTCTCGGGCTGGCGCACGGTCTATTTCGTTTCCGCAGTGCTGACGCTGATCATCGCCGCACTGCTCTACAAGGTGCTGCCGGCGCAGGAGCCGCAGAACAAGCGCATGTCATATCCGCGCCTGATCGGCTCGCTCTTCACGCTATTCGCTGAGGAGCCTGTGCTTCGCATTCGGGCGATCATCGCCATGCTGATCTTTGCCGATATCACGACGCTGCTGACGCCCTTGGTGTTGCCGTTGAGCGCGCCGCCCTTCTCGCTGTCGCACACGGCCATCGGCCTTTTCGGATTGGCAGGTGCCGCAGGTGCGCTTGGCGCTGCGCGGGCAGGGCGCTGGACCGATCGCGGCTACGGCCAGCGCACGACAGGCATTGCGCTGGCGCTGATGCTTGTCGCGTGGTTGCCGATCGCGCTGCTGCCGCATTCGATCCTGTGGCTGATTGCCGGCGTTCTGATCATCGATTTCGGATTGCAGGCCGTGCATGTCACCAACCAGGGCATGATCTACCGCGTCCGGCCCGAAGCGCAGAGCCGGCTGACCGCGGCCTATATGGTCTTCTATTCGATCGGCAGCGCCCTTGGTTCCTCACTGTCGACGATGATCTACGCCTACGCCGGGTGGACCGGCGTCTGCCTGCTCGGGGCCGGCATCAGCGCCCTGGCAATCGCCTTCTGGGCTGCAACACTAAGCGCTACGCCCGCAACCGCCACGCAGGCGATCGGGAGCAACTGACGTTACGCGGGAGAGCTTCCAGGGCCCTCTCTAAACCCTTCGTCGCACAAGCGACGATTGCGGGTTGGCATTTCCGGTTCGCTCTCTAAACTCGCACCGGTTGTGCCGGGTGGAGCGGTGGCGCGGCAAGGAAACACGAGGGAGGAAATTGCATGCTTAATCTGAAAACGAAGATTCTGGCAGCCGGCGCCGTCGCGCTGTCGCTTGGCCTGGGCAGCGTCTCTGCCAGGGCGGCCGAATTCATCAACGTGCTGACCGGCGGCACTTCGGGCGTGTACTACCCGCTCGGCGTGGCGCTGTCGGAAATCTACGGCAAGGGCATCGAAGGCGCACGCACGCAGGTGCAGGCGACTAAGGCCTCGGTCGAAAACCTCAATCTGCTTCAGCAGGGCAAGGGCGAGATCGGCTTTTCGCTGGGCGATTCCGTGAAGCTTGCTGTCGAAGGCCACAAGGAAGCCGGCTTCCCCGGCAAGCTCGACAAATTGCGCGGTATCGCCGCCATCTATCCCAACTACATTCAGATCGTCGCCAGTGCCGATTCCGGCATCAAGACCTTGGCCGACCTGAAGGGCAAGAGCCTGTCGGTCGGCGCGCCGGCCTCCGGCACCGAGCTCAATGCCCGCGCGATCTTCGAGGCCGCCGGCCTGAAATATGAGGATCTCGGCAAGGTCGAATATCTGCCCTTCGCCGAATCCGTCGAACTCATCAAGAACCGCCAGCTCGACGCCACGCTGCAATCCGCGGGCCTCGGCGTCGCCTCGATCCGCGATCTCGCGACCTCGCTGAAAATCAACGTCGTGGCGGTGCCGAAGGCTGACGTCGAAAAGATCGGCACGCCCTATCTCTCGGTCATCATTCCGGCCGGCACCTATGACGGCCAGGACGCCGATGTCGAAACGGCAGCCGTCGGCAATTTCCTCATCACCCATGACGGCGTCTCCGACGAGACCGCCTACCAGATGACCAAGCTGCTGTTCGACAATCTCGACAAGCTGACGGCAGCCCACGCCGCTGCCAAGGCGATCGACCCCGCCAAGGCACTGGACGGCATGCCGGTGCCGCTGCATCCGGGCGCCGAGCGTTACTACAAGGAAAAGGGGCTGTTGAAGTAGCTCGCGACTTTCCCTCCCCCTTGAGGGGAGGGTGGCCCGTAGGGCCGGGTGGGGTCGTTGCGGCAGTGCTCCACATCCCTTTGCGCTGGCGAGCTGCCGCGCTGACCCCACCCGCCTCGCTTTGCTCGGCACCCTCCCCTCAAGGGGGAGGGATAGATGCGTCGCCGTCCCGCTCATGAAAGTCCTCGCAATGACTGAAACGCAGCACCAAACCACCACCGTCATCTCTCCCAATGTCGAGGAGCCGATCGAAGGCCTGCCGCCGGGCTTCGGCGAGGGCATCGCCGGCAAAATCGCCTTCTGGATCGCTGTGGCGTTTTCGGCCTTCCAGCTCTACACCGCCGCCTATGGCGCGCTGCCGAGCCAGGTGGTGCGGGCCATGCATGTCGGGTTCCTGCTGCTGCTCGGCTTTGCGCTGATCGCCAATCTGCGCGCCAAGACGACCGCGGGAAAAGCCTGGTTCTGGCTGCTCGGCATCGTCGGCTTCCTCACCGGCATCTACAACTGGGCCGAATATGTGCCGCTGATCCAGCGCAGCGGCTTCCTCACCCATGTCGATCTCTTCGTCGGCGTGGTGCTGATCGCGCTGGTGTTCGAGGGTGCTCGCCGGCTGATGGGCCTGCCGCTCACCATCATAGCCGGGCTGTTCCTCGCCTACTGTTTCTTCGGCAATTATTTGCCGGATCCTTTCGTGCATCGCGGCTACAGTTTCGACCAGATCATCGAAAACTTCGCCTACGGCACAGAGGGCATCTACGGCACGCCGATCTATGTTTCGGCCGCCTATATCTTCATCTTCGTGGTCTTCGCCGCCTTCCTCGAGCGTGCCGGCATGATCGCGCTGTTCAACGATTTCGCGCTCGGCCTCGTCGGCGGCTGGCGCGGCGGGCCGGCGCAGGTCTGCATCCTGTCATCGGCGCTGATGGGCACGATCTCGGGCTCGGGCGTCGCCAATGTCGTCGCCAGCGGCCAGTTCACCATCCCGCTGATGAAGCGCTTCGGTTTCCGCTCGGCTTTTGCCGGCGGTGTGGAAGCGACATCGTCGATGGGCGGGCAGATCATGCCGCCCGTCATGGGCGCTGTCGCCTTCATCATGGCCGAGACGCTGAACGTGCCCTATGCGGCGATCGTGAAAGCGGCAATCATCCCTGCGCTCCTCTATTTCGGCGCCTGTTTCTGGCAGGTTCATCTCGAAGCCGGCAAGGCCAATCTGCGCGGCATGGACAAGGCGACGCTGCCCAATCCATGGAGCGCGGTGAAGCAGCATTGGCCGCTGGTGCTGCCGCTGGCGGCTCTCGTCTACCTGCTCTTTGCCGGCTACACGCCGATCTTCGCCGGCACGATGGGCCTGGCGTTGACGGTCGTCCTGATCCTCGGCACGCCGCTGGCAGCACTCATCGGCCCCTTCGCCTTCCGCGTCGTGTTTTGGATCGCGCTTGGGCTGGCGGCAGCCGCCTTCATGAAGTTCGGCGTCAACATCCTGGCCCTGGTCATCGGCGCGCTGGTCATCGCCTGCGCGCTGTTCAAGGGCGGCCGCGAGACGCTGGTCATTTGCGTCGACTCGCTGGCCGAAGGCGCCAAGAACGCGCTGCCGGTCGGCATCGCCTGCGCCATCGTCGGCATCGTCATCGGCACGCTGACGCTGACCGGCATCGCTTCGACCTTCATCGGCTGGATCATCTCGATCGGCGAGAACAACCTGTTCCTGTCGCTGGTGCTGACCATGCTCACCTGCCTCGTGCTCGGCATGGGCATCCCGACGATACCGAACTACATCATCACCTCGTCGCTGGCCGGCCCGGCGCTGCTCGAGCTCGGCGTGCCGCTCATCGTCAGCCACATGTTCGTCTTCTATTTCGGCATCATGGCCGATCTGACGCCGCCGGTGGCGCTGGCAGCCTTTGCCGCGGCACCCATGGCCAAGGAGTCCGGCCTCAAGATCGGTATCCAGGCAACGAAGCTTGCGATCGCCGGTTTCGTCGTGCCCTTCATGGCAGTCTACACGCCGGCGCTGATGCTGCAGGATGCCGGGCCGATGGCGGCTGCCTACGGCTATCCCGTCGAGGTCGTCTACATCGTCTTCAAGGCCTGCCTGGGCATTGTCCTTTGGGGTGCTGCCGTGGTCGGCTTCCTGGTCGTGCGCATGGCCATCTGGGAGCGCGTGGTTGCGTTCGCGGCCGGCGTCCTGCTGGTCGTCGCACTGCCGCTGACCGACGAGGCCGGCTTCGCGCTCGCTGCCATATGGATCGGCTGGCACTGGTGGCGCGCACGCGCGTCGGGCGACGCGCCGGCATGAGCCTCTGCATCCTCGCAGCCGGCAAGGTCACGGTGATGGCGGCGACCGCCTTCACGCTGTCCTGGACCCATTCGGTGCAGAAGACGCGCTGGGAAGAGGCCTGGCGGGTGATGCCTGCCGGCCTCGAGATCGTTCAGGCGCGCATCAAGGGTTCGGGCGCCGGCATGGAGCCGCCCGAGGATGCTGTGTTGAAGGATGGCTGGTGGGTCTATGCGCCGAAGCTGCCGCCGCGACCGGAGCTTGTGCTGGCCGCGTCAGGCGCGACGGGCGAGGGCTGGTCGCTGTGCGCGAATAGCCAATGCACCGTTATCGGCGCTGCCGCAGGCGCGCCGGTAAAGATCAAACCGTGTGAACAATCCGCTCAATGAAAGGCAGCGCGGCGGGCGCAGGCGGGACCGGGTCCGCGCATGTAATGACGCTCCGGGCGGTAGGTCGGCGCGACGAATTCGCGGAGCGCTACTGCGTAGTTGGTGATGCGGTGCCAGAGTGCCATTTTCTTAAGTCCCAAGTCCCTCGGATGTCCCTTCCGAATATGGACGCGATTGTTAGGCTATTGTCGTGAATAGACGGTGAATGCGCTGTTAACTTCTTCACAAAACCGGCCCCGATCATGGCCGAAAAGCGTTGGTTTGGCGGTGTTTTGCTGGCAATCGTCGTGATTCCCCCGACTGTGCCTTTTGCGCCACATATTTTGCGTTGAATCGGCAGCTCGCGCAAAAACTGACCTGCATCGATGCGGGACCAAGTTTTTCCGTTTCGATGAAGATTTGAAGGAACCGTGCCCGCATCGGCACGTTGGCTAATGGACCGGGGAGACCTGGCCGATGGAGCACCGGTTCGACCGGCCTCCCTCGAGCATCCGTGCTCAAAAACTTCCCACATCAACGTGAAACAGGAAGGGCCGAAACCATGGGCTTTTTTTCGAAAGACATCAAAACACTCGACGATCTTTTCGTGCACACGCTGCAGGACATCTACTATGCCGAAAAGCAGATCGAGAAGGCATTGCCGAAGATGATCGACAAGGCAACGAACGCCGACCTCAAGGTTGGCTTCCAGAAGCATCTTCAGGAAACCAAGGGCCATATCGAACGCGTCGAGCAGGTGTTCGAGATGCACGGGGTCACGGCCAAGGGCGTCAATTGCCCGGCCATTGACGGCATTCTGGAAGAGGCCGACGAGGTCAGCGGCGACATCGACGACAAGCAGGTTCTGGATGCGGCGCTTATCGCGTCCGCTCAGGCTGTCGAGCATTACGAGATCACGCGCTACGGCACCTTGGCCGCCTGGGCCAAGCAGCTTGGCCGCGACGACTGCGCCGCCGTGCTTGTGAAGAACCTCAAGGAGGAGGAAGCGACCGACAAGAAGCTGACGACGCTTGCCGAGGGTAACATCAACCTGCAGGCCGCCGAGTAGCGCTCGGTGAGCGGTTCATCGGTTTTTGCAATTGGCGGCAGTTAAGAACGGTCGTCATCCCGGGCGGAGCATGAGCGAAGCGAATGCAGAGACCCGGGACCCATTCCGGAACAACGAATCTCACGGAATGGGTCCCCGGATAGCCTTCGCTTCGCTACGGCTTCCGGGATGACGCCGCGCTTTTTGTCTAGCTGAGAAAAGCCTTCTCGAATTCCTTTTTGCCGGCAGGCGAAAATACGACCGCCCGGCTTTCGGCGTCGCGGCGCGCCCATTTCTCAGTGAGGATCTTGTCGAAGATCGCGGCACCCAGCGTGCCGGCCAGATGCGAGCGCCGTACGCTCCAGTCGAGGCAGGCGCGGCAGACCTGCCGGCGGGATTTCTTCAGCGTTTCCGGCTCGATGCCGACCGCCTGGAAATAACCGGTGCCGGCCTTTCCTATCGTGATCTTGTCGCCGTCGCGCAAAAGAATCTTGCGCGCCAGAAAACCGTCGAGCATCGCCACGGCGTGGTCGCCGGCGAGATGGTCGTAGCAGATGCGTGCTTCCCGCATCGTCGCGTCGCGCGGGCCGGGGCGCACGCGCTGCGGCCCGGATGTGGCGGCCACACCCATGATCGATTCCAGCATGCCGGCCACCTGCGTGCTGGCAAGGCCGTAATAGCGGTGGCGGCCCTGTGCCGCGAGCGACAGCAGCCCACCCTCCATCAGCTTCGACAGATGCGAACTCGCCGTCTGCACGGTGACGCCGGCTTCCAGCGCCAGTTCGCTGGCGGTCAGCGCGCCGCCGCCCATCAGTGCCGTCAGCATGTTGGCGCGTGCCGGGTCGCCTACGAGGCTGGCAATGCGCGCTATGTCGGGACCGTTCTTCATAGTTCGATGCTAGTCGAAGCATTCATGTGCTGCAAGCTGTATTCTCTGTTGCATGACGATGGAGAAAAACATGACCGATACCGCCCTTCGAGACGCTGCGAATTTGGGGCAACCCGAGAGGCCCGGCTCTGCCTTCGCGCCATTCCTCCGGTTCTGTCGCTGCATCGTTTCCCGCTACGAGCGCTGGCTCCAGCGCCAGGACCTTGCCGAACTCGACGATCACCTGCTGCGCGATATCGGCATCTCGCCGAACGACGTGGCACGCGAATGCGCCAAGCCGTTCTGGCGGCGCTGAGCATGACAGATCGACCAGCCGGATGTTTCGACGAAGATCGAACCATTCCCCTCCCGCAATCATGAGGAAAGAAAAATGACCATCACCTGTTTCATCCGCTATGAGATCGATCCGTTCGGCAAGACCGATTTTGAGGAATATGCCCGCAATTGGGGCCAGGCGATCCCGCGCTGCGGTGCCGATCTCATCGGCTATTTCGCCCCGCATGAAGGCTCGGCAACGACGGCCTACGGCGTCTACAACATCGAAAACCTCGCCGCCTACGAAGCTTACCGCGCACGGCTTGCGTCCGACCTCCTCGGGAGAGAAAATTACGCTTTCGCCAAGGAGAAAAAATTCATCCGCCGCGAGGACCGCATCTTCCTGAAACTGGCCTCGGGGCCGCACGCCGCAAAGGTCTTGCCATGATCGCAGTCATCTTCGAAGTCACGCCCGCCGAAGGCAAGCGCGACGCCTATCTCGGCATCGCCGGCAATCTGAAGCCGCTGCTGGAGAGCATGGACGGCTTCATCTCGGTCGAGCGGTTCCAGAGCCTGACCAATCCCGACCGCATGCTGTCGCTGTCGTTCTGGCGCGACGAGGAGGCGGTCAAGGCGTGGCGCAACACCGAGGAACACCGGCAGGCGCAGCAGGCCGGACGCGGCGGCATCTTCGAAGGTTATCGCCTGCGCATCGCCCATGTCGTGCGCGATTATGGGCTTGATGAAAGGGCGGAAGCGCCGGCGGATAGTCTGGTGGTGAATGGCTAAGCATTCCCGATCAGCACACCTGCCGCCAGCACCAGCGCGCCGCCGAGCACCACTTGCAGCGTGGCGCGCAGCCAGGGCGTTTCCATGAAGCGGTTCTGGATGAAGACGATGGCCCAGAGCTCGATGAAGACCACGATCGCGGCGATCGTCGTTGCCGTCCAGAAATCGGCGATCAGATAGGGCAGGGCATGTCCAAGCCCGCCGATCGCCGTCATGATGCCGGAAGCCAGCCCCCGGATGATCGGCGAGCCGCGGCCCGAAATCTTGCCGTCATCATGCGCCGCTTCGGTGAAGCCCATGGAAATGCCGGCACCCACCGAGGCCGACAGGCCGACCAGAAATGTCTGCCATGTGTCGCCCGTGGCAAAGGCTGCGGCAAAGATCGGCGCCAGCGTCGACACCGAACCGTCCATCAGGCCCGCCAGTCCCGGCTGCACCATGGTCAGGATGAATTGCCGCCGCTCGGTCGCAGCTTCCTGCGACTTCACGTCGTCGGTCAGGTGCTTCTGGCCAAGCCGAACGGCCAGCGACTCGTGCACTTTTTCGGCAGCCGCCAGATCGCCGAGCAGCTTGCGCGTCGAAGCATCGGAGGTCCGCTTTATCGCCTCGATATAGAAGCGGTAGGCCTGGTCCTCCATCTGCTCGGCCATGGCCCGCACCTTGTCGAGGCCGAGCGGCCGCACCAGCCAGTCGGGCCTGCGTTCATACCAGCCGCGCACATGCTCGCGCCGGATCAGCGGAATGCGCTCGCCGAAGCGCTTGCGGTGGAGTTCGATCAGCACGGCGCGATGGCCGTCTTCTTCCTCCGCCATTTCCTCGAACACCTTGGACGAGTCTGGATATTGCTCCGAGAGGCCGTCGGCATAGGCGCGGTAGATGCGCGCATCGTCTTCTTCCGACGAGATTGCAAGCGCCAGGATTTCCTGTTCCGACAGGGATTCGAAGGGACGGCGGCCAAAGCCGAAAACGCGGGAAAGCATGAGTGCGAATACCTAGTTTAGAATAGTTCTAAACTAGGATCATGTCCCGCCGTGGTCAATGGCCGGGGCAGGGCGGACCGCCGCGACAAAAAAGCAGGCGCCGGTCTTTTTATAGCCATACCTTCACCTATATAGGCTAAGCTATACTCATAAGAAGGAAGTCGCGATGTCGGCCAAGAAGCAGCCCCTCGATCCCAAGCCCGTGCTCGAACTCATCGCCAGCATCGAGTCCGATCTCGAACGCCTCAAGGGCATGCTCCAGCCGCCGGCACAGAAATTCGACCCCGCCGACCCGCGCAACAAGACCTGCGACGGCAAGCTGACCGCCGACGGCGTCGAGTGCTGCTATCGCCTGTTCGACGAGGGCAAGAGCCGCTATTCGGTGGCCCAGGCGATGAAGATTTCCTTCGCCGCCGCAACCCATCGCCTCAACGCCTGGCGCAAGGCCGGCGGCGACAAGCGCAAGAGCGTGCTGCTGGGGTGATGCCCGGGCTGCCCAGGATTTGACCTTCGGTTGCCTGGGTGGGTCCTTCGAGGCTCGCTTCGCTCGCACCTCAGGATGAGGGAGGAAGGTGCCGGCAGAGGCTCTCTATTCTGAGACGCGCTTACGCTTCAGGTTCAGATCATGGCGCGCCAAACTCCCTCATCCTGAGGTGCGAGCGAAGCGAGCCTCGAAGGACGCACCCAAACATGATTGGACCACGCAAAGCTGAACTCAATCCAGCGTCCGCCGGAAGCGGAACAGCGCCAGCCCTGCAAACAGGAACACGAACAGCACCAGTGCGCTGACCTCTCCCGCAATCGCCTGGAAGTCGGCACCCTTCAGCATCACCGCCCGCACGATGCGCAGGAAATGCGTCAGCGGAAAAATCTCACCCAGAACCTGCGCCCAGTCCGGCATGCCGCGATAGGGAAACATGAAGCCCGACAGCAGCAGCGACGGCAGGAAGAAAAAGAAGGTGAGCTGCATCGCCTGCATCTGCGTGCGCGCCATGGTCGAGATGGTGTAGCCGAGCAGCACCAGCGACAGCACGAACACCAGCACGGCCGACAAGAGCAGCGAAAGTGAGCCGACGAAGGGGATAGCAAACAGCAGCTTGGCTGCCACCAGCACCACCGCCACCTGCACCGCGCCGACCACGAGGAAGGGCAGCACCTTGCCCAGCATGATCTCGGCCGGGCTCGCTGGCATGGCCAGCAGGTTTTCCATCGTGCCGCGCTCGGTCTCGCGCGTCAGCGCCATGGAGGTCATCATCACCATGGTCATCTGCAGGATGACACCGAGCAGGCCGGGCACGATGTTGTATTGCGAGATGCCTTCGGGGTTGTAGCGTTTGTGCACGACCACCTGAAGCTGGGTCTTGGCGGTCTCGGCGGCTTCGGCCTGCATGCCCTGTTCGCGCAGCAGCGCCTGGCTTGCCACAGTGCTCAGCGTCGAGACCGCGCCGCTCGCCGCCGAAGGATCTGTCGCATCAGCCTCGATCAGGATCTGCGGGCTGTCGCGCCGCTCGACGCGCCGTGCAAAATCCGAGGGAATGGTGACGACGAAGGAAACGGCGCCCTTGGCCATCAGTTCTTCGGCCTCCGCCGCACTCTGCGCCACATAGTCGAAACGGTAGTAGTCGGTCATCTGCAGCGCCGACACCATGGCGCGGGTGTATTGGTCGTTGCTGGTGGCGACGAGGGCCGCCGGCAGGCTTTTCGGATCGCTGTTGATGGCGAAACCGAACAGTACCAGTTGCATCAGCGGCACGCCCAGCATCATGGCGAAGGTGATGCGGTCGCGGCGCATCTGGATGAATTCCTTCATCAAAAGCGCGCCGAGGCGGGCGAAGGAAAACATAGCGTTCATGCCATGTTGTCCTTCGACCCAGCCATGAATTGGATGAACACGTCCTCCAGGCTGGTTTCGCCCGGCTCAACCTTCGTGTCCTTGCGCGCCTTGATCTCCTTCAGTGCCGCTTCGAGCAGCTTGCGGTCGGAGCCGACGACATGCAGCGTCGTGCCGAAGGGCGCGACCTGCTCGACGCCGGGCTTGCCTTCGAGTGCTGCCGCGACCTCGTTCAGTCTCGGCCCGCTGACCACGAAGGTGCTCAGCCCGGCATTAGCGA
This sequence comes from Mesorhizobium sp. DCY119, assembly GCF_003590645.1. NCBI lineage: Bacteria > Pseudomonadati > Pseudomonadota > Alphaproteobacteria > Hyphomicrobiales > Phyllobacteriaceae > Mesorhizobium > Mesorhizobium sp. DCY119. The sequence continues at coordinate 4,574,153 of NZ_CP031834.1, read as the reverse complement.
TCACCTCGTCGACCGTGCCGGTGGCGAGCAGCTTGCCGTAGGAAATGTAGCTGATGCGATGGCAGCGCTCGGCCTCGTCCATGTAGTGGGTCGAGACCAGAACGGTCAGCCCGTCTCGCGCCAGCCGGTGGATCTCGTCCCAGAATTCGCGCCGCGCCTTGGGGTCGACGCCGGCGGTCGGCTCGTCGAGCAGCAGCAGCTTCGGCTTGTGCATGATGCAGGCGGCGAGCGCCAGCCGCTGCTTCCAGCCGCCAGAGAGCGTGCCGGCCAGCTGGTCGCGCCGTGAGGTCAGTCCCAGCTCTTCCAGCGTTCGGCCGACATGCTCCTCCACCGGCCGCAGCTGGTAGAGCCTTGCGACGAATTCGAGGTTTTCGCCGATGGTCAGGTCTTCATAGAACGAGAATTTCTGGGTCATGTAGCCGACCTCGCGCTTGATCTTCAGGCTGTCGGTCAGAAGATCGTAGCCGAGCACCTGGCCGTCGCCTTCGTCGGGCGTCAGCAGCCCGCACATGATGCGGATCGTCGTCGTCTTGCCCGAGCCGTTCGGCCCGAGAAAGCCGACGATCTCGCCCTCGGCCACGCTCATCGTCACATGATCGACGACGGTTTTCGTGCCGAAGCGCTTGACCAGGTTGTGGACTTCGATGGCGTTCATTGTGCATCGCCTTCGGCGATGCAGTGAATAGTGAGTAGTGAATAGCGAGTAGAGGAAACTATCTTTGACATGGCCGCGCTCAATCCGGATTTAACTACTCACTACTCACTACTCACTACTCACTACTCACTACTCCCCTAAACTCACATCCACGATCTGCCCCGGCTGCAACGGCGTCGCATCGCCTTCCGGCCGCGCTTCGACGAGGTAGACCAGCTTCTGGCGGGTCTCCAGCGAGTAGATGACCGGCGGCGTGAACTCAGGGTCGGGCGAGACATAGCTCACCTTCGCCTTCAAATCCGGGCGGCACCCGTCGCAGCGCACCGACAATTCGGTGCCGATCTTGACCGACGAGAACTGCGCTTCCGGCACATAGACCTTCAGCTTCACCGCTCCGTCCGGCAGCATGGAAATCACTGGCGCGGACGGTCCGGCGACGTCGCCTGGATTGCGGATGACGTCGCTGACGCGGCCGGGTGCGGGCGCTTCGATGGTCCGCTTGGAAAGCTGCCAGCGCGCCTGCTCGAGCTTGGCTTGCGCGACCTTCACCGCGTTCTCCGCGGCCTTGATCGTCTCGGGCCGTGCCGGCAGGCGCCCGACTGCAAGATTGGCCGTGCTCTGTCCGATTGCGGCTGCCGCGACCTCCATTTTCGTAGTCGCATCGTCCAGCTGCGCCTGCGTGGCGACGCCCCGCTTTGTCAGGTCTTGCGTGCGGCTCAATGTGCGCTGGGCGTCGTCGGCCTGCGCCTTGGCCGATTGCACTGAAGCTTCCAGCACGGCGATTTCCTCGGGCCGCTTGCCGATCTGAAGGTCGGCAAGCTCGGCCTGTGCCTGGGCAAGGGCGGCTTCTGCCTGCGCGACGGCGATCTTCGCATCGGCGTCTTCCATAAGCGCGATCGGCTTGCCGGGCTCGGCGCGGTCGCCGCGCTTCACCGCGATAGAACGCACCTGCGCCACCTCGATCGGCGCCAGCAGAACATAGTCGCCCTCGACATAGCCGACGGCCAGCGGCGCTTCGCCCGCACAGGACGAAAACAGCGAGGCGGCGAGAGGGATGGCGCAAAGAAAGCTCATGGCTTCCTGCCTTTCCGGGAGTTCAGGATTGCATCGAGATTTTGCCCGGCGACCACCGCGATCTTGGCCGCGTCCGCCTGGCCGATTTCATTCCAGCCCATGCGCCGCTTCACGGCCTCGCGGCCGATGCGGAAATAGATGACCTGTCCGATAAGCGTGAAGACGACGAGCTTGGTTTCCTCACTCTCGGCGGCTTCGCCTGTGGCAGCCTCCCACATCGCGCAGAGCCGCTTGTGGGTCGGTTCGAACACGCCGCTATAGATGCGGTCGAGCGCTGCCGTCGGATGGGCAAGCTCGCGCAGCAGGAACTGCACGATCTCGCCAGCCTCGGGCTGCACGACGACGAAGGCGACCATGCGCTCAAGGGCTGCCCGAAGCTGCGCATGTGCGCCTTCCGGCGTGATCTTCGCCCCGCCAGCAAGCTCGAAATTGCCCAGCGCCTGGCCGGCAATGCCCTGGATGGTCGCGACGATATAGTCCGCCGCTGCCGTCCTTAGCCCCTCCTTGCCGCCGAAGTGATAGGCGATGGAGCCGATATTGGCATTGGCCTGGGCGGCGATTTCACGCGTCGACGTGCCCTCGAAGCCCTTGGCACCGAAAAGCGTCAGCGCGGCGCGAATGAGCGCAGTCCGCGTCTGCTCGGCGGAGGGAGACGAGGCTGCCTGCGTGTTTGCTGAGCTCGGTTTCCTGATCATGCCTCATAGTTTAATCAATCGAATGATTAAAGTCAATACGGCTTGCCCCGGAGGGCCGGGTAGGCTTTATTCTCGCGCCATGGCCAAGGAAATAGAACGCAAATTCCTGGTGACTGGCGAAGGCTGGCGTGCCTTGGCCGAGGCTGCCGTTTCGATGCGCCAGTTCTATCTCGATGCCGAGCCGGATCGCTCCGTGCGCGTGCGCATCCGCGAGGGTGCGGCGCTGCTCACGCTCAAATTCGGTGTCCATGCGCGCGTCCGCGACGAGTTCGAATATGCGATCCCGCTGGCGGATGCGGAGGAAATGCTGGACTTTGCCGTCGGATGCGTCGTGGAAAAAACGCGCTACAATGTCCGCCATGGCGGGCATCTTTACGAAGTCGATGTCTTTGGCGGCGATCTGACCGGGCTGGTCATGGCGGAGCTCGAAACGCCGGAGGATGTCCCGAATAGTGCGCTGCCCGCCTGGCTTGGCCGCGAAGTGACCGGGCAAACGGAATTCTACAACGCTTCGCTGGCGCTGCACGGCCGGCCGGGAGAGGTTGCATGAACTTTCGCATCGATCCGCGCCTGCCGCTCACCGCCGAGATACGGCGCATCGCCACCGAGGAAATCGGCACGGCGATGGAGGACCTTGCGGCGGCACGCACTGAACCGGAGGTCAAGCTTCACCAGTCGCGCCGCCGCTTCAAGCGCTTGCGCGCGCTGTTCCGGCTGGTGCGGGATGCGGACGAGGATTTCTGCCGCAGCGAAAATGCCCGCTATCGCGATCTTGGCCGCAGCCTGGCCGGCGCGCGCGAGGCAACGGCCCTGATCGAAACGATCGACCGGCTGGTCAGGGCGTTTCCACAGGACACCGCCTATAACGCCCTTGCCGGCCCGCGCGGTGTTCTCGTTGCGCGCCGCGCCGCGATCTCGACCAATGGCGCCGGGCTGGAGGCCGATATCGACGAGGCGCTCGCCGACTGCGAACGCGGGCGCATGGCCCTTGGCACCTTCGTGCTGCCATACGAACCGGAGGCTGCCGCCGATCTGCTTGCCGACGGCGCCCGAAAGGCTATGCGGCAGGCGTCGCGTGCGCTCGAGAAGGCACAAAAGCACGGCGCGCCTGAAGACTTTCATGAACTGCGCAAATGCGTGAAGACGCATTGGATGCATCTTCAGCTGCTGCATGCCTTCTGGCCGCGCCCGCTGAAACCACGCCGCAAGGCGGTGGACGAATTGGGCGAGCGGCTTGGCGAACTGAACGACCTTTTCGTGCTGCGCCGGCTTATCGAGGAAGAGGGCAAGGCGCTGGGCAATGGGCGGGAACTGGCGCTGCTGCGCCGGCTGATCAAGCGCTCCGAAAAGGCGCTGAAGAAGGAGGCCCTGCGCGAGGCCGAGCGGCTTTTCGACGATGCGCCGAACAAGACTGCCCGCCGGATCGTCAAGAACTACCAGGCCGGGGCCGATGAAGAGCGCCCCGCGACCGACCAATGACGGCCCCGAGGGACACGCTGCTTGACCGCATCGGCCATTGGCTGGCCGGCCGGCTGCAGCAGGAATCGTCTGGCTACCAGCCTTACACGCCGTCCGATCCCGAAACCCTGCGCCGCGTGCTGGAGCCCGGCGATATCCTTCTCATCGAGGGCAACCAGCGCATTTCGGCCGTCATCAAATACCTCACCCAGTCGACCTGGTCGCACTCGGCCTTCTATGTGGGCGACGCGCTGCCCGAGCCGGAGGATGGCTCGGAGCGGCCGCGGCTGATCGAGGTCAATCTTGGCGAGGGCTGCGTGGCGGTACCGCTGTCGAAATACCGCACCTACAACACCCGCATCTGCCGTGCCCGCGGCCTGACACCGGATGACCGCAACAAGGTCGTGTCCTTCATGATCTCGCGGCTCGGCCTAAAATACGACCTGAAGAACATCACCGACATGCTGCGCTATTTCATGCCGACGCCGCCGATACCGGTGCGCTGGCGCCGACGCCTGATCGCCTTCGGTTCGGGCGACCCGACCCGCGCCATCTGTTCGTCGATGATCGCCGAAGCCTATGGCCAGATCCGCTATCCGATCCTGCCCGAAATCACCCGCGCGCCCGGCCGCGCCTCGGCGCAATCGACCTATATGCGCCAGGAAATCCTGCACATCCGCCACCACTCGCTCTACACCCCGCGCGACTTCGACCTGTCGCCCTATTTCCAGATCGTCAAGCCGACGCTGGAATATGGTTTCGACTACAAGACGGTGACCTGGGGGGGATGAGCCGCGGCCGGTGGAGGAAGAACCAGCGGCGGCTTTGGAGGCGAACCGCCGGGACATTAACGCCGCGAAATTGCCGTAGCGCTTAAGCCTTCACCTTCGCCATTGCCGGGTCATAAAACGGCTTGAGATGGATGCGTGCCTTGGTCCGCTCCATGGCCACCACCAGTTCATAATCGCCGCTGGTCAAAAATTCGTCGCTGACGCCGTCAACATTGCGGACATAACCATAACCGACCGGTTTGCCGAGCGTGTAGCCGAAGCCGCCGCTGGAGAGGTAGCCGACCGGCTCGCCATTGCGCAGGATGGTTTCGCGGCCGAGCAGCACCACGTCCGGGTCGTCAACGATGAAGCCGGCGAAGCGCTTCTTCAGCGGCTCGCCACTCAGCCCTTCCAGGGCGCGTCGGCCGAGGAAATCAGTGTTCTTCTTCAGCTTCACCGCCCAGCCCAGTCCGGCCTCCTGTGGCGTGTCGTTGGGCGTGATGTCGGCGCCCCAGGCGCGGTAGCCTTTTTCCAGCCGCAGCGATTCCAGCGCGCGGTAGCCGACCGGGCGGATGCCGTGGGGCTTACCCGCCGCCATCAGCGCGTCGAAGATTTCACCGGCAGCCCCTATCGGCACATGCAGTTCCCAGCCTAGTTCCCCGACATAGGTGACGCGCAAGGCGCGAACCGTGTGGCCGGCAATAACGATCTCCCGGACATGGCCGAAAGGGAATTCCGCATTGGACACGTCGGCCTCGGTTATAGCCTCCAGAACGTCCCGCGCCCGCGGCCCCATCAGCGACAGCGTTCCGAATTCCTCGGTTACGTCGGTCAGTGTCACGTCGAGGCCGGCGGGAATGTGGTCGCTGATCCACGACAGGTCATGCGTGCGGAAGCCGGTGCCGGTGACGATGTAGAACTTCTCATCGGCAAGCCGCGCCACGACGATATCGGCCTCGATGCCGCCGCGCGTGTTGAGAAGCTGGGTGTAGGTCATCCGCCCGACCGGCTTGTTGACATCGTTGGCGCAGATCCAGTCCAGCGCCTTCAGCGCGTCGGGGCCGCTCATCTCGTATTTGGCGAATGACGACTGGTCGAAGATACCGACCGCCTCGCGCACATGGCGGTGCTCGTAGCCCACCGGCTCGAACCAGTTTTGCCGGCCCATGGAATAGATATCCTCGGGCTCGATGCCTGCGGGCGCGAACCAGTTCGGCCGCTCCCAGCCGAGTTTCGAGCCGAACACGGCGCGATGCTTCTTCAGCCGCTCATAGAGCGGCGAGACGATGCGCGGCCGGCCGGACTGATATTCCTCATGCGGAAAGCCGATCGTGTAGTGCTTGCCATAGGCTTCCAACGTGCGATCCGACACCCATTGCCGGTCGCGGTGCAGGCCGGAGAAGCGGCGGATGTCGACGGTCCACAGATCGAGCGGCGCCTCGCCGTCGACCGCCCACTGCGCCAGCACCCAGCCCGCGCCGCCGCCCGAGGCGATGCCGAAGGCGTTGAATCCGGCGCCGACGAACATGTTCGAGCATTCCGGCGCGACGCCGAGGATGAAATTGCCGTCCGGCGTAAAGCTTTCCGGCCCATTGATCATCTGCTTGACGCCCACTTTTTCGAGCGCCGGCACGCGGGCGATGGCCTGCGTCATATGCTGCTCGAAATGGTCGAAATCGTCATCGAACAGGCGGAATTCCCAGTCGTTCGGCACGTCTCCCGTCGTCCAGCCCTGCGGGTTCGGCTCGTAGCCGCCCATCACGAGGCCGCCGACCTCTTCCTTGAAATAGGTCAGCCGGTCGGGATCGCGGATCGTCGGTGCGTCGGTGGAAAGCCCGTCGATCTTCTCCGTGATGATGTACTGGTGCTTTACCGGCTGCAGCGGCACGTTTATGCCGGCCATAGCGCCCACCTGCCGCGCCCACTGGCCGGCGCAGTTCACCACCTTTTCGCAGGCGATGTCGCCCTTGTTCGTCTTCACCGCAGTGATGCGGCCGTCCTTCATTCCGAAGCCGGTGACGCGCACCTCCTCGAAAAGCTTGGCGCCATGCATGCGCGCGCCCTTAGCCAGCGACTGCGTGATGTCCGAAGGGCTCGCCTGGCCGTCGGTTGGCAGCCAGCTCGCGCCGACGAGATCGGAGGTCTCCATCAGCGGCCACATGCGCTTGACCTCCTCGGGCGAGACCAGATGCATCTCCATGCCGAAGCTTTTGGCCGTGGTTGCCAGCCGCTTGAACTCGGTCCAGCGGTCCTGGTTGGTGGCAAGCCGCAGGCAGCCGGTCATCTTCCAGCCGGTGGCCAGCCCGGTTTCCTCATCCAGCCGCTTGTAGAGATCGACCGAATATTTCAGCACGCGCGTGATCGAGGCCGACGAGCGCAATTGCCCGACCAGACCCGCTGCATGCCATGTAGAACCCGAAGTGAGCCGGCCTTGTTCCAGCAGCACGACATCGGCCTTGTGGTCGCGCGCCAGATGGTAGGCTGTCGAGCAGCCGATGATGCCACCGCCGATGACGACGATCTGGGCATGGGATGGCAAGGTCATGATGCGGTCTTTCCATATGTCATGCGGTAGTGTTCGAGGGCGGCGTCGAGCCGTTCGAGATTTTCAGCGGTGTAGGCGACATAGTCCGCGCCGGGCGCGGTCAGGTGCAGTTCCGAAACCATGCTCCACATCGCCTCGCGTAGCAGCGAGGCGCATTGCATGGCGGCGTGCGCGCGGCGCAGCGGAATGTTCGGCGCATGGCCGAAATAGGCGCCAAGCAGGTCTTCCGATTCCTGCTCGGACATGCCGGCATTGGAGGCCACGCCGGCAAGATCGAACATGGCGGTGTTGAAACCGGCATATTCGAAGTCGATGAGCCAAAGCCTGTTGCCGTCGTCGAGAAAATTGGCCGGCAGCAGGTCGTTGTGACCGAACACCACCGGCAGCGCCAGTTGCGCGCGCTCCAGTTCGTCGGCCAGCGCGACATAGGAGGGCAGCTCTGCCGTCATGCGGCTGCCGCCAGCTTCGAGCGTGCGGGCATAGTCGCGAATGACGTGGAACACCCAGAACATGAAGCCGGCACCGGAGATATGCTTCGGCATCTCTTCGTGGAAGTGCCGCGCCAGCTCGGCGATGCGGATGCGGTTCTCGCGCACATCGTCCGGCCCGAAGGTTTTTGCGCCGAGATAAGCGGTAACCATCGCGCCCGGCTCGGCATATTGCAGTTCAGGCGCAAAGCCCGCCTCGAATGCGGCCCGCGCGGTCATGATCTCGCGCTCGCGGTAGACGTGGTGGAACGGATAATCCTTGCCGAAGCGCACGACATGTTTTCCGGCAGCGTCTGAGACCAGAAAATTCTCATTGCTCAGCCCGCCATTCAGCGGCTCGATGGTGATGCTGCCGTTCCAGCAGGGCAGGGCGCGGATGCGGTCTTCGGTGGAGGTCATGGGCAATCGTGCCTCGCAAGATGAAGCACCCCCACTCCGTCCCTTCGGGCCACCTCTCCCCCTGCCCGGGGGAGAGGAAATGCTGCCGCAATGCCGACGCTTTTCCAGCTTGGTTTCCTCTCCCCCGGGCAGGGGGAGAGGTGGCGCGTGTAGCGCGACGGAGTGGGGGTGCTTGTGACGTAGCCAAGTCTTGGAACAAACATCATCATCACACCAACCCCAGCCTTATTTTTGCGCGCGCCGCCCCCGCAGAAATCAGCCGATCGGCGATGATCGCGATGAATGCGACGGCAAACCCCGCCACCAGCCCGCGCCCGGTATCCGCCTTGGTCAGCGCGATATAGACCTCCTGACCGAGATCGCGCGTGCCGACCAAAGCGGTAATGACGAGCATCGACAGCGCGAACATGATCGTCTGGTTCAGCCCCAGCATGATTTCCGGCAGTGCCAGCTTCAGCTTGATCTTGGTGAGGATCTGGAACGGCGTGCAGCCCATGGCGCGGCCGGCTTCGATTAGGCGCGGGTCGACCTTCATCAGGCCGTGCACGGTGTAGCGGATCGCCGGCGCGATCGAATAGGCGACGACCGCGATCATGGCGGTGAAATCGCCGACGCGGAAAAGCATCACCGCCGGCATCAGATAAACAAAGGAGGGCAGCGTCTGCAGCGTGTCGATGATGACGCGCACCCAGCTCCACAGCCGCGCCCGCTCGGCTGCCAATATGCCGATCGGAATGCCGAGAAGGGATGCGAAGATCACCGAGATGCCGCAGAGATAGGTGGTGATCATCGCCTTTTCCCACTGGCCGGTGGTGGCAATGAGGAAGGCGAGAACGCCGACGATGGCGGCGAGCTTCAGACCGCCGAGCCGCCAGCCGGCGAAGGCCAGAATGCCGGTCACGCCGAGCCAGGGCAGGCCGCCGAGCAGGCGCTTGAACGGTATCAGTATGTTGAGCAGGACGGCGTTCTTGACCGCTTCGAACGTGTCGAAGAAGTTGACGTTGATCCAGCCGACCACATTCGACCAGAACGAGCCGGTCGAGAGTTTCAGCGCATCGGGATAGGTCTGCACCGCAGGCAGGACGAGCCCGATGGCTCCAGTGACGAGGACCACCGCGACGGCAGCGAACGTATAGGGATGGCGGGCGACGAAGCCTCCAGTGGCCGCAGGCGCGACCGGTGCGCCGGCGCGCGCCGCATAGGCCTGGCTCAGCCGGTCGAGCGCGATTGCAAGGGCGACGATGGCCAGGCCCGCTTCCAATCCCGCGCCGATATCGAGGCGCCGAAGTGCGGCCAGCACGTCGAAGCCGAGGCCGCCGGCGCCGATCATCGAGGCGATGATGACCATGTTGAGCGACAGCATGATCACCTGGTTGACGCCGACCATCAGGCTGTCCTTGGCCGAAGGCACCAGCACCCGCCATGTCATCTGCCGACGCGTGCAGCCGATCATGTTGCCGAGGTCGCGGAATTCGGACGGCACCGCGCGCAACGCCAGCACGGTGATGCGCGTCATCGGCGGCATGGCGTAGATCAGCGTCGCGACGATCGCCGCCGTCGGCCCGAAGCCGAACAGGAACAGGATCGGTACCAGATAGGCAAAGACCGGAATCGTCTGCATCAGGTCGAGAATGGGCGTCAGCGCCGTCTCGAAACGCGGCCAGCGATAGGCGGTAATGCCGAGCAGCAGCCCGCCAACCACACCGAGCGGCACGGCGACGAGGATCGACGCCAGCGTCACCATGGCACTCTGCCATTGGCCGAAGACCGCAAGAAAGCCGAAGCAGACGGCAACGATTGCCGCAAGCCTGCGCCCGCCGGCGTGGTAGCCGATCAGCGTGACGACGGCGATGACTCCGATCCACGACAGCGGTGGCAGGATTTGCACCGCGCTCGATCCCTGGCCGGACAGAAAGCCGGTCGCAAGCAGGCTGAGCGCCAGCCGGTAGGGCAGGTTGACGATATCGGCGATGAACCGGGTCAGGTCGGTGAAGGTGAAGAGGCCAAAGCTCGCCTCGTTGACCAGCCATTTCATCGCATCGCTGATCCAGCGCGCCAGCGGAATCTGCCACGCTTTTGGATAGTCGAAAGCCCATTTCGAGATCGGCTGGCCGAATTGCCAAAGGGCGATAAAGACAACACCGGCAGCCAGCCACGCAATCGACAGCAAGCCGCTGTCCATGCGCGGGGCGATGGTGCGTTGGCTTGTGTCGATGGCCGGGGTGCTCATGAGACACCCATCGGCAGAATATGTGAGGTCGGGTTACCCCCACCCCTAACCCCTCCCCACAAGGGGGAGGGGAACTCTGCCCCCCGCCGGTGGTGAGTCGGCTCGGCGATTTGGGCGTTCCCCTCCCCCTTGTGGGGAGGGGCTAGGGGTGGGGGTGCGCATCGTAGGGCTGTAACGAGCAGATGGCATGAGGATCGATACAATCGAAGCATCTTCATCCCCGCATCATCAGTTCGACGACATCGTCGCGATGCAGCACACCGACCGGCTTGCCGGCGCTGTCGACCACGCCAATCCGATCGACATTGGCGAAGATGGGGGCAGCTTCGGCGATCGTTGCCCGCTCGCGCACGGTAGCACCCGTGCCGGCGGCGGAGTTGGCGGCGCGCATGATGGAGCCGACCTTGACCACCTTTGCCTTGGGCACGTTGCGGGTGAATTCCGCGACATAGGGTGTTGCCGGGTTGAGCACGATGTCTTCCGGCGTGCCGGCCTGGACGATGGCGCCGTCTTTCATGATGGCGATGCGGTCGGCCAGCCTTATCGCTTCGTCGAAATCATGGGTGATGAAGACGATCGTCTTCTTGAGCACAGATTGCAGGCGCATGAACTCGTCCTGCATCTCGCGCCGGATCAGCGGGTCGAGCGCAGAAAACGGCTCGTCGAGGAACCACAGTTCCGGCTCCACGGACAAGGATCGCGCAATGCCGACGCGCTGCTGCTGGCCGCCGGAAAGCTCGCGCGGAAAGAAATTCTCCTTGCCCGAGAGCCCGACCAGATCGATCATTTTCTTCGCCCGCGCCTCTCGCGTCCCGCGGTCGACACCCTGAACTTCGAGCGGGAAGGCGACGTTGGCCAGCACGGTCAGGTGCGGCAGCAGCGCAAAATGCTGAAACACCATGCCCATCTGGTGCCGGCGAATCTCGATCATGCGGCTTTCGCTCGCCGCCAGCAGGTTTTCGCCGTTGAACAGGATTTCGCCGGACGTCGGCTCCACCAGCCGCGACAGGCAGCGTACCAGCGTCGACTTGCCGGAGCCGGACAGCCCCATGATGACGAAGATTTCGCCGGCATGGACTTCCAGATTGACGTCGCGCACTGCCCCGACCAGCCCGGCCTTGCCAAGGCTTGCCAGCGATGTGTCGGCATTTTTTGCGTTCAGAAATTCCCCGGCGCCGGCACCAAAAACCTTCCAGACATTACGACAGATGAGTTTTGGTTCCGATGCGGTCATCATCCGTCCGGTTTGGGATGTCTGTGAAAGCAAAAAAAACCCGCCGCACGAGGGCGGCGGGCAGGGGCAATTTCTATCCTATTTCTTGATCCACTCCGACCAGCGGGGCTCGTTGGCGCCTATCCACTCTGCAACCACGTCATCCACCTTCTTGCCGTCGAGGTCGACCTTGGTGATCATCTGGCCCATCTCGTCATTGTCGAGCGTGAAGGCCTTTATCGCCTTGTGGGCGCCCGGCCATTTGTCCTTCACGCCGGCCCAGCCGACCTTCCAGATTTCGCCATGCGGCTTGCCGCAATCATATTGAGCGTCGGGGTTCGATCCCCATTTCGGGTCGGTGTAGCACTCCTTCGTGTATTCCGGGAATTCGATCCACTCGCCCTTGTATTTGGCCGGCGCCCAGTGCGGCGCGTAGATCCAGAGCAGGATCGGCGCCTTGCGCTGATAGGCGCTTTCGAGCTCGGCAAAGAGTGCCGCGTCCGTGCCGGCATGTATGACTTCGAAAGGCAGGTCGAGCGCCTCGACGCGTTCGTCGTCAAACCCGCCCCAGGTCACCGGTCCGCCGAGGTAGCGACCCTTGGGTGCGGTTTCGGCGGTTGAGAAGGCCTCGGCGCATTTCTCGTCCTTCAGCGCTTCCCAGTTAGGCAGGCCAGGGCACTTTTCCTTCATGTAGTCCGGAAACCACCACTCTTCCTTGGCCTTCATGCCGGTCGGGCCGAAATTCTCGACCTTTCCGGTGGCGGTCGCGGCGTCCATGGCGTCGCGGCCGGTGGTTTCCCACATTTCCATTGCGACATCGAGATCGCCCGTCTCGAGGCCGGCAAACTGGGCCAGATAATCGGCCTGCACGTAGTCGACGCTGTAGCCTGCTTTCTTCAGCACCTCGCCCATGATCTGGGTGGTGATGAGCTGTCCGGTCCAGTCATGCAGCGTCAGCTTGATCGGATCGGTCGACTCCTGGGCCCCCGCCCACTGCGACGATGAGAGGAGGGCAGCCGCCGATAGCGCTAACGCGCCGAACGCGGAACTGATGGTGCGGGTGCCCAATGGCATGCTGACCCTCCTGCTCACCGTTTTGGTATTCGTTTTATGTGCCCGAAGCTGCGGTTGCCTGTGTTTCTCAGCCGGCTTCAGGTCTGTTCCCTGAGGATGAGTGTCACGCAACGTAAGGTGGCTGTCAACGGAAATTTGTGGTCTTTTGTGTTTTTTTGACCGGGTGAAGGTAAGCTAGTTGTAAAATGCCACATAATTGCTTAAAAAGCGGTCATAGATGATGGCATCTGATACGGCGATCCATGAACCATTCAAAACGGCACAGCGAGATACTGCGGATTATTCAGGAAGAGGGCACGATCAGCGTCGCCGAGCTTGCTGAAAAGCTCGGCGTGTCGCTGGAGACGATACGGCGCGACGTGAAGCCGATGACCAGCGAAGGCACGGTCATCAAGATGCATGGCGCCATCGGCCTGCCCACTCTGGTCGGCGAGGCGCCCTTCGAGCGCCGCATGCGCGACAACGCCGAGGCCAAGCGGGCGATCGCGCAGCTGGTCGCTGCAACCATCCGCGACGGCGAGTCGATCATGCTCGATACCGGCACGACGACGAGCTATCTCGCCCGTGAGCTTCTCGGCCATCGCCGACTGACGGTGGTGACGAATTCGTCCGACATCGCCCGCACGCTGGCTACCGTCAACGGCAACAAGGTCTATATGGCCGGCGGGGAGCTGCGCAGCGATTCAGGTGCGGCCTTCGGCGTCTCGGCCATCGAGTTCGTCAGCCGCTTCAGCGTCAACCACGCCGTCATTTCGACCGGTGCCATCGATGCCCAGATGGGCGTGATGGACTACGATCTCGAGGAAGCCGAATTCGCCCGCATGGTGCTGTCGCGCGCCACGCGAACCATCGTGATTACCGACCACACCAAGTTCGGCCGGCAGGGTCTCGTTCAGGTCTGCGGCTTCTCCGGCTTCGGCGAACTGGCGACGGACCGTATGCCGCCGCGCGAAATCGTCGCCGCGCTCAACACCGCCGGCACGCGCCTCAGGATCGCCGGCGACCATCGCGAAGTGGCCTGAGCCAACTACCCGAAAATCAGCGACTGATGAGCCGCCACGCCGGCCCAGGTGCCGTTCGCGACGGCAAAGGCCACATTGTGAGGCTCGCGCGCGGCATCGCCGGCGGCGTAGACGCCTTGCACCGTCGTCTGCTGGCGCTCGTCGACCTTGATGACCGGCCCGAAAAAGCCATCGACGAATTCGCAGCCCAGTTGTTCCGCCAGCGGGCTCACCATGCAGGTGCGCGGGGCGGTGAAAAGTGCCTTGATCTTTTGGGTGCTGCCGTCGTCAAGCCTGAGGAGAAGGCCGCTGGCGCTGTCGCCCTCGACACGGATGACGCTGGCAGGCTCGACCGTCACATTGCGTGCCTTCAACGCCTGCAGCTGTTCCGCATTCGGCACGAAAATGCCGTTGGTGAACAACGTCACATCGCCCCAATCGGCAATCATCTGCGCTTGGTGAATGGCCATGGGTCCGGTTGCAAGAACGCCGAGCGCCCCTATTGCCACCTCATAGCCGTGGCAATAGGGGCAGTGCAGCACGGTCTTACCCCATTGCTCGGCAAGGCCGGGAATGTCCGGCAGCGTGTCGCGCACGCCGGTCGCCAGGATCAGCCGTGACGCCTCGAACGTTTCGCCGCTGTCGATGCCGATGCGAAGACCGAAATCCGTCGCTTCCGCTTTGTCAGCCAGGCCGTCGACGATTTTCGCCGTCGGGTAGGCAAGAAGCTGCCTGCGTGCGTCTCCAAGGATTTCTGCCGGCGCTCGCCCGTCCTGTCCGAGAAAACCGTGCGAATGCTCGGCGAAACGGTTACGCGGCAGGCCGGCGTCGATAACCAGAACCCGCCGCCGTGCCCGCGCGATCTGCGTGGCTGCGGCCAGTCCGGCAAAGCTTCCGCCAACGATGATGATGTCATACGGCATGTTCGGTCACTCCAAGTGCGGCATAGCGGCGGCGGAAATCGGCGGCGATGTCGGCAAGCGTCACGCGGGCGAGCTTTTGCAGAAGCAGGCGTTCCGCCTCGGCGCGAAAATCGTCGAGCACCGCAATCACCGCCTGCTCGACAAGGCAGCCGGGGGTTTCCGGCTCAGTGCTGAAGGGCAGCAGCGTCTCGCCAAGTGCGGTGCAGATCTCGGCCAGCGAGATCGTCTCAGGCGCCCGCGCAAGCTGCCAGCCGCCGCCATGGCCGCGCGCCGAGGCGACGATGCCGGCTTCGCGCAGGCCCGCGATGGTGCGGCGCACGACGACCGGATTGGTGTGGATGAAGGAGGCGAGCTGCTCGGAGGTTTGAATGCCCTCCCGCGCCTCGGCCATGTGGACGAGGATGTGCAGGGTCGAGGAAAGTTTGCTGTTTCGTTTCATGTAACTTACTTAGTTACGAATCGAAGCGATGTCAAACACAAGCTCTGGAATGCTCTGTCTCAGGCTGTCTTGGGTTCGGCGGCCGGTGAAAAGATCATGCGGAAGCAGGCCCCTGCGGTTTTCGCCACGAGTTCGATGCGGCCGCCATGCAGCTGCATGATTTCCTGCACGAGATTGAGGCCGAGGCCGGCGCCATAGTTCTGCGGGCGGGCGCGGTAGAACGGCTCGAATATCCTTTCCCGCTCGGCTTCCGGAACGCCCTGGCCTTCGTCTGACACTTCGACGGTGGCGGGCGCATTTACGCACACCGTGATCTTGCCGGCATTGCATCCATGCTCGATGGCGTTTTGCACCAGATTGGTCACAGCGCGTTCGATCGCCGTTTGATCGCCATTCGTGAAAAGCGCTTTCTCAGCCGGCTCGAACGACACCTCGTAGCCGGCTGCGAATGCCATTGGTGCGAGGTCTACGACCACGCTGCGCGTCGTCTCGACCAGATCGACGGGCTTGAAACACTTGGCCTGCTGCCGGTCCAGTCGCTGCAGGTCGAGAAGCTGGTCGGTCAGCGTCGACAGGCGCGCGGTATCCTGCAGCAGCCGGGCCCGTTCCGGCGTTGCCGGCAGCGAGGCGATGCGCGTGTTGAGGATGGCGACAGGCGTGCGCAATTCGTGGGCGGCATCAGTCAGGAAGCGCTTGTGGCGCTCATAGCCCTTGTCGAGCCGCGCCAGCGCGGCATTGACCGCATTGACCAGCGGCACCACCTCCAGCGGCACGTCCTTGACCGGCAGCTGCACACCGCGCTTGTCGATGTCGATCCGCCCGGCTGCTGCGGCCGCTTCGCCCAGGCCCGTAAGTGCGCCGCGAATGACCCAGGGCGTCGCCAGAAGGGTTGCCAGCGCCATCAGGCCGGTCAGCGGCAAAATCGCCTTGAGGAAAAAATGCGGTACAGCGGTAAGCAGGCGCAGCAGCGAAAGATCGCCTTGCGTGCCGGTCATGATGCGCACATCGCCGGCAGCCGTTTGGGCCCATTTGGTCACTGCGGCCGGCGGACCGTCCTTGGTCGGACTGAGCCGGGCATCGCTGACGAGATCGAGCATTCCGGCCAGTGGCGCGAACCCGGCCGGAACCGAGCCCTCCGAAAGCTGGCGTCCTTGCCCATCGCGGATGATGAACCAGAGATCGGGTACTTTCGTGCGCAGCTTGGCCAGCTCATGCGTCGGTTTCAGCACCAGATTGCCGCCGGCATCGCGGGCGACGGCATCTTTCAGCACGTCGAATGTGCCGTTCTCGTATTTTTCAGGAATGAAGCCTGCGCCCAGCATCACACTGAATATCAGCAGGATGAGCAACGTCAGCATAACGCCCTGCAGCAACGCAATGCGCAGGACGAGGCGCCATTTCAGCGAGCAGAGCCAATGGTCTCTCATGGCGTCTCGCGCAGCAGATAGCCGACGCCGCGAATGCCGTTGATCGTCACGCCGCCTGCGGCTTCCGAAAGCTTGCGGCGCAGCCGCGAAACATGGGTGTCGAGCGCATTGGACTGGATCTCGTCATCGAGGCCGAACACCGATTCCATCAGCGACGAGCGCTGCACCATGCGGCCCGTGCGCCGCATCAGCGCCTCCAGCACCAGCAGTTCGCGCCGTGGCAAGGTAAACGGTTCGCCGCGAATGGAGGCTTCGCGGTGGCCGACATCGAATGCAAGATCGCCGGCGCGCAGCGTCTGCGCCTGCACGGTGGCAGGGCGGCGCAGCAATGCGCGCAACCGGGCCAGAAGTTCCTCGAAGGCAAATGGTTTTGCCAGATAGTCGTCGGCGCCCATATCGAGCCCGGCCACCTTGTCGGCAAGGTCGCCGCGCGCCGTCAGCACCAGAACCGGCGTGGCATTTTTGGTCGCGCGAAGCTTCGGCACCAGCGACAGGCCATCGCCATCCGGCAATTGACGGTCGAGCAGGATGGCGTCGTAGGTATCGGTGGCGACGAAGCCCTCCGCGGCAGCGAGCGAGCCGGCATGATCCATCACCATGTCATGCCGCTTCAACGCGCTGCGCAGGGCCGAAACCATCTCCGGCTCGTCTTCGACCAGCAAAATGCGCATTCAACATCCTTGCGAAGGCAATGTCCCGCCCGGCTATCCCGTCAACATTGCAGAAACATTGCGAAGTTGAAATGGCGATGCACCTTCCGCACGCCAGCATTTTTTCGTGAGGCTCGTTCCCGCGCAATGCCGGTGTAATCCTCCCGTCGCAAACAGCCCTCATTAAAGCTGGCGGTCGATTCGCCTGCTGCCGACATGTGGATTGAGGGTCGATATGCCTGCGAGTGATACTTTGTCCTTTCTCATGGCCTGGGCTGCGGCGCCATTGCGGGTCGCTTCGGTCACGCCGTCGAGCCCCAGCCTCGCGGCGCTGATGACGCGCGAGATAAATGCCGACACCGGACAGGTTCTTGAACTCGGGCCTGGCACGGGCCCTTTCACCCGGGCACTGCTGGCGCGTGGCGTGAAGGAGGAAAACCTCACTTTGATCGAGGCAGGATCCGACTTCGCCAGCATGCTCAGGCACCGCTTCCCCGACGCGCGTGTGTTCGAGATGGATGCCGTGGGCTTGCGCCATCTGGCCCTGTTCGAGGGGCCGGTTTTGGGCGCTGCGATCAGCGGCTTGCCCTTCCTGTCGATACCGCCGCGCAAGACGCAGTCTATCCTAGAAGGCGTTTTCGCCAATCTTCGCCCCGGTGGTGCGCTTTACCAGTTCACCTATAGCTGGCGCTGTCCGATCGAGCAGACGATGCTTGATCGTCTCGACCTCGAGGCGACCCGCATCGGCCACACCTTTCGAAACTTCCCCCCGGCGGCTGTCTACCGTATAAGCCGGATTGAGACCGCTAACAGATATGATTGGCGCATCCGATGATCGGACCTGTAGCGACGATGCTCGGCCTTGGGCTTCTCGGCGCCGGCGTTCTCGCCTTCACTGAAAAGATACTGCCCGTGCCGCCCTCGCATGTGCTGCTGCTGTTCCTCGGCATGACGGCAGCGCCGAACAGCGAAACCCTCGCCTCGCTGTTGCTGATCACCGCGCTCGGTTCCACCGTCGGCTCGATGTTCTGGTACGGCATGGGCCGCTGGCTGGGGTCAGACCGGGCAGGCCGGCTTGTCGAGCGCTTCGGCAAATATCTTTTTCTGCCCAAGGCGACCTATCAGCGGCTGGCGCAGGCCTATCGCGGCAACCAGTTTCGCGTGACGCTTCTGGCCCAGCTCGTGCCGACGGTGCGCATCTATCTTGCTATCCCTGCCGGCGCATGGCGGCTTGCGGGCCTGCCGTTCATAGTCGCCACCTTCTGCGGCACCCTGGTCTGGAATGCCGCCTTCCTGGGCGCCGGCTATCTCATGCGCGATGCCGGGCAGGACCCGGTGACGATCGGCTTCCGCATCGTTGCGGTCGTCCTCGTGCTGGAGGCGGCATTCCTGGCCGCGCTGCGCTACGGCGCCGTTGGCCGCATCCGCGCGTTGCAGCGCGCTGTAGCCTTTCGGCGACGGGGACGCTGAGCGGCTCTTCCCATTCCTGCAGCGCGCGTGTTTATTCGCGCCATGGCATTCACCATCAGGCAGTTGCAGTTCTTCGTCGCGGTCGCAGAGCAGGGCACGGTTTCCGGTGCTGCGCAGAACCTTTCCATCTCGCAATCAGCAGTCACCGAGGCGATCAAGGATCTTGAGCGCGACCTCGGCGTCGAGCTTTTTGAGCGCCATCCGCGCGGGCTGAACATCACCCACAAGGGCCATCAGTTCCTGCGCCATGCCACCAAGATTCTGGCTGACGTGTCCGACGCCCGCCGCACCTTTTCCGACGACAAGGAGCGCGCGACGGGCAGGCTTCAGCTCGGCGTCACATCGCTGGTCGCCGGCTATGTGCTGTCCGACCTGCTTGCCCGCTACCGCCGCGCCTTTCCCTCGATCGACGTGTCGGCCATCGAGGACAATGGCGACTATCTCGAGCACCTGCTGGTCGGCGGTGAATTGGATGTCGCCGTCATGGTCATCTCCAACCTGCGCGACCGCATGGCGCTGCAGGCCGAAATCCTCGAGGTCTCGCCTTACCGCCTGTGGCTGCCGCTCGGCCATCATCTGGCCAGCGCCGACATCATCGGTATCAACGATATCGTCAGCGAACCGCTGATCATGCTCACCGTCGACGAAATCGAGGAGAACACCGGCAAGCTGCTGGTGGCGCTCGGTGCGCGCCCGCATGTCGCCTTCCGCACGCGCTCCGTGGAAGCGGTGCGCAGCCTCGTCGCCACCGGCGCCGGCGTGGCGCTGCTGCCCGATCTGGTCTACCGGCCGTGGTCGCTGGAAGGCGACCGCATCGAGTCGCGCGATATCTCCGGCTCGCTGCCGGTCGTGCAAGTCGGCATGGTCTGGCGACGCGGTTCCAGCCTGCCGCAGGCAGCCCGCGATTTCATAGGCATTGCCCAATCGCAGCGGCAAACACGGCAAAGACCGTAACCTATCGGAAAAACCGATATCGTGTTTCTGATAAATCCGTTTGCGAATGCTTCGGATTCAGATCACCTTTCATTTCAGGGATTAACGTCGCCAGCCAGAGCGGCCCCTTCAAATGGGAGAAAGTTCATGAAATCTTTTCTGAAGACATGCACCGCCCTGACCGTGGCGCTGAGCTTTTCCGGCCAGGCGATGGCGCAGGAGATGCTGAAGGAAATCGGCAAGGGCGAAGGTCAGGTCAACATCATCGCATGGCCCGGCTATATCGAGCGCGGCGAAACCGACAAGGCCTATGACTGGGTCTCGGACTTCGAGAAATCTTCCGGCTGCAAGGTCAACGTCAAGACCGCCGCCACCTCCGACGAAATGGTCGCGCTGATGAACGAGGGTGGCTTCGACCTCGTCACCGCCTCGGGCGACGCCTCGCTGCGCCTGGTCGCCGGCAAGCGCGTGCAGCCGGTCAATGTCGATCTCATCAAGAGCTGGGGAACCGTCGACGAGCGCTTGCAGAACGCGCCCTGGTTCACCGTCGACAAGGTGCATTACGGCGTGCCCTACCAGTGGGGCCCGAACGTCTTGATGTATAACACCGACGTCTTCAAGGAAGCGCCCAAGAGTTGGAACGTCGTCTTCGAGGCGATGGATTTCCCCGACGGCAAGCCCAACAAGGGCCGCGTCCAGGCCTATGACGGTCCGATCCACATCGCCGACGCCGCCAACTATCTTATGGCGCACAAGCCCGATCTCGGCATCAAGGACCCCTACGAACTCAATGAAGACCAGTACAAGGCAGCGCTCGACCTGCTGCGCGTCCAGCGCACGCTGGCCGGCCGCTACTGGCACGACGCCATGATCCAGGTCGACGACTTCAAGAACGAAGGCGTCGTCGCCTCCGGCTCGTGGCCGTTCCAGGTCAATTTGCTCAAGTCGGAAAAACAGCCGATCGCTTCGACCATACCGGAAGAGGGCGCCACGGGCTGGGCCGACACGACCATGATGCATGTCGACGCCGCCAATCCCAACTGCGCCTATATGTGGATGGAGCATTCGCTCTCGCCCAAGGTGCAGGGCGATCTCGCTGCCTGGTTCGGCTCCAACCCGGCCGTCCCGGCTGCCTGCAAGGGCAACGAACTGCTCACCGACGAAGGCTGCAAGACCAACGGCTTCGAGGACTTCGCCAAGATCAAGTTCTGGAAGACCCCCGTCGCCAAATGCGCCAGCCAGGGCGAATGCGTGCCCTACTACCGCTGGGTGTCGGACTATATCGGCGTGATCGGCGGACGGTGAGCAGTTAACTTCCGGCGCTTGCGCCGCCCCTCACCTGACTGCCGGCATCCTCTCTCCGTATAGTGACGGGGAGAGGAAGGCTGGCCGCGACGCTGACGCTTCTTCCTTCTCCCCGTTCACGGGGAGAAGGTGGCCCGAAGGGTCGGATGAGGGGCAGCGCCGACCTCAGCAATCGGCGATCGGGCCGTATCGATCCCGACTGAGCACCTTTGGACATCATTGCCATGACCACAGCCGTCTCCTTCGAAAAAGTCTCCCGCCACTTCGGCGCCGTGCGCGCCGTCGATGCGGTCGACCTCGATATCCGGCCCGGCGAGTTCTTCGCCATGCTCGGCCCGTCGGGTTCGGGCAAGACCACCTGCCTGCGCCTGATCGCCGGCTTCGAGCAGCCGACGGCGGGTTCGATTTCCATCTTCGGCGAGCGCGCCGAGGGCGTCCCGCCCTATCGCCGCAACGTCAACACGGTGTTTCAGGACTACGCGCTGTTTCCGCATCTCAACGTGCTCGACAATGTCGCCTACGGGCTGATGGTCAAGGGCGTGGGCCGCACGGAGCGTG
The DNA here is from genome assembly GCF_003590645.1 of Mesorhizobium sp. DCY119. Lineage (NCBI taxonomy): Bacteria > Pseudomonadati > Pseudomonadota > Alphaproteobacteria > Hyphomicrobiales > Phyllobacteriaceae > Mesorhizobium > Mesorhizobium sp. DCY119. The sequence continues at coordinate 4,552,846 of NZ_CP031834.1, read as the reverse complement.
CCAAACAGGCAGAAGACGCCTTGAAGCTGGTGCAGCTTCCCGGCTATGGCGCGCGCCGCCCGAGCCAGCTTTCCGGCGGCCAGCGTCAGCGCGTGGCGCTGGCGCGTGCGCTGGTCAACAAGCCGCGCGTGCTGCTGCTCGACGAACCGCTCGGCGCGCTCGATCTCAAGCTGCGCGAAAACATGCAGGAGGAGCTCAAGCTGCTCCAGCGCGCGCTTGGCATCACCTTCGTCTTCGTCACCCACGATCAGGGCGAGGCGCTGTCCATGGCCGACCGCGTTGCCGTCTTCAACGATGGCCGCATCATGCAGATCGGCACGCCGCAGGATATCTACGAGCGGCCGCAATCGCGTTTCGTCGCCGATTTCGTCGGCTCCTCCAACGTTCTGTCGCCCGATTTCGTCGCCCGCCATGGCGGCAAGCGCCGCTGGGCGAGCCTGCGGCCGGAGAAGATCAGGCTGGCCGAAAAGGCGGGGCAGGGCGTGTCCGGCACCGTGCGCGCGCGCAGCTTTCTCGGCGCGACCAACCGGCTCACCGTCGATGCCGAAGGCACCCGCCTGCATGTCATAACGCCCGCCGGCCAGCCCGTGCCGGACGACGGCGCAAATGTCTCGCTCGTCTGGCTGCCGGCCGATCTTCATTTGATGGACGAGCCGGCATGAGCGCAGCCGCACACACCCGCACCGCGTCATCCCGGAAGCCGCTTGAAGCGGAGCGAAGAGCGGCTATCCGGGACCCATTCCGTAGCGGTCCAGTGCCAGACGGCGTTCCGGAATGGGTCCCGGCTCGCGGTCGCTCCGCTTCCTTGACCAGGATGACGTCTCGGTTGGGGCAGCCCAAGCGCCGGCGTTGGAGGGATGCGGGATGAATACCTCCACCGCCCTTCAGGCCCATACAGCGCCGGTCATCCTGCCCAGCCGCGGCGGTATTGCGGGGGCGTTGTCGGATATCTTCTGGCGCAAGCCGAAATTGCTTCTGCTCTTGATGCTGACGCCGCCGCTTCTGTGGCTCGGCGTCGTCTATCTCGGCTCGCTGTTCGCACTGCTGCTGCAGAGCTTCTTTTCGATCGATGATTTTTCCGGCCTCATCAACCGCGAATTCACGCTGAAGACCTATGGCGAGCTGCTGCGCCCGGCCAATTTCGACATCATCGTCCGCACGGTGACCATGGCCGCCTGCGTCACGCTGGCCTCGGCGGTCGTGGCTTTTCCCATCGGCTATTTTGCGGCGCGTTATGCCCGCGGCAAATGGAAGGCGCTGTTTTATCTCGGCATCATGCTGCCGCTGTGGTCGAGCTATCTGGTCAAGATCTATGCCTGGAAACTCATCCTCGCCAAGGAAGGCATTCTCACCTGGCTGTTCGCCAAGCTGCATCTGTCGTGGCTGCTCGATGCCTGGCTGTCTTTGCCCTATGTCGGCGGCAATTCGCTGTCGGTTTCCTTCACCGGCACCTTCATCGTCTTCGTCTATGTCTGGCTGCCCTTCATGATCCTGCCGATACAGGCAGCCCTCGAGCGCGTGCCGGGCAATCTGGTCGAAGCCTCGTCCGATCTCGGGGCAACCCCCGGCCAGACCTTCCGCAACGTGCTGTTTCCGCTGGCCCTGCCGGGCATCGTCGCCGGCTCCATCTTCACCTTCTCGCTGACGCTGGGCGATTACATCATCCCGCAGATCATCGGCACGTCGCGGCTGTTCATCGGGCAGGCCGTCTATGCCCAGCAGGGCACGGCGGGCAACATTCCGCTGGCGGCGGCTTTTACCGTGGTCCCGGTCGTGATCATGGGGATCTATCTCTGGGCCGCCAAGCGTATGGGGGCGTTCGATGCGCTTTAGTTCTTCGGAGATGACCCCCACCCCTAACCCCTCCCCACAAGGGGGAGGGGGATCTCTCATGCATTCATTCTTGCCGAATTTTTCTTTGTCTGAGTGTGTCCCTGCCGAGGGCGAGGTGGAAAGATTCCCCTCCCCCTTGTGGGGAGGGGTTAGGGGTGGGGGTAAATACGTCAGCGTAAGTGCGCGAGGTTCCCATGCGCTCTGACCGCCATCAATCCGCCCCGCTCGGCCTCAAGATCGCCGCCGGCGCAGGCCTGCTGTTCCTGCATCTGCCGATCCTGTTGATCTTCGTCTATGCCTTCACGACGGAGGAAAAGAGCTATCAGTGGCCGCCGCCCGGTCTCACCACGCAATGGCTCGCCGTTGCCTGGAACCGGCCTGATGTGTGGGCAGCCCTTGGCCTGTCGGTCAAGGTCGCGGCGGTGTCGACGGCGATTGCGCTGGTGCTCGGCACGCTGTGTGCCGCCGCCGTCAGCCAGACGAAATTCTTCGGCCGTGAGGTGATCTCGCTGCTGGTCATCCTGCCCATCGCGCTGCCCGGCATCATCACCGGCATTGCGCTCCGCTCAGCCTTCAGCCTGGCCGAAATTCCGTTCTCGTTCTGGACGATCATTCTCGGCCACGCCACCTTCTGCGTCGTCGTGGTCTACAACAACGCGGTCGCCCGCTTCCGCCGCACCTCCGGCTCGCTGATAGAGGCGTCGATGGACCTCGGTGCCGACGGCTTCCAGACATTCCGCCATGTCGTGCTGCCCAATATCGGCACCGCACTTCTGGCCGGCGGCATGCTCGCCTTCGCGCTGTCCTTCGACGAGGTCATCGTCACCACCTTCACCGCCGGCCAGCAGCAGACGCTGCCGATCTGGATGCTGGAGGAACTGGTGCGGCCCCGCCAGCGCCCGGTCACCAATGTCGTGGCCATGGTCGTCGTGCTGGTGACGTTCCTGCCCATCCTTGCCGCCTATTACCTGACCCGCGACGGCGACCAGATAGCGGGTGCGGGGAAGTGAAATGAGTGAATAGGGAGTAGTGAATAGTGAATAGGAAAAAGCAACGCGATCAAACCTATTCACCACTCACTACTCACTACTCGCTCTCTTGAGACACCAATTCAGGGAGAGTTTACATGGACACCGAGATGCTGATCGGTTCGCGCTTCGAAAAGGGCACCGAGACCGAGGAGCCGATCCTCAACCCCAAGACCGGCCAGATCATCCTCAATCTGCCCGAGGCGAGCCAGTCGCAGATCGAGGCGGCGGTTGCCGCCGCCGAGAAGGCTTTCACCGAGTGGTCGCGCACCACGCCGGCGCAACGCTCCGGCTATCTCCTGAAGATCGCCGACCGCATCGAGGCCGAGGCGGAAAGCTTCGCCAAGCTCGAGGCGCTGAATTGTGGCAAGCCGATCAATGCGGTGCTCAACGATGAAATCCCCGCCATTGTCGATTGCTACCGCTTCTTTGCCGGCGCGGTGCGCTCCATGCCGGGCGTGGTGGCCGGCGAATATCTGCCCGGTCATACATCCATGGTGCGTCGCGACCCGATCGGCATCGTCGCCTCCATTGCGCCGTGGAACTACCCGCTGATGATGATGGCGTGGAAGCTCGCCCCGGCCATCGGCGGCGGCAACACGGTGGTGTTCAAGCCGTCCGAGCAGACGCCGCTGACGGCGCTGAAGCTGGCGAAGATCATGGCCGAGATCCTGCCCGAAGGCGTGGTCAATGTCGTGCTCGGGCGCGGCGAAAGCGTCGGCAACGCGCTGATCAACCACCCCAGGATCAACATGATCTCGATCACCGGTGATGTCGCCACCGGCAAGAAGGTGCTGCAGGCGGCCGCCAAATCGGTCAAGCGCACGCATCTGGAACTCGGCGGCAAGGCGCCGGTCATCGTCTTCGACGACGCCGATCTGGAAGCGGTGGTGAACGGCCTGCGCGCCTTCGGTTATTACAATGCCGGCCAGGACTGCACCGCCGCCTGCCGCATCTATGCCGGCAAGAAAATCTACGAAAAACTCGTCGCAGACCTGTCCTCGGCCGTCTCGACCATCAAGTTCAACCAGCCGGACGACACCGAAAACGAGATCGGCCCGCTCATCTCCAGCCGCCAGCGCGACCGCGTCGCCAGTTTTGTCGAGCGCGCCTCGGAGCTGAAGCATGTCGAGATCACCACCGGCGGCAAGCCGGGTGAGGGCGGGGGCTTCTTCTACCAGCCGACCGTGGTTGCCGGCGCCTTGCAGGAAGACGAGATCGTGCGCCGCGAGGTCTTCGGCCCGGTCGTCTCCGTCACCCGCTTCTCCGACGCCGACGAAGCCGTCAACTGGGCCAATGATTCCGACTACGGCCTCGCCTCGTCCGTCTGGACCAAGGACGTGTCGCGCGCCATGGCCACCGCCGCACGGCTGCAATATGGCTGCACCTGGATCAACACCCACTTCATGCTCACCAACGAGATGCCGCATGGCGGGCTGAAGCAGTCCGGCTACGGCAAGGACATGTCGCTCTACGCGCTGGAAGATTATACAGCGGTGCGGCATGTCATGTTTGCCCATGGGTGATCGTCATCTCGCTTCCTTTTCGGCGGCGCATTGCCTTTGAGATGACCCCCACCCCTAACCCCTCCCCACAAGGGGGAGGGAACTTTGCTGCAAGGCTGCCCGGCCCCAACCTTCACCGTTCTTGATGGCTAAGGCGACGAGATCGTCCCCCTCCCCCTTGTGGGGAGGGGTTAGGGGTGGGGGTCTTTCCTCCGCTCAGGTCCATCAGAGCACCCATGCGCCCTCTGCCCAAGATTTCGGCCTGCACCATCTGGTCCTACCAGATTTTCCCCGCTAGATTGCCGTGGAACCGCCACCAGAGCGGCCATCGGAGGGGACAAATGAAAATCGGCTTCTGCATGTTCCTGTGGACGACCAACGTCACGGGAAAGCACCAAAAACTGCTGCGCGACATCAAGGCGACCGGCTATGACGGCGTCGAGATCCCGATCTTCGAAGGCACGCCCGACGACTACAGGCGGCTTGGCGAAATGCTCGATCGCATCGGCCTTGAGCGCACTGCCGTGTCGGCCATGGGCGATCCCGCGATGAATCTGATCTCACCCAGTGCCGCCACCCGCAAGGCCGGCGTGACCTACATGAAATGGGCGATCGATTGCGCCGAGGCGCTGGGTGCGAAAACACTCAGCGGCCCGCTTCATTCAACGCTCGGCCAGTTTTCAGGCGTCGGCCCGACTTCTGCCGAAAAGAAACGCTCGGTCGCCTCGCAGCGCGCCATTGGCGACCATGCCGGCCAGCATGGCGTCACCATCGGGCTCGAGGCGCTGAACCGCTTCGAATGCTATCTCTTGAACACGATGGCTGATCTCTCGGCCCATGTCGACGAGATCGGGCACCCCAACATCCGCGCCATGTACGACACCTTCCACGCCAATATCGAGGAAGCCGACCCCATCGGCGCCTATACCAAGCACGTCCGCAACATCGCCCACATCCATATTTCGGAAAACGATCGCGGCGTGCCGGGGCGCGGTGACATCCCGTGGAAGAAGACCTTCGCCGCGATCAAGGAGAGCGGTTACGACGGCTGGCTCACCATCGAGGCGTTCGGGCGTGGGCTGAAGGATCTGGCGGCGGCAACGAAAGTCTGGCGCGATTTTGCCGAAAGCCCGGAAGCGGTCTATCGCGAGGGATATGCCCACATCCGGAAAGGCTGGAAGCGGGCATAGGACGACGGCCTCGGCGGGCGGTCAGCCGCTAACGTCGGCATTTGCTTCCGCGGCTTGCGCCGGCGTCACAGGATCGCTTGGCCGCCTGATCTTTTCCGAAGCCGCGATCACCAGTTCGTCCAGCCCTTCGCCGCCACTGTCGAGAACCTCGAACAGATGCCGGCGCATGCGCGGCTCCCAGAACTTGTTGATGTGCTCGGCGGTGCCGGCCAAGCCTTCTTCGCGCGGCTTGGAGTGGAAGAACGTCGCGATCTGGTTGGCCATGCGGATCAGCTTGTCGCGCGTGCTGGCCTTGTGTTCTTCAAGCGACATGTCTGGCTGCTCCGGAAGTGACGCGGTCTGGATGGGTGAAAATGTCGAAATCATCGCCGCGCACCAGCGCCACCAGCGTCATGCCGGCCTCGTCGGCGGTGCGGATGGCAAGGGCGGTCGGCGCCGACACGGCGATGATGAAGCGCGCGCCGATCGCTGCCGTCTTCTGCACCATTTCCACCGACACGCGCGACGTGACGACGACCGCACCCGAAGAACCGTCGATGGCCTTGTGGGCGAGCGCGCCGGCAAGCTTGTCGAGCGCATTGTGGCGGCCGACATCCTCACGCGCCTTGATAATGCCCTTGCCCGGCACGTAGAAGCCGGCGGCGTGCACCGCGCCGGTCTCGGCATGCATCGGCTGCACCTTGGAAAGCAGTTTTACCGACTGGACGATATCGTTTTCGCTGAGCGTAAGCGGCGACGCACCGACCTGATCGACCGAGCGCATCGCCTCCTCGATGGATTCGATGCCGCACAGCCCGCAGCCGACTGGTCCGGCCAGCCGCCTGCGCCGCGCCTGGAAGCGCGTATTGGCCTTGTCCTTCAGCTTGATCTGGATGTCGATGCCGGCGCCCTGGTCCTCGACCTCGATCGCCTCGATCTCATCGACTGACGAGATGATGCCTTCGGTCAGCGAAAACCCCAGCGCGAAATCCTCGAAATCCGCCGGGCTCGCCATCATCACCGCATGGGTGGTTCCGGCAAACGAAAACGCCACCGGCGTTTCCTCCGGCACCATGCGGTTGGCCGCAGCCGTACCCGCCGCGCGCCGGGCGAGGCGGGAGGTCTGGGTGATGGGTTTGCGGGCCGCAGCCACTACCTACTCCGCCGCTTCCAGTGTCGCAATCTTGCGCGAGCGCTGCGACAGGTCCTCATACTCCTCCTGCCACTCGGACGGGCCGTTGGACGGCGCCACCTGAACGGCGGTGACCTTGTATTCAGGGCAGTTGGTCGCCCAGTCGGAGAAGTCGGTGGTGATGACGTTGGCCTGCGTGTCGGGGTGATGGAAGGTGGTGTAGACGACACCCGGCGACACGCGGTCGGTGATCAGCGCGCGCAAGGTCGTCTCGCCAGCCCGGCTTTGCAGGCGCACCCAGTCGCCGTCGCGAATGCCGCGATTCTCGGCATCGTGCGGGTGGACTTCCAGACGGTCCTCCGAATGCCAGACGACATTTTCGGTACGCCGCGTCTGCGCGCCGACATTGTATTGCGAGAGGATGCGGCCGGTGGTGAGCAGCAGCGGGAAGCGCGGGCCGGTCTTTTCGTCCGTCGCCACATATTCGGTGCGGATGAACTTGCCCTTGCCGCGCACAAAATGGTCGATATGCATGATCGGCGTGCCTTCCGGTGCCGCCTCGTTGCACGGCCACTGCACCGAGCCCATCTTGTCGAGATAGTCGTAGGAAACCTTGGCGAAGCTCGGCGTCGTCTGCGCGATCTCGTCCATGATTTCCGACGGGTGCTGGTAGTTCCAGTCCAGGCCCATCGCCTGGGCAAGCTTCTGCGTCACTTCCCAGTCGGCAAAGCCGTTCTTCGGCGCCATCACCTTGCGCACGCGGTTGATGCGGCGCTCGGCGTTGGTGAAGGTGCCGTCCTTCTCGAGGAAGGTCGAGCCCGGCAGGAAGACGTGGGCGTAGCGCGCCGTCTCGTTCAGGAACAGGTCATGCACCACCACGCATTCCATGGCGGCGAGGCCGGCCGAGACATGCTTGGTGTCCGGATCGGACTGGAGAATGTCTTCGCCCTGGATGTAGATGCCCTTGAACGTGCCTTCGACGGCGGCGTCCAGCATGTTGGGAATGCGCAGGCCCGGCTCGTTGTCGAGCTTCACGCCCCACAGGCTCTCATAGATGTCGCGCACGGCATCGCCCGAGATGTGGCGATAGCCCGGCAGTTCGTGCGGGAACGAGCCCATGTCGCAGGAGCCCTGCACGTTGTTCTGGCCGCGCAGCGGGTTCACGCCGACGCCGCGCCGGCCGATATTGCCGGTCAGCATGGCGAGGTTGGCGATGGCGATGACGGTGGTCGAGCCCTGGCTGTGCTCGGTCACGCCGAGGCCGTAATAAATCGCGCCGTTGCCGCCCGTCGCATAAAGCCGGGCCGCCTCGCGGATTTTCTCTGCCGGCACGCCGGACAGCTTTTCCACCTGCTCGGGGCTGTGGCGTTCGTCGGAGACAAAACCGGCGTAATCCTCGAATTCCGACCAGTCGCAGCGCTCGCGAATGAACTGCTCGTCGAACAGCCCTTCCGTCACGATGACATGCGCCAGCGAGGTGACCACGGCGACATTGGTGCCGGGCTTCAGCGGCAGATGATAGTCGGCCTTGGCGTGAACCGAATCCACCGTCTCGGTAACGCGCGGATCGAGCACGATCAGCTTGGCGCCCTGGCGGATGCGCTTCTTCATGCGCGAGGCGAAGACCGGATGCGCGGCAGAAGGATTGGCGCCGATCACCATGATCACGTCGGAATCTTCGACCGAGTCGAAATCCTGCGTGCCGGCGGAGGTGCCGTAGGTCTGGCCGAGGCCGTAGCCGGTCGGCGAATGGCAGACGCGGGCGCAGGTATCGACGTTGTTGTTGAGGAAGCCCTGGCGGATCAGCTTCTGGACGAGATAGGTTTCCTCGTTGGTGCAGCGCGAGGAGGTGATGCCGCCGATTGCCGTGCGGCCATACTGGTACTGCAGGCGGCGGAATTCGTTGGCGGTGTGGGTCAGTGCCTCTTCCCACGACACTTCGCGCCACGGATCGGTGATCTTTTCGCGGATCATCGGGTTGAGGATGCGCTCCTTGTGCGTGGCATAGCCATAGGCGAAGCGGCCCTTGACGCAGCTATGGCCGCGATTGGCCTTGCCGTCCTTGTAGGGCACCATGCGCACCAGCTCGTCGCCGCGCATTTCGGCCTTGAACGAGCAGCCGACGCCGCAATAGGCGCAGGTGGTGACGACCGAATGCTCCGGCTGGCCGATCTGTATGACGCTCTTTTCCGTCAGCGTCGCGGTCGGGCAGGCCTGCACGCAGGCGCCGCAGGAAACGCATTCCGAGTCGATGAAGGGCTGGTGCATGCCCGGCGATACGCGGCTGCCGAAGCCACGGCCTTCGATGGTCAGGGCGAAGGTGCCTTGCACTTCCTCGCAGGCGCGCACGCAGCGCGAGCAGACGATGCATTTCGATGGGTCATAGGTGAAGTACGGGTTGGATTCGTCCTTCGCCATCCATTTGAAGTTTTCCGCGCCGTCCATCTTCTTGAAGACGTGGTTGTCGCCTTCGTAGCCGTAGCGCACATCGCGCAGGCCGACGACACCGGCCTGCGTCTGCAATTCGCAGTCGCCGTTTGCCGCACAGGTCAGGCAGTCGAGCGGATGGTCGGAGATGTAGAGTTCCATCACGCCGCGGCGGATGTCCTTCAGCCGGCCGGTCTGGGTGTGCACCACCATGCCGGGCGCCACCGGCGTCGTGCAGGAGGAGGGCGTGCCGTTGCGGCCCTCGATCTCCACCAGGCAGAGGCGGCAGGAGCCGAAAGCGTCGACCATGTCGGTGGCGCAAAGCTTCGGAATGGCAATGCCGGCCTCCATCGAGGCGCGCATGATCGAGGTGCCTTCCGGCACGGTAACGATGAAGCCGTCGACGCTCAGCGTGACCTGCTTTTCCGCTTTCGAGGCCGGGGTGCCGTAGTCGATTTCGTGGACGAGACCCATGATCCTGTCTCCTTATTCGGCTGCTTGAGCGACCGGCGTCGGCCGGAAATCTTCGGGGAAGTGGTTGATCGCGCTCATCACCGGGTAGGGCGTGAAGCCGCCCAGGGCGCAGAGCGAACCGAACTTCATCGTGTTGCAGAGGTCAGTAACCAGCGCGAGGTTCTTCTCGGGCTCGATATTGTGCGCGATCTTGTCGATGGTTTCGACGCCGCGCGTCGAACCGATGCGGCAGGGTGTGCACTTGCCGCAGGACTCGATGGCGCAGAATTCCATGGCAAAGCGCGCCTGCTTCAGCATGTCGGCGCTGTCGTCGAAAACTGTGATGCCGGCGTGGCCGATCAGGCCATCCTTGGCCGCGAACGCCTCATAGTCGAACGGCGTGTCAAACAGCGAACGCGGGAAATAGGCCCCCAGCGGTCCGCCGACCTGCACCGCCTTGACCGGGCGTCCGGTGACGGTACCGCCTCCGATCTCATCGACGATTTCGCCCAGCGTCAGGCCAAAGGCTGCCTCGAACAACCCGCCATGCTTGGCGTTGCCGGCAATCTGGATCGGGATCGTGCCGCGCGAGCGGCCCATGCCGAAATCCTTGTAGTGCTGCGCGCCGCGATCCATGACGATCGGCACGGAGGCCAGCGAAATCACATTGTTGATGACGGTCGGCTTGCCGAACAGGCCCTGGATCGCCGGCAGTGGCGGCTTGGCGCGCACGATGCCGCGCTTGCCTTCCAGGCTGTTCAGCAGCGAAGTTTCCTCGCCGCAGACATAAGCACCTGCGCCGACGCGGATTTCCATGTCGAAGGCGTTGGGCGAGCCCATCACATTGACGCCGAGCACGCCGGCCTTGCGCGCCACCTCGACGGCCTTCTGCATCGTCGCCACCGCATGCGGATATTCCGAGCGGATATAGACGAAGCCCTTGGTCGCACCCGTCGCGATGCCGGCAATCGTCATGCCTTCGATCAGCACGAAAGGATCGCCCTCCATGATCATGCGGTCGGCAAAGGTCGCCGAGTCGCCCTCGTCGGCATTGCAGACGATGTACTTGCGGTCGGCGGTCGTATCGAGAACGGTCTTCCACTTGATGCCGGTCGGGAAGCCGGCGCCGCCGCGCCCGCGCAGGCCCGAGTCGGTCACCTGCTTGACGACATCGGCAGGCGTCATTGCAATTGCATTCTCCAGCCCCTTCAGGCCGCCATGGTTCCTGTAGTCCTCAAGCGACAGCGGGTCGGTGATGCCGCAGCGCGCGAAGGTGAGGCGGGTCTGCTTGGCGAGGAACGGAATTTTTTCGGGGTCGCCGAGCGAGAGCTTGTGCTCGCCACCCGAGGCCAGGCCTGCGTCGAACAGCGAGGCAACGTCCTTGGCCGAGATCGGGCCGTAGGCAACGCGGCCGGCTTCGGTCGCCACTTCCACCATCGGCTCAAGCCAGTAAAGGCCGCGCGAACCGTTGCGCACGATCTTGGCGTCCAGCCCGCGCGTTTCGATCTCCTGCGCGACAGCCTTGGCAACCTTCTCGGCGCCGAGCGCCAGCGCGCCGGAATCGCGGGGTATGTAGATAGTGACCGTCACGAGCGTACCTCCCGAACGATCTCTTCGATCTTGTCGGCATCAAGCCTGCCAATGACTTCGCCGTCGAGCATGGCGGCGGGCGCACAGGCGCAAAGGCCGAGGCAATAGACCGGCTCCAGTGTAACCGAATTGTCCTTCGCCGTCTCGTGGAAGCCGATGCCCAGTGCCTGGCTGATCTGGGCCGCGATGGCATCGCCGCCCATCGACTGGCAGGCTTCCGCGCGGCACACCTTCAAAACGTGGCGACCGGCCGGATGGTTGCGATAATCATGATAGAAAGTGACGACGCCGTGCACTTCGGCATTGCTGATGTTCAGCACTTTGGCGATGATCGGCAGCGTTTCGGCCGGTACATGGCCGAATTCTTCCTGGATCTCGTGCAGGATGGGCAGGAGAGGGCCTTCGAGCGCCTTCATCTCGTCAACGATTGCCGCCGCTCGCGACGCGATCTGGGTACTTGCAGCCTGCATAGACATGCAGCGCCCTCCCTATAAATTTCCTCACTTTAGAACTAATCAAAACGGAAAAGCTCAATCAATAGAGCTCATTCGTTGAACGATAGGAAATTTCTATCAAAGAAGGGAAAGATCGGCGGCCAATATCCGGGCCTGGTGCAGCAGTGCTGAAACCAGCGGCGTATGCGGTTCGCGATGCGCGGCAACCAGTCCAACGAGATGGCTGGCATCCGGCTCGACGATGGGTATGGCGCGGATCGGCTCGGCGAAGCCGAAGGTCTCGGCAAGGTTGAGCGGCATGATCGAGGACCATTTTCCGGTGCGGATATGCGAAAACAGCACGATCATCGAGTTCGATTCCAGCGTCGGATGCGCTTCCGCGCCGGCCTCGCCGAGATGCTGGTTGATGATGCGCCGGTTCTGCATGTCGGGGGTCAGCAGGCACAGCGGCAAGGCGGACACCTCCGCCCATGTCACAGTCTTGCTTTCGGAAAACGGGTTACCTGCGGCGGTGATGAGCTGGTAGCGCTCCGAATAGAGCGGCACGGTCGCCACGCGCCCCAGCGGCTCGTTGTCGAGATAGCTGATGCCGACATCGATCTCGAAGTTTTCCAGCAAGGTCAGCACCTCGATCGACGTGCGCGACAGGATCGAGAAGGTCACGCCCGGGTGTTTTTCGCGAAACGGCGTGGTCAGGCGCGGCGTCATGGCAAGCGCGGTCGGGATCGCGGCAATCCGCACATGGCCGGCAAGTCCGTGGCGCGCCGCGCGCATCTCCTCGCGCATGGTGCGGGCATCGCCGACGATGCGCCGCGCCCATTCCAGCACGCGGCTGCCTTCCGGCGTCAGCCCCTGGAAGCGCGAACCGCGCTGCACCAGCATCACGCCCAGCGCCTCCTCGAGCTGCTTGATGCCGGCCGAAAGCGTCGGCTGCGTCACGCCGCATTCTTCCGCCGCGCGGCCGAAATGCTGCTGCTTGGCGAGAGCTATGAAGAATTCCAGCTTGTCGATCATGTTCTGCTTTCTCGAAGCAGGCACCGTCCGGTAAAATCGGCCAACAAGCAAGAGCAGGCTTCCTCCATCGTTGCTACTACATTGACGTAGTTCTCGTTTGTAGTAAAATCGTGAAATGAGGATCGTTCGGCTGAAGCCCTACACTCGTGCGATGGAACGGATGGGGCTGGACGATCCGGCCATGCGGCGCATCGAACTCGATCTCGCGGCGGCACCTGAAGCTCATCCCGTCATCAAGGGCCTGCGCGGCGTTCGAAAGGCTCGCTTCGCGTTGCCGGGAAGAGGCAAGAGCGGCGGCGGGCGGGTCATCTACTATGTCGCCGTCGAAACGGCTATCTATATGATGACGGCCTATCCGAAGAATGAACGCGACGATCTCTCCCCCGATCAGCGCAAGGCGATTCTGGCGGCCATCGACAGTTTGAAAGGAAGTGGGAAATGAGCAGGGTAGGAGCGGATCTCGTCGAAGCCTTTGAGGAGATGGCGGCGCATCTTCGCGGCGAGATTGACGTCGAAAGCTATGAAGTTCCGGCCGATGTTTTGACGCCCGAGAGAATTCGTGAAATTCGCCGCAGAGTGGCGCGCAGCACCAAGGCTTTCGAGGCGGAATTCCACATTTCGGCACGTACGATGGAATCCTACGAGCAAGGCCGCAGGAAGCCCGATGCCGCCATGACAACGCTGTTGCGTATCATTGAAAAAGAACCCGACGCTGCACGCAGGGCGTTGGCTTCCTGAGCCGTCATTTTTCTCGACCGCGCTTTCCGACGAAGTCGATTGCCGTTTTGCGCGCTTGGTTCTGGCCGTGATCTGCATTATCTGAAACGCGACCAAGGACCGAAAAGGGCTGCCATGACCATTGTCACCAAGGAAATCGTTCTCGAACGGCTGAAGACGGTCAACGGCCCGGATTTTTCCGGCGATATCGTCAGCCTTGGTCTCGTTTCCGAGATTTTCATCGCCGACCAGAAGGTCTTCTTCTCCATCACCGTGCCGGCCGCCCGCGCCAAGGAAATGGAGCCGCTGCGTGCCGCAGCCGAACGCGTGGTGCGTGCCATTCCCGGCGTTGCCGGCGCCGTTGTCGCGCTGACCGCCGAGAAAAAGGGCGGCGGCATGGAAGCGCCACCGCCGCCGGCGCGTCCGGCAGCGCCTCGTCCTGTTCCTGCCGCTCCGGTAGCTCGGCCCGCGCCCCAAGCGCCGGCCGGCCATCAACCGGGCAAGCGCGGCGTGCCGGGCATCGAGGCGATCATCGCGGTCGCATCCGGCAAGGGCGGCGTCGGCAAATCGACCACCGCCATCAACATCGCGCTCGGCCTCGCGGCGAACGGGCTGAAGGTCGGCGTGCTCGACGCCGACATCTATGGCCCGTCCATGCCGAAGCTGCTCGATCTCCACGGCCGGCCGCAGACGGTCGACGGCAAGATCCTGAAGCCGATGGAAAAATACGGCCTCAAGGTCATGTCGATGGGTTTCCTCGTCGATGAGGAAACGCCGATGATCTGGCGCGGGCCGATGGTCATGTCGGCACTCACCCAGATGCTGCGCGAGGTCGAATGGGGTCCGCTCGACGTGCTGGTGGTCGACATGCCGCCCGGCACCGGCGACGCGCAACTCACCATGGCCCAGCAGGTGCCGTTGGCCGGCGCCGTCATCGTCTCGACGCCGCAGGACCTGGCGCTGATCGATGCCCGCAAGGGTCTGAACATGTTCAAGAAGGTCGATGTGCCGCTGCTCGGCATCGTCGAGAATATGAGCTACTTCATCGCTCCCGACACCGGCAAACGCTACGACATCTTCGGTCATGGCGGCGCGAGGAAGGAAGCCGAACGCCTCGGCGTCACCTTCCTTGGCGAAGTGCCGCTGCAGATGGAAATCCGCGAAACGTCTGACGCCGGCACGCCGGTCGTGGTGTCGAAGCCCGAGGGACCGGAAGCGAAGATCTACCGCGGCATCGCCTCGAAGGTCTGGGAGCGGGTCAACGAAGAACGCGGGGCAGCTGAGGCCGCTGTGCCGAGCATCGTTTTCGAGTAACGCTGGTCGACCCCCACTCCGATCCGCTTCGCGGATCAGCTCTCCCTCGTTCGACGGGGGAGAGGGAAGGCGCGAGCCGACAAAGCTTGACGCCCTTCCTCTCCCTCCGGAGGGAGGAAGACGCTACGCGCTCAGCAGTGCAGCCTGCAAAATCACCCGATCAGTCAGCTTCCATCTGGCAGCTGGGACCGACGAACTTCCCCGTGGAAACATCCAGATGGTTGTTCGAATCCATGGGGCTGCAAACCGGATAGCGATCGTTGCCTTGCCGCTGAGTGCTTAACGTCTTGTCGTGGTCCACATCCGTATTGGCGGACTCGGCATTGGCGGTCTGCTGGTCTTGCTGCTGCGACTGCGGGGCTGCCGCCTGTTGATCAGGTTGATCTTGCGCGCTGACACAGCCGGCTATGGCCAGCAAAAGAAAGCCTGTTGCCGAAAGGACGATAACTCGCATGTTTCACCTCACGAAGAAGAGACGATCAGGCTACGTCCAGCCAGACAAGGCTCAAAAGTAATCCGGCAGTTCACAAAATCGGCAATCTTGCCGGAGCGAACCGTTACCCGGCGCTCACCTTCTCATTGAAACTCGAAAAGAACTGCCCTGCCAGCTTCTTCGACGTCGAGGTGATCAATCGGCTGCCAAGCTGTGCGATCTTGCCGCCGACATCTGCCTTGGCCTCATATTTGAGGAGGGTGGAGTTCGCGCCATCCTCGGTCAGCGTCACATCCGCGCCGCCCTTGGCGAAACCGGCAATGCCGCCCTTGCCCTCGCCCTGAATGGTGTAGGAGTGCGGCGGCTTCAGGTTCTTCAGCGTCACCTCGCCGGCGAATGTCGCCTTGATCGGGCCAATCTTCAACACCACCGTGGCGGCCATGTCGGTCGGCGTCTTCATTTCCAGGCTTTGGCAGCCGGGAATGCATTCCTTGAGAACCGCCGGGTCGTTCAGCGCTTCCCAAACTTTCTGCACGGGTGCCGCGATCTGTTCCTCGCCTTCGATAATCAGGGCCATGATGTCCTCCGACTGATTGCTTCATGAGGCGTATCGAACCCTGCAGGTCTTGTCCATCGCACCAAAGTGTTGGGCGCCAGCCGAGCTATCGCGGCATGGCCGGCGTTTACGATTGGTGACGAGGGACGCAATGCGTCATCAACTCTGAGAGATTAGCGGTGATAGCCGTGAAATCGTCATCCCGGAAACCGGAGCGGAGCGGAGGTTATCCGGGATCTATTGGTCAGCGCATCGTCTGGCGTGGCCCGGCCCTGACGCTGTTGCAGTCTGCACCGCCGAAGCTCTTCTCCGTTCCGGCATGGATCCGTCGCAAGAGCGACCCCCGCATGCGCTTCGCTCATGCTCCGCCCGGGATGACGAAGAGAGGGGTGTCACCGCTAATCGCAAACGTTGTTGCCGCACAGCAGGCGCGGCTACCACGCCGGAGACGTAACAGCCGCGAGCCAGCGTTGACGATTAGCGAAGACCTAACATGCAGTTCGTCATCCCGGGCGCAGCATGAGCGAAGCGCATGCGGGGGTCGCTCTTGCGACGGATCCATGCCGGACCATCGATGAAGGCCGCAGCGGTGCAGAACTGCCGAACCCGAAGCTCACGCAGCGGGGGAAAGATTTCCACCCGATTTCCACTCAACCCATTGTTTCCACTCATCCCACACATTTTTTCACGCCCGATTTATCCCCACCCCAAACGCTACCCCCATAATCCCTCCATCGCTCCTGCGGGACCGGGTCTGGAACCGGGATCAAGGGGGAGTGGCGGTGACCTCCCGCCCTGGTGTGGTAGCCAGGGACCCGAGGGCCCGACACAGGTCGGCGTGGAACGAGCACGGCGCAAATGCCACTGCCCAAAACCATGCGGAGAACCCGCGGCGTCTTGTCCATGGAATGTACATGGAGCGGGCGTTGTGACCGGCCGACTTCGGGACAGACACCGAGACGGGCGGTCGAAAGATCGCAGAAAATACAAAAGATGAGCGAGATTTCGGCCGCCCGTCTTTCCCGGCTCTTTGACAATGGCCAGACTGCGATGCAGGGCGTGGCGATGAACAGGTGCGTCCTTCGAGGCTCGCTTCGCTCGCACCTCAGGATGAGGGAGGTTGGGGATGAAGCGCGCCGGCGTATTCTCCCCCCTCAAGCGGGAGGGAGACGCTGATCCTCGAAGGACGCTCCTACCGGCGCTGCCGGCAGTTTTCGCTCAAGGTCCAAAGTGCCCCTTGCGACCGTTCACACCTTGTCATAACCATTCAGCACCGAATTCGGGAGCACCACATGGCCGGCGCAAAAACAACAAAAAAATTCCGCTCGCAGGAGTGGTTCGACAATCCTGACAATCCGGGCATGACGGCACTCTATCTCGAGCGTTACCTGAATTACGGCTTGACGCGCGAGGAGCTGCAATCGGGCAAGCCGTTGATCGGCATCGCCCAGACCGGCTCGGACCTGTCACCCTGCAACCGCCATCACATTGAGCTTGCCAAGCGGGTGCGCGAAGGTATCGTCGCGGCCGGGGGCGTCGCCTTTGAATTTCCCTGCCATCCGATCCAGGAGACGGGCAAGCGCCCGACCGCCGCGCTCGACCGCAATCTTGCCTATCTCTCGCTGGTCGAGGTGCTCTACGGCTATCCGCTCGATGGCGTGGTGCTGACCATTGGCTGCGACAAGACCACGCCGGCCATGCTGATGGCCGCCGCAACCGTCAACATTCCGGCGATCGCGCTCTCTGTCGGACCGATGCTGAACGGCTGGCACAAGGGCAAGCGCACCGGCTCCGGCACCATCGTCTGGGAATCGCGCCAGCGGCTTTCGGCAGGCGAGATCGACTATGACGAGTTCATGGACATCGTGGCCTCGTCCGCACCGTCGGTCGGCTATTGCAACACGATGGGCACGGCGACCACGATGAATTCGCTGGCCGAGGCGCTCGGCATGCAGCTGCCGGGTTCGGCCGCCATTCCCGCGCCCTATCGCGAGCGCGGGCAGATTTCCTACGAGACCGGCAAGCGCATCGTCGGCATGGTCCATGAGGATCTCAAGCCGTCCGACATCATGACGCGCGAGGCCTTCGAAAACGCCATCGTCATCAATTCCGCGATCGGCGGTTCGACCAATGCGCCGATCCACCTCAACGCCATTGCGCGCCATCTCGGCGTCAAGCTCGACAATGACGACTGGCAGGCTGTCGGCCACAAGATTCCGCTGCTGGTCAACCTCCAGCCGGCCGGCGAATATCTCGGCGAGGATTATCATCATGCCGGCGGTGTGCCGGCGGTGGTCGCCGAACTGCTCAAGGCCGAGCTGCTGCCGCATCCCGCAGCACTTACGGTCAATGGCCGCTCGATAGGCGACAATTGCGCCGACGCCGAAAATTTCAATCCGGAGGTGATCCACTCCGTCTCGAACCCGCTCAAGGAAAGCGCGGGCTTCATCAATCTCAAGGGCAATCTTTTCGACAGCGCCATCATGAAGACCAGCGTGATCTCGCCGGAATTCCGCGACCGCTATCTCTCCAACCCGAAAGACCCCGAAGCCTTCGAGGGTAAGGCGATGGTGTTCGACGGACCGGAGGATTACCACGCCCGCATCGATGATCCCGCGCTCGGCATCGACGAGCACACGCTGCTGTTCATGCGCGGGGCAGGTCCTGTCGGCTATCCCGGAGGTGCGGAGGTGGTGAACATGCAGCCGCCTGCCTACCTCATCAAGAAGGGCATCCACTCGCTGCCCTGTATCGGAGACGGCCGTCAGTCCGGCACGTCCGGCACGCCGTCCATCCTCAACGCCTCGCCGGAAGCGGCGGTCGGCGGTGGGCTGGCGCTGCTGAAGACAGGTGATCGTGTGCGCATCGACTTGCGGAAGGGCACCGCCGACATCCTCGTCACCGACGATGAGATCGTGCGCCGCCGCGCCGAACTGCAGAACAATGGCGGCTATCATTATCCCGAGCATCAGACGCCCTGGCAGGAAATCCAGCGCGGCATGGTCGACCAGCTCGCGCAAGGCATGGTGCTGAAGCCGGCGGTGAAATACCAGCGCGTGGCGCAGACGAAGGGCGTGCCGCGGGACAATCATTGACGATAGAAGGCAGGCCTGCGAGCGCTGCGCTAGCTCCCGTCTCGGCGAAGCCGAGACGGAGAGGGGTCTAAACCAGCGTTGGTGACCGAGACCTCAAGCCGCCTTCTTCTTCGCCAGTCTCGCCTTGATGCTCTCCACATCGGCGCGGGGCGTCGCGGCGAACAGCGTCTTGGTGTAGCTGTGCTTCGGGTCGGAAAAGACCTCGTCACGTGACCCGTACTCGACTGCCTCGCCGAAATACATCACCATCACATCGTCGGCGATGTAGCGCACCACCGAGAGGTCGTGGCTGATGAAGACGTAAGTAAGCTGGAACTCGTCCTGCAAATCGGCGAGCAGGTTCAGCACCTGCGCCTGCACCGAAAGATCGAGTGCCGAGACCGGCTCGTCGAGCACCAGCAGGCTCGGGTTCAGCATCAGCGCGCGGGCGATCGCGATGCGCTGGCGCTGGCCGCCGGAAAACATGTGCGGATAGCGGTTGTAGTGCTCGGGGCCGAGCCCGACCTTCTTCAGCATCGCCATGGCGCGGTCGCGCCGCTCGGCTGCCGGAATGTCGGTGTTGATCTTCAGCGGTTCGCCGAGCACGTCGCCGATCTTCTGGCGCGGATTGAGCGAGCCGTAGGGGTTCTGGAAGACGATCTGCACCTTGCGGCGCATTTCCGGCGTCAGCGCCGAATGGGCGATGTCGACCTTGTTGCCGTCGATCAGAAGCTCGCCGGAGGTCGCCGGATCGATCAGCGTGATGATGCGGGCGAGCGTCGACTTGCCGCAGCCGCTTTCGCCGACGATGGCCAGCGTTTTGCCTTTCTCGACCGAGAAGCTCACGCCCTTGACCGCATGCACGGTGCGCGATTTCGTAAGCAGACCACCGCCGACATGATAGTCGCGAACGATGTTCTTTGCCTGGAGAACGATCTCGGTCATGCCGTCGCTCCCTCTGGGTCGAGCACGAAGTCGGTGATCGTCGGCAGACGGTCGCCGGTGGCGTTGTCGGGCAGGGCCGAAAGAAGCGCCTTGGTGTAGTTGCTCTTCGGCGATTCAAACAGCGACAGCACGTCGGCTTCTTCCATCTTGCGTCCCTTGTACTGGACGATGACGCGGTCGGCGGTTTCGGCGACCACGCCCATATTGTGGGTTATCATGATCAGCCCCATGCCGTGCTCGGCCTGGAGGCGCATGAGGAGATCGAGGATCTGCTTCTGGATCGTCACGTCGAGCGCGGTCGTCGGCTCGTCGGCAATCAGCAGCTTCGGATTGCAGGCGATGGCGATGGCGATCATCACGCGCTGGCACTGCCCACCCGACATCTGGTGCGGATAGGAGCCGAGCCGCTCGGCGGGTTCGGCAATGCCGACCTGTTGCATGAGCTCGATGGCGCGGGCGCGGCGCTGGACACGGTCCATGCCCATATGCACGCGCAGCACCTCCTCGATCTGGAAACCGACGGTGAAGCACGGGTTCAGGCTCGCCATCGGTTCCTGGAAGATCATGGCGATGTCGCGGCCGATGATCTTGCGGCGCTGTTCGCCGGTGAGGCCGAGCAGATCGACGCCGTTGAAGGCCATACGGTCGGCGGTCACCGTCGCGGTCTTCGGCAGCAGCCCCATCACGGCCAGCATCGACACGGATTTGCCCGAGCCGGACTCGCCGACGATCGCCAGCACTTCGCGCGGCTCGATCGACATGTCGATGCCCTTCACCGCCATGAACGCGCCGACGCTGGTGTCGAAGGAAACGCAAAGGTTCTTGATTTCGAGAAGCGGCATCTTACGACCTCTTCAGCTTGGGGTCGAAGGCGTCGCGCAGGCCGTCGCCGATCAGGTTGATGGCAAGCACGGTGATCAGGATGGCGAGGCCGGGATAGGTCACCACCCAGGGTGCGCGCAGGATGAACTCGCGCGCGGCGGCCAGCATCGTGCCCCATTCCGGCGTCGGTGGCTGCGCGCCCATGCCGAGGAAGCCCAGTGCCGCAGCCTCGAGAATGGCGTTGGAGAAGGACAGTGTCGCCTGCACGATCAGCGGTGCGAGACAGTTCGGCAGGATCGTCACAGCCATCAGCCGCAGGTGGCCAGCACCCGCAACCTTGGCCGAGATGACGTATTCCCGGTTCTTTTCCGCCATCACGGCAGCACGCGTCAGGCGGGCGAAGTGCGGTTGCAGGACGACCGCGATTGCCAGCATCGCGTTGAACAAGCCAGGCCCGAGGATTGCCACCAGCACCAGCGCCAGAAGCAGCGAGGGGAAGGCAAGAATGATGTCCATGACGCGCATGATCAGCGTGTCGACCCAGCCGCGGAAATAGCCGGCGAGTACGCCGAGTATGATGCCGCTGGTCAGTGAGAAGACGACGACGACGAGACCGATGAACAGCGAATAGCGCGCACCGTAGATCAGCCGCGAGAGGATGTCGCGGCCGACGGCGTCGGTGCCGAGGATGAACATCGACTTGCCGCCTTCATGCCAGGCGGGCGGCGTCAGCAGCGCGTCGCGATACTGCTCGTTGGGCAGATGCGGCGCAATCAAGGGCGCAAAGATCGCGACCAGTACCAGCAGCGAGAAAACGATAAGGCCGAGGACCGCACCGTGGTTCATGGAGAAATAGTGCCAGAATTCGCCAAAGGCGCCCGGACGGGCTTTGGCTTCGACGGGCAATGTGACTGTTTCGTTGCTCATCTCGGCCTCACTGCACGCGGATTCGCGGGTTGATGACGGCGTAGAGGAGATCGACGATCAGATTGACGGCCATCACGATCAGCGCGATCAGAAGCAGGCCGCTCTGCACCACGACATAATCGCGCTTGCCGATGGAATCGATCATCCACTTGCCGATGCCCGGCCAGGAGAAAATGGTTTCGGTGAGGATGGCACCTGCCATCAGCGTGCCGACCTGCAGGCCGATGGTGGTGACGACCGGGATCAGCGCGTTACGGAAGGCATGCATGCCGATGACGCGGCGGGGCGTCAGGCCCTTGGCCCGCGCGGTGCGCACATAGTCTTCGCCGAGAACCTCCAGCATCGCCGAGCGCGTCTGGCGCGCAATGACGGCAAGCGGAATGGTGGCAAGCACGATCGACGGCAGGATCAAATGGCTGACGGCGGAGCTGAAAGCGCCGCTCTTGCCCGACAGCAGGCTGTCGATCAGCATGAAGCCGGTGACCGGTGGGAAGAAATATTGCAGGCCGATGCGGCCCGAGACAGGCGTCCAGCCGAGATAGCCGGAAAAGAAGATGATGAGCAGCAGGCCCCACCAGAAGATCGGCATGGAATAGCCGGTCAGTGCGGCACCCATGGTCAACTGATCGAACCACGAACCGCGTTTGACGGCGGCGAAAATGCCGGCCGGAATGCCGATGACAACCGCAATGATCATGGCGACCGTCGCCAGTTCCAGCGTCGCCGGAAACAGCGCCAGGAATTCGCCGATGACGGGGCGCTTGGTGGCGATGGAGATGCCGAAATCGCCCTGCAGCACGTTCCCGATATAGTCGAAATATTGCAGCCAGATCGGACGGTTATAGCCGAAGCGTTCGAGCAGTTCCTGATAGCGCTCGGGGCTGACGCCGCGTTCGCCGGCCATGGCCAGAATGGGGTCGCCGGGCAGCAAACGCACGAAGGCGAACGCAGCCAGCGAGATGCCGAAGATCGTCGGAACGATCAGAGCGAGCTTGTTGAGAATATATCGGAGCATTTTTTCTTGCGAGAAGGGGACGACGCCCCATTAAAGGCGCCGTCCCCTCGATTCGCTTGCCTTGTTATTCGGCGATGTCGACGCCGTCGAAGCGATGGATGCCGAGCGGGTCCATGACGAAGCCCGAGACCTTCTTGGACATCGGCATGAAGACCTTCGAGTGAGCGATGGTCAACCACGGCGCTTCGCGCTTGAAGACGACCTGTGCTTCTTCGTAGATCTTGGTGCGTTCGGCCTGATCCGTCGTGGCCTTGCCCTTCAGAAGCAGGTCCTGGAACTCCTTGTTGCACCAGATCGCATAGTTGGACTGGCCGATGGCATCGCAGCCGAGCAGGAACAGGAAGTTATCCGGATCGCCATTGTCGCCGGTCCAGCCGAGCTGGAAGGCGCCGTCGCGGTCCTTCTGCTTGCCGCGTTCGCGATACTCGGTCCATTCGTAGCTGACGATCTCAGCCTTCACGCCCACCTTGGCGTAGTCGGCCTGGATCAGTTCCGCGACGCGCTGGGCGTTCGGGTTGTACGGACGGCTGACGGGCATTGCCCAGATCTTCATCGAGAGATCCTTGACGCCAGCGGCCTCAAGCATCTTCTTTGATTCTTCCGGATTGTACTCGTCGTCCTTGATCGAGGTGTTGTAGGACCACATCGTTGGCGGGATCGGGTTGACGGCCACCTGGCCAGCGCCCTGATAGACCGCATCGATGATGGCCTGCTTGTTGACGGCCATGTTGAGGGCCTTGCGGACCTCGACCTTGTCGAAGGGCGCCACGGTCGTGTTGTAGGCCATGTAGCCGATGTTCAGGCCTTCCTGTTCGGCAACATGCAGGTTCTCGTCAGCCTGCAAGCCGGCAATGTCGGCCGGAGCAGGATAGGACATGATGTTGCATTCGCCGGCCTTCAGCTTCTGAGCGCGCACTGCCGGGTCGGGCGTGATCGCGAAGATCAGGTCGTCGATCTTCTGACGGCCGCCGAAGTAACCGTCCCATGCCGCATAGCGGATGACGGCGTCGACCTGGTAGTCAACGAACTGGAACGGGCCGGTGCCGATCGGCTTCTGCGTGAACTGCTGCATGGTGCCGGCTTTTTCGAGCGAGTCGGCATATTCCTTGGAGACGATCGAAGCGAAGTCCATGCCAAGGTCAGGCAGGAAGGCGACTTCCGGCTTGTTGAGGACGAACTTCACCGTCAGGTCGTCGACCTTGACGATTTCCTTGAGCAGGTCCGGGAAGCCCATGCCGGTGAAATATTCCCAGCCGGTGCCGGGAAGATATTCGAACCACTTGTTCTCTTTTTTCCACTGACGCTCGAAGGAGAAGATCACGTCGTCGGCGTTGAGGTCGCGGGTCGGCGTGAAATAGTCGGTCGTCTGGAACTTGACGCCCGGCTTGAGTTTGAAGGTGTATTCGAGACCGTCGTCCGAGACGGTCCAGCTTTCGGCGAGACCCGGCGTGATGGTCGTCTTGCCGTGCTCGAACTCGACCAGGCGCGAATAGATGGTGCGCGAGGACGCGTCGAAATCGTTGCCGCCGCTCCATGGCGACGGGTCAAAACCGGCCGGTGACGCTTCCGAGCAATAAACCAGCGTTTTGGCATTTGCTGCCGCGCCGCCCAAGACGGTTGCAGCCGCAAGCGCAGCTGCAAAAGTCAGCTTCCTTATCATTGAAACACTCCCTGTCATGATACCAAGCCCCTCTGAACAGGCTTCGAGCGCGCATATAAGCATCGTTTTCAGGGCTTTGGAACTCCCTGTCTACATGCCGTTTGGGAAGAGGAACAAAGTTTCAAAAAGCCGATAAATTATAGACATAATATTTCATTCGGGAATGCCTCGACGAAATAGAGCGTCGCAGTCATGCAGTGACGACGAAAGCTTGATTTTCGTGCCGCTCGACTGATCTGGCTTTCAACGTCGAAGCGCTGCTGTTCTGAAAAATTGTTCTGAAGCACGCAGTAAATTTCATTGCCTTCATTACGCTGGGGCAAGACTTGCATGGCCAGCCCTTGTGACAATACATAGAGACACAGCGGTTTTGCGCGAGATGCTGCAGGAGGCAGACGAGGCGGGCAAGCCGGGGCGAATGCACGGTGAGGACCGAGAGACCAAGAAATAGAATACAGGGCAGGGAGGAACGAGTGGCCAAGACGACGATCAGCAAGGCGGGCAAGGCAACGGCTGCGGCGGCAGTGAAAAACGATCCGGCAAAGAAAGCCCCGGCGAAAAAGACAGCAGCGCCGAAGGCGGCTGCCACGACGGCATCCGCGGCTTCCACGAAGGCCGGCTCCAAGGCGCCGAAGGCTGCAAGTGCTGCGAAGTCCTCAAAGCCCGCAACTGCCAAGCCGGCGGCGAAACCCTCTGCGAAAGCGGCAGCAACCGGCAAGGCAGCACCAGCGGCGAAATCGCAGACGAAGCCGGCGGTGGAAGCCGCCGCAGTCAAACCAGCGACCAAGGCTGCGCCGGCGAAAGCTGCTAAACCCACTCAAGGGGCCAAGGCAACAGTTAAGCCAACTGCAAAGACGGCTGCGGCCAAGCCGGCGGTGAAGACCGCGCCTGCCACCGCAAAGACAAGCTCGAAGAGCTCAAGCCCTGCCAAACCCGCAGCAAAACCAGTAGCCGCAAAATCCGCGCCGTCGAAATCGCGCGCCAAGCCGGTGACGAAAGCCGCATCCAGCAAGGCGTCGGTTGCTTCATCTCCTGCCGTCGAGCCGGCTGCGAAAGCTGCACTTATCGAGTTGCCGAAGGCTGTGGCAGCCAAGGCCGGTGCGGCGAAGACTGGACCAAAGAAGCCCGCTGCCGCGAAGGCGAAAGCGGTTGCCGCGCCCAAGGTCGCGAAGCCAGCAGCCAAGGCCGAAACTCCGCCCAAACCCGCAGCTGCCAAGGTGCCGCTGACGAACGGCGCTGCCGGCCATGCGACCCCGGCAAAAGCCGCAGCTGCGCCAAAAGACGACAAGCCGGCCGCGAAGAAACCCGCTACGGCAGCAGGAAAGCCGTGGCTGAAAAGCTATTCGTCTGTCGTGCCGGCCGAAATCGCTCCGCTGGAATTCGATTCCATCGGCGATTTCCTGGTGAACTCGTCCAAGAAATTCGCGACGCGGCCCGCCTTCACCTGCATGGGCAAGACGATCACCTATGGCGAACTGGAACGCCAGTCTGCCGCCTTCGGTGCCTGGCTTCAATCAAAGGGCCTGGCCAAGGGCGCGCGCGTGGCGATCATGATGCCCAACGTGCTGCAATATCCCGTGGCGATGATGGGCATTCTGCGCGCCGGCTATACGGTGGTGAACGTCAATCCGCTCTACACGCCGCGCGAGCTCGAGCACCAGCTCAAGGATTCGGGCGCGGAAGCAATCATCATCCTTGAGAACTTTGCCACCACCTTGCAGGCGGTGATTGCCAAGACCCCGGTCAAGCATGTCGTCGTCGCGACGATGGGCGACATGCTCGGCATGAAGGGGTTGATCGTCAATCTGGTCGTGCGCCGCGTCAAGAAAATGGTGCCGGCCTGGTCGCTGCCGGGTCACACCAAATTCCCGGCGGTGCAGAAGGAAGGCGCTGCGCGCACCTTCAAGCCGGTGAAGTCGGAAGCTGACGATGTCGCCTTCCTGCAATATACCGGCGGCACCACAGGCGTTTCAAAAGGCGCGATCCTGCTTCACCGCAACGTGCTGGCCAATGTCGCGCAGAACCTGCTGTGGATGGAAACGGCTTTCGTGAAGAAGCCGCGGCCGGCAACCCTCACTTTCGTCTGCGCGCTGCCACTCTATCATATCTATGCGCTGACGGTGAACGCGCTGATGGGCATGCAGCAGGGTGCTCAGAACGTGCTGATCCCCAATCCGCGCGACATTCCGGGCTTCGTCAAGGAACTGGCCAAGTATCAGGTCAACGTTTTCCCCGGCCTCAACACGCTGTTCAATGCGCTGCTCAACAATGAGGACTTCCGCAAGCTGGACTTCAAGCCGCTGCTGCTGACATTCGGCGGCGGCATGGCGGTGCAGCGCGGCGTTGCAGATCGCTGGCAGAAACTCACCGGTTGCCTCATCTCGGAAGGCTACGGCCTTTCGGAAACGGCGCCTGTCGCGACGGCCAACCGCTTCGACGCCGACGCGTTCACCGGCACGATCGGCCTGCCGATCCCCTCGACCGTACTCGCCATCCGCGACGAGGAAGGCCGCGACATGCCCCTCGGAGAGGTCGGCGAGATCTGCATAAAGGGTCCGCAGGTCATGGCCGGCTACTGGAACCGGCCGGACGAGACAGCCAAGGTGATGACGCCCGACGGCTACTTCAAGTCCGGTGACATGGGCTTCATGGACGAGAACGGCTACACCAAGATAGTCGACCGCAAGAAGGACATGATCCTGGTCTCCGGCTTCAACGTCTATCCCAACGAGCTGGAGGAAGTGGTCGCCCAGCATCCGGGCGTGCTGGAAGTGGCGGCAATCGGCGTGCCGGACGAGCATTCGGGCGAGGTGCCGAAGCTCTTCGTGGTCAAGAAGGACCCAAACCTGACCGCCGAAGAACTACTGGCCTACTGCAAGCAAAACCTGACCGGCTACAAGCGCCCGAGGCTGATCGAATTCCGCACCGAATTGCCGAAGACCAATGTCGGCAAGATTCTCAGGCGGGAACTGCGGGGGTAAGGAGCGTTTGGCCGAAGGCCAACGAAAAGCCAACGATTTGGCTTTTCGAGTGACGAACGCCCGGAGCCTAAGCGGAGGGCTGGAGCAGCAGTTACGGCAGCGTAGTCTCAAACGCGCCGATTAGCGGCGGCATAGGCCGCCGTTTATTGGCCCGACGTCTTCTTCCAGTCTCCGGTCGTGTTCCACCAGCGATTCGGATTGTCCTTGTCGTCAAGGCCCTTTGACCTGCTGCCCAGTATGTTCGCCACCCGGATCACAGGCTCCTGATAGCTGTGAACCTGGAAAATCAGCTCTACGACCTGTTCCAGAAGAGCCTGGTCGTCGGCCAGTTCGAAGCTCACCTCGACTATGTCAGGTCGTTTGCGCAGTTCGCTTTCCGCGCCCGCCGCCGCGCCTTCAAGCGGGCGATAGCGTTCAATACCGGCACCAGACTGGTAGGCATTGCTGTCATACTTGCCCATGACCAGCGGCGCAGCCTTCACCACATGCTCCATGACGCGGTCTACATCCTCGACAGGCATCTGGACCGTCACGAGAAGCAACGGCTCCATGCGAACAGACTTTGTCTCGAAGCTCCGCATCGTCGCGCCATCCTTTGGTTTGTAAAATGTGCGAACACTATTAATCGCGGCCTGCTGCCATCGTGATGTCGGCAGGTGGGGTCACGTCATTGGTTCTGACGGTCAGGCCGAGGCCAGATACCCCGGCAGATCGGCGATCGAATCCAGAATCACATCCGCCAGCGGTGCCAGCGTCTCGCGCGTTCCGGTGCCGCTGAGCACGCCGATGGCTAGTCCGGCGCCGCCGGCCTTGGCCATTTCGAGGTCGTGGCGGTTGTCACCGACCATGGCGATTTCCGAAGGCTTCAGCCCGGTCAGGTCGGCGAAGGCATGGATCGCGTCGGGCGCGGGCTTGGGGTTGGCGACGGCGTCGTAACCGTAAGCGGCGTCGAACATTTGCGCCACGCCGAGCGCCAGCAAAGTCTTTTCTGCGCCGCCGGTGGAGTCATTGGTTGCCACGCCGAGCCGGAAGCCGGAGCCGTGCAGGCTGGAGATCGCGTCCTTGCTGCCGGGCAGCGGTACGGAGGCTGCAGCACCCTCTTCCGCGGTGAGGGTATCGAAACCGGTCGTCATCACCTGGCGTTCCTCGGCGCCGATTTCGGGATACCATAGCGCCACGATGTCGGCATTGGTGCCGGCAGCAAATACCGAGTCGGCCCTAAAACACTTCCGCTCGAAATCGTAGCCGGCCTCGGCCATCAGAGCGTCCGCCTTGGCGCGGTCGCCGCCTGCCGCTTTAAGCGCCATGCGATCGCCGATGGCGAACCATGTCGCCTGGAAGTCGACCAGTGTCCCGTCCTTGTCGAACAGGATGCCTTTGATGCCGTTCAAGATGTCTACCCCGCTGCCCTTAGCTGGTGGATATGACGCACCAGACCAGCGGTCGAGGCGTCGTTGCGCGCGGCATCTTCCGTTCCTTCCACGACAGGCAGAAGACCAGTCGCCAGTTCCTTGCCGAGTTCGACGCCCCACTGGTCGAAGGAATTGATGCCGTAGAGCACCCCTTCCACGAAAACGCGATGTTCGTAAAGTGCGATCAGCCGTCCCAGCATATGCGGGTCGAGCTTGCGGTAGAGCAGCGTGACCGACGGCCGGTTGCCCGGGAACACGCGGTGCGGCGCAACGCGGTCGACCTCCTCCACCGGCATGCCCTTGGTCAGCATCTGCCGGCGCGCTTCCTCCAGCGTGCGGCCCTTCATCAGGGCTTCGGATTGCGCCAGGCAGTTGGCAAGCAGCAGGTCGTGATGGTGGCGAAGCTCCGGCTCATGGCCTTCGGCTGCCGCGAGGAATTCCACCGGGATGATGTCCGTGCCCTGATGCAGAAGCTGGAAGAAGGCGTGCTGGCCATTGGTGCCCGGCTCGCCCCACACCAGCGGCCCAGTCGGCGTCGTCACGCGCAATCCGTTGACGGTGACCTGCTTGCCGTTCGATTCCATGTCGAGCTGCTGCAGATAGGCCGGCAGCCGCGACAGTCGCTGGTCGTAGGGGATGACGGCGCGCGCCGGATAGCCGCAGACGACGCGGTGGAAATAGCCGATCAGCCCCATCACCACGGGGATGTTCTGCAACAGCGGTGTGTTCTTGAAATGCTGGTCCATCTCATGCGCGCCGGCGAGGAACTCGCGGAAATTCTTCGGCCCAACCGCGATCATGATCGGCAGGCCGATCGCCGACCACAGCGAATAACGTCCGCCGACCCAATCCCAGAAGCCGAACACCCGCTCCGGCGCGATGCCGAAGGCCGCTACCTTGTCGAGCGCGGTGGAGACGGCGGCGAAGTGCTTCGGCACGGCCTCCTTGCCGAGCGCCTTTTCCACCCATTTGCGGGCGGTTTCGGCATTGGTCATCGTCTCGATGGTGGTGAAGGTCTTGGAAGCGATGATGAACAGCGTCGTCTCGGGCTCAAGACCTTTCAGCGTGTCATGTATATGCGCGCCGTCGACATTGGAGACGTAATGCGCGCGCGGCCCATCATGGTAAGGCGCCAGCGCCAGCGTCGCCATCGCCGGGCCGAGGTCGGAACCGCCGATGCCGATATTGACGATGTCGGTGATCTTCTTGCCCGTCGCACCCGGTGCCCCACCGGATCGCACGGCATCGGCAAAGTCAGCCATCGCATCCAGCACGGCCCGCACGTCGCCCATAACATCCTTGCCGTCCAGCAGCACTGTGTCGCCCGGACCGTCGCGCAGTGCGGTGTGCAGCACGGCGCGCCCTTCGGTGACATTGATCTTCTTGCCCGAGAACATGCCGTCGCGGCGCTCCGGCAACCGGGCTGCGTGCGCCAGCTTGTCCAGCAACGTCATGGTGTCAGCGGTGACGGCACATTTGGACCAGTCGAACAGGAGATCGCCGTCGGTCAGCGAGAACTTGGTGAAACGCTGGGGGTCGGCCTTGAAGGCCTCGCGCATATTCTTCGGCGTGTCGGCCTGATCGTCGCGAAGCGCCGTCAGCGCGGAGTGAAGGGGGGCGTCGGTCACGGCCATTCTCCAAAATTCGTTACTTCAAATGTTCCGGGGGCACGCCGTCATCTGAGTCTTGGCGAGCCTCCTTGGACCTTATCAGACCACTGTGATCATGGAGAGAGTTTGACGCTCGTGTGGATGAAAATTTCAATCGATTTGACTTTTGTGGCCCACGCTGGCGCGAAGTCGGGCCGTCACGGGATAGATCATTGACATAAATCATAACGATTAGAAAAATTCATTGGCGCAACCGGTTGGACCACAGATACGCTCCACTGGTCCAAAAAGAGAAAAATATAGCGCCTGTTCGAGGAAACGCTCATGCCACAGAGAAACGATTCGGCCATATGGTCGGGGCTGTTCCGTATTTCGGCGGAGTCGGGCCAGACCCTTCAGGCCCAGATTCGCCAGGCTATCGTCGCCGCCATTCTTGACCGCCAGATCGCGGCTTCCATGCCGTTGCCGTCCTGCCGCATCCTGGCCGAAAAGCTTGGCGTCGCGCGCGGCACCGTCGTGCTGGCCTTCCAGCAGCTTGTCGATCAGGGCTTTCTCGTGGCGCGCGAGCGGCGTGGCCACTTCGTCAATCCGGAAGTGCTGGCTACACCGGCCAAGCCGCAGCAGAAGTCCATCGATCAGGCCAACGAGATCGACTGGAAGTCGCGCCGGCAGATCGCAGCCAGCGACATGCCGCGCCCGGCCAAGCAGGAAAACTGGATCAAGTCGTCCTACCCCTTCGTCTATGGCCAGTTCGACCCGGCGCTGTTTCCAACCGCCGAATGGCGCGAATGCAACCGCATGGCGCTGGCCGTGCTCGAAATCCGCAACTGGGCGGCCGACATGGTCGATCGCGACGATCCGCTGCTGATCGAGCAGATCCAGGCGCGCTTGCTGCCCCGCCGCGGCATCTTTGCCAATCCGGACGAGATCATCGTCACGCTCGGCGCGCAGCACGCGCTCTATATGCTGGCGACGCTTCTCATGACCAAGGGCAGCAAGGTTGCCATGGAAGATCCGGGCTATCCGGATGCGCGCTCGATCTTCAGGCTCGCCGGTGCGAACATCCATCCGACGCCGGTGGACCAGTCGGGCATCGTCACCTCGTCTATCCCGAACGATGCCGGCTTTGTCTTTGTCACCCCGAGCCATCACTGCCCGACCATGGTGCCGCTCAGCGCCGAGCGCCGGCAGGATCTTCTGGCGCGCGCCAGCCGTCACAACCAGATCATCATCGAGGACGGCTATGACAGCCAGTTGCTCGATGAAGCGCCGCAGCAGGCGTTGAAGAGCATCGATCGCTCGGGCCGCGTTATCTATGTCGGCTCCATGTCGAAGACTTTGGCGCCCGGCCTGCGGCTCGGCTACATTGTCGCCTCTGCTGATCTGATTGCCGAATTGCGCGCACTGCGCCGCTTCATGCTGCGCCACCCGCCGGCAAACAACCAGCGGGCCGTGGCGCTGTTCCTGTCGCTTGGCCATCACGAGGCGCTGGTGCGCCGTCTTTCGTCGGCCTTTGACGAAAGGCGCAAGCGTCTGGTCCAGGCGATCTCGGCCTTCCTGCCCGAATGGCGTTCGACGGATTCTGCCGGCGGCACCTCGCTGTGGCTGGAAGGGCCGCGCGGCACGGATTCGCGCGGACTTTCCGAGGCCGCTGCTGCCCGCAGCGTCATCATCGAGCCGGGCGACCGTTTCTTCGACCAGGCCGACAAGCCTTCCCGCTTCATGCGGCTCGGCATTTCCTCGATCGCGCTCCAGCACATCGAGCCGGGCATCCGCGAGCTTGCGACAGCTGCGGGGCGACGGCCAGCAGCGGCGTGATCGGGCGACCGGCCAATATTGCCTATTAAAACAGCATCTCCGCGCGTCCAGATGGGCGCGCGGAGATTTGCCGATTCCGGCTTATTCAAAGCCTGCGCCTCTGGCCCATCTGGCGGAAATCCGTGGCCCATACGCACGCCGTTTGGCCGCTGCATAGTCTTGCAATCAAGGGGAACGAAGCAGCGTGACCGAAGGCACATTCGGCGCGGGGATGCTTCCAAATACGGTGGAGGTTTCGATGTCGACCGCCCTGGAACAGCATGACCTTACGGTAGCAGACCAACGTTCCCGCCGCTCCGGCGGCCGGGAAGCCCGCCGCGCCATGCGCGCAGCCCCCTTGGCGGATGATGTCCGTCCCATTCGACCCGGATTGGAAGGCGGCAGGTACAAGCCGTTGGGCCAGAACGATCTCGAAAGAATCCATGAGGCGGTCCTGACCCTTCTGGAAACGGTCGGTTTCGCCAACGCAATTCCAAGCTGCATCGAAGCGCTGACCCGCGTCGGCGCAAGCTACGACGGCGACGGCCGCATCCGCTTTCCCCGCGAACTGGTCATGTCGACCGTCAGGACCGCCGCGCGCAACTTTACGCTGCACGGCCAGGATCCCAGGCATGACATGCTGATCCAGGGCACGCGCGTCCATTACGGCACGGCGGGCGCTGCGGTTCATCTGGTCGATGTAGAAAAACGCGAATACCGCGAGTCGCTGCTGCAGGACATTTATGATGCAGCCCGCATCGTTGACGGGCTCGACAACATCCATTTCTTCCAGCGCCCGATGGTGCCGCGCGACATCCCAGATCCCGCTGATATGGACTTCAACACGCTTTACGCCTGCGTCATGGGCACGTCCAAGCATGTCGGAACGAGCTTCACCGTGCGCGAGAACGTCGCGCCAGCATTGGAGATGCTCTACGCGATTGCCGGCGGCGAAGAGAATTTCCGCGCCCGCCCCTTCGTCTCCAACTCGAATTGCTTCGTCGTGCCGCCGATGAAATTCGCCGAGGACGCCTGCGGCGTGCTTGAGGCTTGCGTAGAGGGCGGCATTCCGATCCTGCTGCTCTCGGCCGGTCAGGCTGGCGCTACGGCCCCTGCGGCAATCGCCGGCGCCGTGGTTCAGGCCGTGGCGGAAGTGCTGGCCGGTCTCGTCTATGTCAACGCGCTGAAGCCCGGCCATCCCGCGATTTTCGGCACCTGGCCTTTCGTCTCGGATCTGCGTACCGGTGCGATGTCGGGCGGTTCGGCCGAGCAGGCACTGCTGACGGCGGCCTGCGCGCAGATGGCGCAGTTCTACGACCTGCCGGGCGGCTCGGCCGCCGGCATGGCCGATTCCAAGCTGCCCGATATCCAGTCCGGCTATGAAAAAGGCATCACCAATGTCATGGCCGGGCTGTCGGGCCTCAATCTGGTCTATGAGTCCGCCGGCATGCACGCCTCGCTGCTGGGTTTCTGCCTGGAAAGCCTGATCATCGACAACGACATGCTCGGCCATTGCCAGCGTTGTGTGCGCGGCATCGAGGTCACCGACGAAGCGCTGTCGATCGATACGATCACCGAGGTCTGCATGAATGGGCCGGGCCATTATCTCGGCAACGAGCAGACCTTGAGGCTGATGCAGACCGAATATTTCTATCCTGCCGTCGGCGATCGCTTCAGTCCAAAGGAATGGAACGAGAAGGGCAGGCCCGACATTTTGCAGCGCGCGATCGTTGAAAAGAAAAAGATACTGGCCGAGCGATTCCCGCGGCACGTCTCCAAGAATATCGACGACCGCCTGCGCGCACGCTTCGAAAATATCCTTCTGCCCCGCAGCGGTATGGGCGGATAGGCCAATCACGGCAGGTGATCGGCGTGCAAACAAGAAGTTTTCGGCGAGACGGAGGAATGGTGCCGCTTAGGTGGCTCGAACACCTGACCCCATCATTACGAATGATGTGCTCTACCAACTGAGCTAAAGCGGCAACCCTTTTCGCGCTGACGCGCGAAACAGTGGGCGCGTGATATCTGCATTGCGCGGCAAATTCAAGCCGCTATCGCGTAATTTGCAAATACCGTTGCACGGCGTGGTGCGCCGATCAAACCGGCGTGTCGGGCGCCTCGCCTCGTCGGCGAACACGGTCTGTGAACTTCATATACGCCGGGCCACCGAGCGCCTACGCAGCCAGACGCAATTTCGCTGCTGCATATTCATCGGCCAGCCGGTCAACGAGTGCGGACACAGGACCTACTTCACCCACCGCGCCGATCCCCTGGCCGCAGCCCCAGATATCCTTCCACGCCTTGGTCTTGTCGCCGCCGAAATTCATCGTCGAGGGGTCGGAGACGGCGAGATTGTCCGGGTCCATGCCGGCCGCGCGCACGGAACCTTTGAGGTAGTTGCCATGGATGCCGGTAAAGAGGTTCGAATAGACGATGTCGGCAGCCTTCGATTCCACGATCATCTGTTTGTAGGAGTCGGTCGCGCGCGCTTCCGTCGTCGCGATGAAGGGCGAGCCGATGTAAGCGAGATCGGCGCCCATCGCCTGCGCGGCAAGCACCGCCCCACCATTGGCGATTGCGCCTGCCAGCAGAAGTGGCCCGTTGAACCATTGCCGGATTTCCTGGATCAGGGCGAAAGGCGACAGCGTGCCGGCATGGCCACCGGCACCCGTCGCCACCGCGATCAGCCCGT
The DNA here is from genome assembly GCF_003590645.1 of Mesorhizobium sp. DCY119. Taxonomy (NCBI): domain Bacteria; kingdom Pseudomonadati; phylum Pseudomonadota; class Alphaproteobacteria; order Hyphomicrobiales; family Phyllobacteriaceae; genus Mesorhizobium; species Mesorhizobium sp. DCY119. The sequence continues at coordinate 4,518,285 of NZ_CP031834.1, read as the reverse complement.
CCGCGCCCTTTTCGATTGCCTTGCGCGCATGACGATCATGGATGATGTCGTGCAACACGATGCCGCCATAGGAGTGGACCGCCTGATTGACCTCTTCCACCGCGCCGAGCGAGGAGATGACGATCGGCACCTTGTACTTCACGCAAAGCTCGAGATCGTGCTGCAGGCGGGTGTTGGACTTGTGGACGATCTGGTTGACCGCAAAGGGAGCCGACGGCCGGCCGGGATTGGCTGCATCGTAGCTTGCGAGGTCCTCGGTGATTTCGGCCAGCCAGTCGTCCAACTGTGATTCGGGCCGCGCATTCAGCGCCGGGAATGAGCCGACCACACCGGCCTTGCACTGCGCCAGCACCAGCGGCGGGTGCGAAATGATGAAAAGCGGCGACCCGACGACCGGGATACGCAGGTTTTTCTTCAAGATGTCAGGTAGCGCCACTGCTCAAGCCTCTCGCTAAAATATTGACGTTTGCGTAAACGTAATCTGTTTTAGCAGATCGATTCCAGCGGGCAATCAGCAATTCTGACAGAATTGATACAAACTTTGCGGGGAAAATCGTCGTTGCGGCCGAATTGAGGAGGCTAATTGCCCCCGCTGGCCGTTGCTTGATTACGCCGCTACGTCTAACCATCTGGTAGCACTTACTTTCATCGTGGGGAAAACGGTTTGGATGCGATCGAAAAGGCGATCCGAAACGCCTTCGAAAAAGGAGATGCCGATGATCGGGCTTTCCGCGAGAAGGTCTATCGCTCGGCATTTGCCGCCCTTGACCGTGCGCTCAAGGCAAACCCCAGCCTGACGGTGGAGGCGGCGATCAACCGCCGCAAGGCCATGCAGGCCAAGATCACCGAGATCGAATCGGAATTTCAGCCTGCCGTGCCTGCGATCGAGCCGGGGCTCGACGATGTTCGGCCCGAACGCGGTGGGGCTTCGACGGCTTCGTCGCCTGAAATCGCCGTCGAAGGTCCGGCAGGCGCGGCGGTACCGCGCGTCGACATGCCCGGCCGGGGAGAAACCACAAGCGCCGGGCCGCTTGCCGGCGACAGGGCAATATCTGTCGAGCCCGACCGCAACGAGGCTCGTGCCCGCAGGTTTCACATACCGTTCACCCGCATATTCGTCACCGCAACCGTGCTTGCCGCGATCGGCATCGGCGGGTGGTGGGCCTACCAGACCGGTCTGCTGAAATCGCCGGCCGAGCGCGACACCTCCGTTCCCAACCCGCCTGCGACGACCCAGAGCGAGGATTTCATTCCGGAAAATGAAGGCGCTCCGATAAGGCCGGGACAGGCTGACGCGAACCGCAACTGGATCAGTGTCTTCTCGCCCGAGGACGCCACGAAGGTGACGACGCCGGGAGATTCGAAGGCCGAAGTCATGCAGGATGCATCGGGCAGCTTCCTGCGCGTCCGTTCCGGCCAGTCGGGCGCCACCGTGCTGTTCGATATCGGTCAGGGCGTGCTTGAGCAGGTCGGCGGCAAGTCGGCCACCTTCGACATCGTTGCCCGCGGCGAGGATGGCAAGGAAACCCAGATGTCGGTGGACTGCAACTTCGGCGAACTCGGCGATTGCGGCCGCAAGCGTTACGCGCTTGGCCAGGAGGAGGGCGATTATCTTTTCGAGATCGATTTCGCCAAGAAGAAACCCGGCGCGGGCGGCACGATCGCCATCAATTCCGATGTTGCCGGTGAGGGCAAGGCGGTGGACATCTACGCTATCAAGGTTTCGATTTCGCAGTAAATTCATCTGCCTAGTCAAGCAGTGCCTGCAGCGTCTCTATCCGATCGGCTTCCGCCGTCGGCTTGTCCCAGCGCAGCCGCGAAATGCGCGGGAAGCGCATGGCGACGCCGGATTTGTGCCGCGTCGAGCGATTGAGGCCCTCGAAGGCGACTTCCAGCACCAGCCCCTGTTTGCGGTCTGCGCGCACCGAGCGCACCGGCCCGAAACGTTCGATCGTGTTGTCGCGGACATATTTGTCGATCTGGCGCAGTTCCTCGTCGGTGAAGCCAAAATAGGCTTTGCCCACCGGCACCAGCTCCTCGCCGCCTTCCGGGCCGGACCAGACGCCGAACGTATAGTCGGAATAGAAGCTGGAGCGCTTGCCGTGGCCGCGTTGCGCATACATCAGCACCGCGTCGACGGTGAAAGGGTCGCGCTTCCACTTGAACCACGGGCCTTTCGGACGGCCGGCGAGATAGGGCGAGTCCTTGCGCTTCAGCATGACGCCTTCGATCACCGGATGCGGTGGGTTGCGGCGCATGTCTTCAAGCGCTGCCCAATCAGCAAACGGCGCCAGTGGCGACAGGTCGAAACGCGTCGGATCGAGCTTGGCCACGAATGCCTCCAGCCGGGCACGGCGCTCGATGAAGGGCAGCGCGCGCAGATCCTCCGTGCCGTCCTGCAAAAGGTCGTAACAGCGCACGAAGACCGGGTGGCTCTGCTGCATCTTGGGCGTCACCGTTTTGCGGTTCAGCCGCTGCTGCAGGTCCGAGAATGTGCCGGTTTGGCACGATGGATCGCCGACCAGCAGCTCACCATCCAGCGCGCCGTCGAAGACCATGGCCTCGACGAGATCGGGAAAGGCCGGCGAAATATCGTCGCCGGTGCGCGAATAGAGCCGCCGCACTCCGCCCTCGCAGACGGCCTGCACGCGGATGCCGTCCCATTTCCACTCAGCGGCATAGTCGGCGGGATCGAGCTTTTCGAGGTCGTTGTCACCGACCGGATTGGACAGCATGACCGGCCGGAACAGCGCCTTGGCGGTCTTTTGCGGACGCTCCGTCCTGCCTTCCAGCCATGCGAACAATTCCGTGTAGGGCGGCGTCAACCCGTGCCACAGCTCCTCGATTTCCGTCACGTCGACCGATCCGAGATTGGCCAGCGCCTGCTTGGCAAGGCGCGCGGAGACGCCGATGCGCAGGCCGCCGGTCACCAGCTTGATGATGGCGTAGCGCGCCGAGATGTCGGCCCGGTCGAGCAGGCGCACCAGCACTTTTGGCCCGTCAGACCGGCTCGCCGATTGCAGCGCGCCGACCACATCGGCAAGTGTGGGCTGGCTGTTGGCGGTGAGATGCGCGTCCGGCTCCGGCCACACCAGCGAGACGGTTTCGGCGAGGTCGCCGACATAATCGTATGAGTAGCCGAACAGCACCGGGTCCATCCGCTCGGTGACCAGCATGCGCAGCATGGCCGGCTTTACCGCTGCGATCGACAGGTCGCCCGTAAGCGCCGCCAGTGCCAGCCCGCGATCGGGGTCTTCGACCGTGCGGAAATAGTCGGTCATCAGCGTCAGCTTGCCGTTGCGCGACGGCGTCAGCACCAGCCGGTCGAGGAGTTCGGCGAAGCGGTTCATCGCTCAGTCCCCCTCGTCTTCATAACCGACCAGATGCAGCGGGCTCGCCGCAATGCCGTTGAGTTCGCACCAGCGCACCAGCGCCTCCTCGCGGCCATGCGTTACCCAGACTTCGCCGGCGCCGGTCTCGGTGATGGTCTCGGTCAGTTCGTCCCAGTCCGAATGATCCGAGATGATCAGCGGCAGTTCGACGCCGCGCTGCTTGGCGCGCTGGCGGATGCGCATCCAGCCGGAGGCGAAGCATGAAACCGGGTCGGGAAAGCGCCGTGCCCAGCGGTCGGCGAAGGCCGAGGGCGGGCCGACGACAATGGCGCCGGCGAAATCGGTTTTTGCGCCGCTGTCCACCGTTGCCGGCTGGAGATCGCCGAGCGCTATGCCCTGGCTCTCGTAATAGTCGCAGAGCTTCGCCAGCGCGCCATGGATGAAAATCGTCCGATCATAGCCGGCCTCGCGCAGCAGCTTTATCACGCGCTGCGCCTTGCCGAGCGCATAGGCGCCGATCATATGCGCCCGCTCGGGAAACTGTTCGGCCGATTTCAGCACCCGCGCGATTTCACCGCTATCCGGCGGATGCTTGAACACCGGCAGCCCGAAGGTGGCCTCGGTGATGAACACGTCGCAGCGGATCGGCACGAAGGGCGCGCAGGTCGAATCCGGCCGGCGCTTGTAGTCGCCGGAAGCGACGATGCGCATGCCGTCCTTTTCGACGCAGATTTGCGCGGAACCGAGCACGTGGCCTGCCGGGTGAAAGGTTACCGCGACGCCGTTGACGTCAATGGTTTCGCCAAGCTTGGCCGCCTGCGTTGTGCCGGCAAAATCCGCGCCGTAGCGCAGCGCCATGATGTCCAGCGTCTCGGCCGTCGCCAGTACCGAGCGATGGCCCGATCGGGCATGATCCGAATGGCCATGGGTGATCAGGGCGCGGGCGACCGGCCGGACCGGATCGATATAGAAATCGCCGGGAGGGCAATAGAGCCCTTCCGGGCGGGTGTGGAGCAGGTCGCGTGCGCGCATCCGCTCAAGATAGGGTTTTGCACGGCACAGAAAAGCCTGTTGAATTTTGCTCCTGACAAGCGATATAGCGCTCCACCGGCGCTTCCGCCGCAGGAATGCGCCACTTGAAACCCTTGCAAACCTCTTCCGGTGACCTGCTGGCGGACCGCCGCGCCGACTATGCCGAATTCCTGTTCGGCTCGGGCGATCATGCCGCCGCGGCTGAACTCATGCTCGGCGCGGTTGAGCTTGCGCCGGGATGGGCGATGGGCTGGTTCCGGCTCGGCGAAATGCACGAGGCTGCCGGCAATCTCGCGCAGGCGGCGGAAGCCTGGCGCATGGTGCTGAAACTGGAGCCGCTGGATCGTCCGGGTGCGGCGCTGAAGCTCGAACTGATCGGCGCTACTGAAGCGGCGGATGCCCCGCCCAGCGCCTTCGTCGAGGCTTTGTTCGATCAATATGCGCCGAAATTCGACGATGCGCTGGTCAACAAGCTCGAATACCGCGTGCCGGACCTGCTGGCCGAGGCGATCCGCGCCACGCATGCCGGGCGTTTCGGCCGCGCGATCGATCTTGGCTGCGGCACCGGGCTTATGGGCGAGCGCCTGCGCCCGTCCTGCGATCATCTCGCAGGCTACGACATCTCGGCAGAAATGCTGCGCAAGGCGCGCGAAAAGGGAGTCTACGACGAACTGGTCAAGGCCGATCTGCAGACGCTTGCCTATGATGGCGCGCCGGCCGATCTCGTCACGGCGGCGGATGTGTTCATGTATGTCGGCGCGCTCGACGGCGTCATGAAGGTGGTAGCGGCCATGCTCGAGCAGGACGGGCTGTTCGGCTTCTCGGTCGAGCTTTTGCGCGGCGAGGGGGATTTTGTCCTTCAGCCATCGCGGCGTTACGCGCATTCGGAGCGTTATGTGCGTGGCATGCTTGCTGGGAATGGCTTTGCGCCGCTTTCCATCGAGACCGCAGTGATCCGGCAGGACCGCCGCGAGCCGGTGGACGGGCTGATCGTGATTGCCCGCAAGGGTTAGCGCCGGCGTTTCCCTTCCCCCTGAGGAAGCGCTTGGGACAGTTTACTTTTTGCCCCTTGTGCGAGATCGCAACTGCCGCGCCCTTCCGGGGAACTGTCCCCGGAGCATTCCGGTGCGTCCTTCGAGGCTCGCTAGCGCTCGCACCTCAGGATGAGGGAGGTTAGCGCAATTCTCCCTCATCTTGAAACGCACCTACTCTTCATGAAGACAATTTCTGCCGGCACACCCTCCCTCATCCTGAGGTGCGATCCTGAGCTTGTCGAAGGGGAGCCTCGAAGGACGCACCTGTTCATCGCCACGCCTGCTTTCGCATCTGGCCATTGTCAAAGAGCCGGGAAAGACGGGCGGCCGAAATCTCGCTCATCTTTGTATTTTTCTGCGATCTCTCGACCGCCCGTCTCGGTGTCTGTCCCGAAGTCGGCCGGTCACAACGCCCGCTCCATGTACATTCCATGGACAAGACGCCGCGGGTTCTCCGCATCCTGCGCGATCTACCCTTGATCCTTCCGCCACAAGCTTATCGCTTGCAGCTTCCAGCCAGGGCATGCGGCCGCAGGACGCCGGCCTGTGTCGGGCCCTCGGGTTCCTGGCTACCACACCAGGGCGGGAGGTCACCGCCGCTCTCCCCGATCCCGGTTCCAGAACCCGGTCCCGCAAGAGCGATGAGGGGATTATGCGGGTGGTGTCTTGGGGTGGGGATAAATCGGGCGTGAAAAAATGTGTGGGGTTAATGGAAACAATGGGTTGAGTGGAAATTGGGTGGAAATCTTTCCCCCACAGTTTCCGCTGGTTTCAGCTTCGGCAGTTCTGCACCGCTGTAGCCTTCATCGATGGTCCGGCATGGATCCCGGGTCTCCGCATGCGCTTCGCTCATGCTGCGCCCGGGATGACGAACTGCATATTTAGCCTTCGCTAATCGTCAATGCTGGCTCGCGGCAGTTGCGTCTTTGGCCAGCAACAACGTTTGCGATTGGCTGCGACACCCCCTCTCTTCGTCATCCCGGGCGGAGCGAAGCGGAGACCCGGGATCCATGCCGGAATGGAAAGGAGCTTCAGCGGTGCCGAACGCGCGCATCAACATTAGGACCGGACCGCGCTGACGATGCCCTGACCAATGGGTCCCGGACAACCTCCGCTTCGCTGCGGTTTCCGCGATGACGAACTCGTGGTTGGCATCGCCCCTTGCCAAGACTTACCCTGAGATCGAAGGCCATGCCTCCCACAGAACGATCACCTTTTGTTCCAAATTCCGCTTGGCGCGGGTCGTCCTTCGCGCTAGGTCTTTTGCGTGAACGACCAGAGCCGCACCGAGCAAGGCCAGAGCGCCGCCATTCTTCCCGAGCCGTTCGTCAAATGGTTCGCTGGTCGCGGCTGGTCGCCGCGTGCGCATCAGATCGAACTTCTGTCGCGGGCGCAGGCGGGAAAGTCGGTGCTGCTGATTGCGCCGACGGGCGCGGGCAAGACGCTGGCCGGCTTCATGCCGACGCTGACTGAACTGGCAACGCGGCCGAAGCGCAAGCCGGGACAGGCGCATCGCGGCATCCACACGCTCTACATCTCGCCGCTGAAGGCGCTGGCCGTCGATATCGAGCGCAATCTCGGCAAGCCGGTGGGCGAGATGGGCCTGCCGATCACCATGGAAACGCGCACCGGCGACACGCCGCAGCACAAGCGCCAGCGCCAGAAGCTGGTGCCGCCCGACATTCTGATGACCACGCCGGAGCAACTGGCGCTGCTGATCGCGGCCTCCGATGCCAAGCGTTTCTTCGAGGATTTGCGCTATGTCGTGCTGGACGAGCTGCATTCGCTGGTGACCTCCAAGCGCGGGCACCTGCTGGCGCTCGGGTTGGCGCGGCTGCGCTCGATCGTGCCGGGCCTGCAGGCGATAGGGCTTTCGGCGACGGTGTCGGAGCCGGACGAATTGCGGCGCTGGCTGGTGAGCCAGAACCCGCAGGGCGACATGGCCGACCTGATCACCGTGCCAGGCGGGGCCAAGCCGGAAATCTCGATCCTGGAGTCGGAAGAGCGCGTGCCGTGGTCCGGCCACTCAGCGCGCTATGCCATTCCGGAAATCTACGATGCCATCCGCCGGCACCGCACGACGCTGCTTTTCGTCAACACGCGCAGCCAGGCCGAATTCCTGTTTCAGGAACTGTGGCGCGGCAATGAGGACAACCTGCCGATTGCGCTGCATCACGGCTCGCTCGATGTCGGCCAGCGCCGGCGTGTCGAAAAGGCGATGGAGACGAATTCGCTGCGCGCCATCGTCGCGACCTCGACGCTCGATCTCGGTATCGACTGGGGCGATGTCGATCTCGTCGTTCATGTCGGCGCACCCAAGGGCGCGAGCCGGCTGGCGCAGCGCATCGGCCGCTCCAACCATCGCATGGACGAGCCGAGCCAGGCGATTCTGATACCGGCCAACCGCTTCGAGGTGCTGGAATGCCGGGCAGCACTGGAGGCGAATTATCTCGGCGCGCAGGACACGCCGCCGCTGATCGAAGGCGCGATCGACGTGCTGGCTCAGCATGTGCTGGGCAGTGCCTGCGCCGCGCCCTTTCATGCCGATGCGCTGTTTGAGGAGGTGCGCAGTGCCGCCCCTTACGTGAAGCTCGACCGTCACACCTTCGATCGTGTCGTCGATTTCGTCGCCACCGGCGGCTATGCGCTGAGGAGCTATGAGCGCTACGCCCGCATAAAGCTGACCAAGGACGGCACGTGGCGCGTCAGCCATCCGCGGATTGCCCAGCAATACCGGCTGAACATCGGCACCATCGTCGAGATGCCGGAACTGAATGTGCGCTACGTGCGCCAGGGCAGGGGGATGGTGGCGCGCGGCGGGCCGGTGCTCGGCAAGGTTGAGGAATATTTCGCCGAAACGTTGCGGCCGGGCGATAATTTTCTCTTCGCCGGCAAGATCCTGCGCTTCGAGGGCATCCGCGAGAACGAGTGCTTCGTGTCCAATGGCAGCGGCGCCAACATCATCGTGCCGTCCTATGCCGGCGGCAAGTTTCCGCTGTCGACCTATCTGGCAGGCGAGGTGCGGGCGATGCTGGCCGATCCGGAGCGCTGGAAGCGTCTGCCTGAACAGGTGGCCGACTGGCTGCGGCTGCAAAAGGAAAAGTCGGTGCTGCCGCGCCGCGACGAGATGCTGGTGGAAACCTTTCCGCGCGGCAACCGACATTACATGGTCGCCTATCCCTTCGAGGGCCGGTTGGCGCACCAGACGCTGGGCATGCTTTTGACGCGGCGGCTGGAGCGGATGGGCGCGCGGCCGCTCGGCTTCGTGGCGACCGACTATTCGCTGGCCGTCTGGGCGCTGGACGACATGGGCCACATGTTCCGCACGAAAAAGCCGTCGCTTGGCGAATTGTTCGATGAGGACATGCTCGGCGACGACCTCGACGCCTGGCTGAACGACAGCTGGATGCTGAAGCGCATGTTCCGCACTTGCGCGGTGATTGCCGGGCTGATCGAGAAGCGCTTTCCCGGCCAGGAGAAAAGCGGGCGGCAGGTGACGGTGTCGGCCGACCTGATCTACGATGTGCTGCGCAGCCACGAGCCGGACCACATATTGCTGCAGGCGACGCGCACGGACGCTGCTTCCGGCCTGCTCGATGTCAGGAGACTGGCCGAGATGCTCTCGCGCATACGCGGCCGAATCGTGCATAAAAGCCTTGACCAGATTTCGCCGCTGGCCGTGCCGGTGATGCTGGAAATCGGCAAGGAGCCGGTGAATGGCGGCGCCAACGAAACGCTCCTGATGGAAGCGGCAGACCTGATCGAAGAGGCAATGGGCCCGCAATGACGCTTGCAGTGCGCGCGATGACACCGAAGAACGAGGCGATCACCATCGCCGGCGAGCGGGTGATCTGCGACCAGCGCGGCGTGCTGTTCATGCCGGAGATGGAGATGCTGGTCGTCTCCGACCTGCATCTGGAGAAGGGTTCTTCCTATGCGGTCCGGCGCGGCGCGCTGCTGCCGCCCTACGATACGGCGGCGACCCTGGCGCGGCTTGCCCATGTCATCGAGGATTATTCTCCAAGGCGCGTCATCAGCCTTGGCGACAGTTTTCATGATGGGGCAGGGGCGGCACGCCTGCCGGATATCTTCCGCGAGCGGCTCGAGGCGATGATGGCCGGGCGCGACTGGTTCTGGGTCGCCGGCAACCACGACCCGCAGGCACCAGCCGACCTGCCCGGCGAGACGGTGCAGGAGATCGCCGTCGGCGGCCTGATGTTTCGGCATGAACCGTCGGCCACGCCGGTCGAGGGCGAGATCGCGGGCCACCTCCACCCTTGCGCGCGCATCGTCCAGCGCGGCCGCTCGGTGCGGCGGCGCTGTTTTGCCAGCGATGGCGCGCGCATCATCATGCCGGCGTTTGGGGCCTATACGGGCTCGCTGAATGTGCTCGACCGCGCCTATGCCGGGCTGTTCCGCATGGAAAGCCTGATTGCGTACATGCTTGGAACGCATCGGATATTTCCGATTGCAGGGTCGATGTTAAGACCTGGATAGCGGCTCCGCGACGCTTTATAGAATTCGACCCCCACTCCGTCTCGGCTTCGCCGAGCCACCTCTCCCCCGATCGACGGGGGAGAGGAAATGCCGGCCGCAAGGCTGGGCGCCTTTCCTCTCCCCTTTTGAGGGGGAGAGGTGCCGAGCAAAGCGAGGCGGAGTGGGGGTCGGCTGTGACATATGCGATGGCCCTGCCCTTGTGGGGAGGGCCATTAGAGGAACCCAGCCTCAATCCCGGCGGAAAATGATCCGTCCGAGCCAGCCGGTGAGCATAGCCAGCCCCACGGCGAAAATGCCGAACCAGAACGCATGGTTGTTGGCGAAGCGGTAGATAGTCTGCTCGAAGCCGGATTTGTAGATGGCGAGCTGGGCCGAGGTTTCCTTGACGAAGACGCCGTTGCGGAACAGGAAGGCGCGCGCGCGGTGCGTGCCAACCGGCACGTTGGGCGCCAGCGAAAGGGCGGCGCGGAACAGGTTGGCCGACAGGAACTGCACGCCGCCGATGCGCTCGCTGTAGAGGCCGGTTGCCTTCTTGCGCTCGCGCAGGGCGGCCGTGAACTCGGCGATCGTCACCGGGTCGTCGGTCGTGTCCGCCGGCTGGATGTAGAGGTTGTCCGCACCCAGAGCCAGCTGCTTGTAGTTCTTCGGCTCGGCTATGTCGCGGAACGCCCGCGTCGTGGCGACGGAGTAGGAGGAGGGGACGTTTTCGAATGTCTCCGAATCCAGGTTGATCCACATGCCGAGCACGCGTTCCTTGCGTCGCACGACGACGGGCTTTGCCGGCCCCTCCAGCACGACGATGACGTCGTATCTTCCCTGCCGGTTGATCAGCGGGTCGGCGTTTTCCACCGCGCCGAAGATCGTCAGGTCGGCGCCGCTGAAGTCGGCGGTGATGGCGACGCGGTCGGTCGAAAGGCCGATCTGGATGTTTTCGGGATTGGCTTGCTGAGCCTGCGCAAGCGCTGCCCCGAATGCCGGCAAGGCCGCGACGAGCGCGGCAGCCAAGATCGCGGCCAGCCTCACAGGTGGCCCCCGTCGATCCCGGTGAGGGAGTAAAGCGTGTTCGGCCGCACGAACAGGTCGAAGGCAAGGCGCAGCGCCACCGCCAGCACCAGCAGCGCAAGCAGGGCGCGCAACTGTTCGCCGCGCAGCTTCTGCCCGGCCTTGGCGCCATATTGCGCGCCGGCGACGCCGCCCACCATCAGCACGAAGGCCAGCACGATATCGACGGTCTGGTTGGTGGTGGAGTGGACGATGGTCGTATAGGCGGAGACGAAGATGATCTGGAACAGCGAGGTGCCGATGACGACATTGGTCGGCACTTTCAGCAGATAGATCAGCGCCGGCACCATGATGAAGCCGCCGCCCACGCCCATGATCGACGACAGGAAGCCGATGCCGGCGCCGAGCCCGAGCACGGGTATGACGCTGACGAAAAGCTTGGAGGCGCGGAACCGCATCTTCAGCGGCAGGCGGTGGATCCAGTTGTGCTGGCCGGATTTCTTCAGCGCGGGGGCTGCGCCATCCTTGGTCTTGCGGATGGCGTTGACGCTTTCCACCATCATCAGCGCACCGACGGTGCCGAGCAGGATGACGTAGAGCAGCGAAATGAACAGGTCGAGCTGGCCGATGGCGCGCAGCAGCGCAAAGACATAGATGCCGAGCGTCGAGCCGACGATGCCGCCAAGCAGAAGCATCGTTCCGAGCTTGAAATCGAGCGTGCCGCGCTTGAAATGCGCAAGCGCACCGGAGAAGGACGAAGCGATGACCTGGTTCGCGCCGGTGGCGACTGCGATGGCTGGGGGAATGTTGTAGAAGATCAGCAGCGGGGTGATGAGGAAGCCGCCGCCGACGCCGAACATGCCCGACAGGAACCCGACCGCGGCGCCCATTGCGAGCAGCACGACGATGTTGGCCGATAATTCTGCGATCGGGAGATAGATGCCCACCCGTCAAACTCTACGCTATGTGCCTGCCGGCCAAGACTGTCCCTTGCCCTCGGTCGTTACATTGCTCTTGCGCCGACATTGCGGCGAAGTCAAACATCACGGGCAGTCTAAAACAAAAAGCATGTCAGCGGGTTAACGGCGACCGCCATTCGCGGTCGCATTTGGGTTGCGGTCGGATTGGCCCTTACCGATCTGCCAGCGCCAGCCTTGCACCGAGCAGCACGAAGGCGCCGGCGAAAGTGCGGCGCATCCAGGTCAGCACGCGCGGGCGCGAGATGACCTTGTCGCGCACGGATGCGGCGAACAACCCGTAGCCGACGAAGACGATGAAGGTCATCGCCATGAACACGGCGCTCAAAATCAGCATGCGCGACAGCGGGTGCGCCTCGCCGGTGCTGATGAATTGCGGCAGAAAGGCGAGGAAGAAGATCGACAGTTTCGGATTGAGGATGTTGACGAGGATGCCGGTGAGGGTGATCCGGGCGGCCGAGCGTTCGGTGATTTCCTCGTCGACCTTCAGCGAGCCGTTTTCGCGCAGCGCGTTCCAGGCCATGTAAAGCAGATAGGCGACGCCGGCATATTTGAAGGCGTGAAAGGCAAGCGCGCTGGTGTGCAGGATTGCAGCCAGCCCCATGATCGCCGCCGCCATATGCGGGACGATGCCGATGGTGCAGCCGAACGCGGCAGCCACGCTGGCGCGCGCGCCGCGCGAAAGGCCGGTCGCCAGCGTGTAGACGACGCCGGTGCCGGGCGACACCACGATGATGAAGGATGTGATCAGGAATTCGATGCTCATGCCAGTTCTCCGTGAGAGAACCGATTTGAGCCGTGCGAGGGCTCGCCGTCTTGAACGAAATTGCAGGCGGGTCAGGCGACGGCGGCGGCGTATACGCCCGGCGACACGCCGTATTTGCGCGTGAACATTCGAGTCATGTGGCTCTGGTCGGCAAAGCTGCAGCCTGCAGCAGCCTCGGCTAATGGCGTGCCTTGCGCGATCAGCCGGCGGGCGAGGTCGGTGCGCCGCTGCATGAGATAGGCGTGCGGGGTGAAGCCGGTCGCTTTGGCAAAGCCGCGCAGCACCTGAAACCGGCTCATGCCGCTTTGCCGCGCAAGATCGGCAAGCGTGATCGGGGCGGTGGGCTCGTCGTCGATCAACTGCCTTGCGCGCATGATCGCCGTGGATGCGGACGCTGAGGCCTCGACCTCGCTCCGCTCGCGCACGACATTGGCCAGCAGGCGCAGCAGCAGTTCCTCGCTCAGCAGGTCGGACGAGCCGGACGCATGCCCGGTGATTGCCGCGTAAAGGCGATGGAACAGGGTGGCAACTGCGGCGTCGGTCTTGGCCGGCCAGACGAACTCGCAGGCTTTCGACGCGCCTTCGTTCATGTCTGCGAAGGCCGCCTGGATGATCGCCGGATCGAAATAAAGCATCCGCCACGACCGCCCGGCATCGCTGATCGGCATGCCGTCATGGACCTCGCCGGGATTGACGGTGATGGTGTCCCCACGACCGGCCTCCACCATGCCGCGCCCGCTCAGCGATTTCTGCGCGCCCTGATGGATGACGCCGATGCCGTATTGCTCGTGCCAGTGCCGAGAGAAGGCATGGCGCGTGGCAGCCTCGACGGCTTCCACACCGGCCGTTCTGCAACGAAGCATCCTGAATTGGCCGGCCGGCATTGTTTTCGCACCTTCGCTGTTTGCCGCCGAACTATAGCAAGCAAAGGCGGGCCTGTGCGACCGGGTTCTGCGACGGGCCGTTCCGTCGCAAATGGGCCGTGATCAATGGCTGAGGCAGATGGCTCCGAAAGCCACGATTGAGCAGGCAAGGATACGGCGGGGCGTCAATGCTTCCCCCAGAAAAAGCCATCCGATCAGGGCTGCGAACACGACGCTCGTTTCCCGCAAGGCGGTGATAGGCCCGGCCGGCCCAAGGGCCAATGCCGCTATTACCACGCCATAGGCGGTGAGCGCGACTATGCCGCCCGCCAGTGCTTTCAAGGTTTCGGGCGAATGAATGTCGACGACGAGTTTTCCCCGGAACAGCACGAAAGTCAGCGGCAGCAGCGCGCCATAAATCACCACCACCCATGCGGTGTAGGCGCCCGTATGGCCAGCCTCGCGGACGCCGATCGCATCGACCGTCACATAGCTGGCAATGATCGCGCCCGTCGCCAGGGCGAAGAGGATCGATGACGTGGCCGCCCTGCCTTTGCCCAAGGAAAGGCTCATGATTCCCGTTGCCACGAGGACGACGCCGGCCGTCTGGTAGGTGTCGAGGCGATCGCCGGCGAGCAGAAATCCACCGACAGTCACCAGCAGCGGTACGGTGCCGCGAACGATGGGATAGACCTGCCCCAGCTCGCCGTTTCTGTAGGCGGCAACCAGAAAGACGCTGTAGCCGACCTGAAGACAGGCCGACAGAACGATATAGAGCCAGGCCGAACTTTCCGGCAGAGGATAGATGAAGACGAAGGGAAGAGCGACGATCGTACCGGAAAGGCTCATGACCGTGATGGTCCAGAGCCTGTCGGCACCCGTTCGCAGAAAGGCGTTCCATGTCGCGTGCAGGATTGCCGCAAAAAGCGCCAGGCTGACGACCGCCGCGCTCATTGCCGTGCCGGCAGCCTGGCAAGCAGGCCGAGAGCGGCGTTTCTTGCATCCCGAATGGCGGTCTCTCCCTGGCCCATCTGGGCCAGAAGGGTCGCGCCCTCGAGCAGCATCAAAAGAGCCGCCGCAATGCTCTCGGCCTGATCTTCGGGCAAAGCCGCTTCGAGAATCCGGCGCATGCGCCCTTTCAGGCCATTCTTCTGGTCGGCCACGGCCTTGAAAACCGGATGGGCGGGATCGCCGAATTCCGCGAGCGCATGCGCGAACAGGCAGCCATGGAAATCCGGGCTTTTGAACCAGCGTCCGTACCAATCGAAGATCGTTGCGATCTTCTGTTCGGGCGTGGCGTCAAGCTCGGCGAGTTGGTCAAGCTGATGGTCGAAGCGCTGCGCCCGCCAGGCAAGAACCTCGACGGTAAGGCCGTCCTTGCTGGGGAAATGGCGGTACATCGTCATCTTCGCCACGCCCGCTTCGGCAATGATCCGGTCTATCCCGGTGGCGTGAAAGCCTTCGCGCTTGAACAGCGCATAAGCCGTTTCGACGATGTGCTGGCGCTTTTCGGTATTGCCGTAGGTGGAGGACATGACGCAGACTCGAAAGGGTGAGACAGGTCTGTATCATTAAGCCTTGGCGGGGTCTTCGTCAACATGGTGGAATAGATAGCGAGTTCGGCCGCCCGATGAACCCATCGGATCGCTCGCTTCAGGATTAACTTTCAGGATTGTTCCGGCACGATGTCTTGCCAAGTGTGGCGAATGGCCAATGTATCCGCATCAAACGCAAAATAGCAGCCGCCTCCGCTGATCGGCTGGCTTCTATTCTGCGAAATCGGTTCTCCCAGCAGGTCGCATAACAACAGCGTACCGACCCCGCCGTGGGAGAATATGACGACGTCTCCCTTGCCGGTTCGGCCGGCGATGCTCTCGGTCACTGCCGTTTTGATGCGCCGCTGTGCGTCTGCCGCCGTTTCCCAACCCAGGATGCTGGTATCAGGATGGGCGAAGAATTCCGCGACGATCTCCCAGAAGCGCGGCGGCGCGACATAGCCGGTGGACGAGCGGTCGTTTTCGCCGAGGCGAGGGTCTATGCGGAATTCGAGGTTGCGCAGAGATTTGAGCGTCTCGGCGCAGTCCAGCGCTTTGCGTTCGTCGCTGACGAAAATGTCGCTCACCGAATTCAGGATCGGGCGGGCGCAAAAGGCCTGTAGGCGTTCGTGTCCCCGGGCGGACAGTCCCCACTGCGGCACGGGCACCTCGGGATCGATGATGACCTCGGGGTGCGTGACGAAGTAGGCGACTGCCATTATTTGTTGAGCGCCAGCAGGGCCCGCACGACCTTTTCGTCGATCTCGCCGGTGGCGTCCATGCCGTTGGCTTTCTGGAAGGCGGCGATGGCGTTCTTGGTCTTCTGGCCCATCATGCCGTCGGCGCCGCCGGCATCGTAGCCGTTCTTGTTGAGGATGGCCTGGATGTTGCGGACGGCCTTCTTCATGTCGACGCTGGCGGTCGTGCCCTGGCTTTCCTGCCAGGCTTCGGGGATGTCGACCGAGTTCGATGCCGTGTCGAGCGGCTTTGCCTTCCAGAGTTCGGTTGCCGCGCGGGCGCGTTCCAGCTGTTCGGGGCGCAGCGCATGGGCGATCTCGTCGCGCTTGGCGGAAGCATCCTTGTCGCCGGTCTTGGCGACGAGGGCGAACCACTTGTAGGACTCTTCGAGGTTCTGCGGCATGCCGACGCCCTTGGCGGCGAGGATGCCGAGATTGAACTGGCTGTCCTTGACGCCGAGTTCGGCCGCCTGGATGAACCAGCGCGCAGCCGATTCATTGTCGGCGGTGCCGTCGGCACCCATGGCGAACAGAACGGCCAGATTGTGCATGGCGCTGGCATTGCCCTGGCTGGCGGCCAGCTGATACCAGGTCTTGGCCTTGTCCACGTCGCGGTCGACGCCGAGGCCCTTTTCGTAGAAATTGCCGATGCGGTACTGCGCCGGTGCAAACCCTGCCTCGGCCGATTGCTCGTACCATTTGGCGGCTGCCTTCATGTCGGCCTTGACGCCGCGACCGTCGGCATAGCGCGAGCCGACTTCGAACAGCGCCTTGGCGTCGCCGGAACCAGCTGCTTCGCGCAGCGCCACCGGGCCGGCTTCCGTCGGCACGCTGACGGCAGCCGTGGTGGCAGCAGGCGTGACCGGATTGGCCGGAACGGGGCTGGCAAGCATAGGCTCGGCCGGGGTGTTCATGACCGTCGCCGGATTATCGATTGGCTGATAGGCGGGAGATGTCGAAGCCGTCGTTTCGGGAGCCGGGGCCGGCTCGCTAATGGCGGCGGTCGCCTCTTCCGGCGTCGGTTCAGGATCGGCGGCAAGAGAGTCCTGCGGCAGGTCGACGGTGCGGGTGGCCGAGGCTTCGCCGCGGGCGTCGGCAAGGCTGTCCATCTGGATGGGCGCCTGCGGTGCTTCGGCCATGGCAACTTGAGCGGACTGCTCGGCTGGCTGGACGATTGCCGGCGTTGTCACCACTTCCGCCACCTCGGCATCGCCGGCCATGAAGGCCTTGCCGAGCTGCAGGCCGGCCAGCGCCAGCATGATCGCGGCGGCGGCCATCAGGATCGGCTTGCGGCGTGCCTTGAGCAGATCGCCGATGCGTAGTGCCTTCACCGGGCCCTTCAGGCTGGAATCGCGCTTCAGCGCTTCGGCTTCCGCAGCTGCTGCCTGTGCGGCGCGGCGCGCGGCGGCGATGAAATCGGCCTTGGCAGCTTCTGTTTCGACAGGCTTTGCCGGCTGGCCTCGCTCGTCGCGCACGCGGCGCATGATGGCGTTGAGGTCGGGCGCGCCGGAACCGGGTTCGAGCGGCCGGTTGGCGAATTTGGGATCAAGCGGCTCGTCGAGGTCGACGCTCGGTGCTTCGTCCTTGGCTATGGCGTCGGCAGGGGCAGCGGTTGCGGCCTGTGCGGCAGCCTGCCCCTTGCGGCCCTTGAAGACGCGGCCAAGGCCGCCGAACATCGAGCGTGAACCGGCCTCCGGCTCGTCTTCGGCAATCGTATCCGAATCGAGCGCCGCGACTGCGGCGGCTGCCGCTGCCTGAGCCGGCGTGAGCGTGCTGCCGACGCGCGAAGTCGCGGGGCGATCTTCGGCCTCGACCAGCGGCAAGCCATCGTCGAAATCGAGCGACGGCGTGTCCTGCAGCGCCATCTTGCGCAGCGTGTTGAGGGGCTCGGGCTCGACCTTGCTGGTCGGGCGCTCGTCCTGTTCCAGCGAGCCAAGCCGGTCGACGATCTTCAGGAGCGTGTCGTGGATTGCCTCGAAGGTCTTGGTGTTGCGCTCGTCGGAACGGCGCGTCAGTGCTTCCAGCGCCTTCAGGTCGTCGGCGAGGCCGGACACTGCCACCGTATGCGTCTGCGAACCCGACAGCGAGCGGACAGCACTTTCGGCGGCCTGACGCGCGGCCTCGAGGATGCTGTCATGGCTGCCGGCGATCGACTTTTCGATGTCGTTGAGGCGCGGGCCGATATCCTCGAATTCCGGCAGCGGGCTCGACGGACGGGCGAGGTGCTGCGACAGGCCGGAAACCTGCGCTTCGAGATTGCGGATCAGGTCCGGATCGATATTGGCGAACTGGCTGGCAGACGAATCGAGCCGGCTCGAAATGCTTTCGAGCCGTGCTTCGAGCTTGCGGATGGCGGCGTTGTCGGCCGGCTCGGGCTGGCGCGCTTCAAGACGTTCGGCAAGCGTGGCGAAGCGCGCGTCGATGGCGTCCATGATGCCGCTATTGTCCAGCGCCGGCGCATGCGCGCGCTGGTCGAGACGGTCGGCAACTTCATCGAGCCGGCGCTCGAGATCGCGGAACAGCGTGTTGCTCTGTTCGGCAGCGTCGCCCTGGCGGCGTTCGATCATATCGGACAGGTGATCGAAGCGCTGCTCGATGCCCTGGAAAATATAGTCCGCATCCGGTGTGGCCGGTGCGCGGTCGATCTTGTCGGCGATGATGGCGATCTGCTTGCCGAGACGCTCCACCGCCGCTTCCGGCAGGTGAATCTGCTGCGTGATCTGGTCGACGCGGCTGGAGAGCAGGCCGAGGCGCTCCATCACCTCATTGCCGGTGGGTTGGTCGCCGGCGACTTCCTCGATCTGGCGGGCCAGTGCTGAAATCCGCGCTTCGATGCGCTCGAAGGGAGCGGGATCGAAATTGGGTAGGGTGGCTGCCGCCGTCGAGGCGACGATGGCGCGCGAGATCTCGTCCAGCCGCACCTCGATCTGGCCGAAAGTGTTGGCGTCGGCATTTTCCTGCTGGCGGGCGAAATGGTCGACCGCGCCGGCCAGTGTGCGCACCTTTTCTTCCAGCGAGCGCAGCGACAGCGATTCGGGCAGGTTGTTGACGGCGTCGTTGATCTGCTCAAGCCGCGAGGTCAGTGCGGAAATCGCCGGGTCGTGCGATCCGGTCGAAATGCGGTCCTCGAAATCCGTCCAGCGCTTGTTGAAGTCGTCCCAGCGGCGATCGACCGAGCGCACCGTTTCTTCGCGCGCCAGCAGATCGAGCGAGCCTTTGACCTGCTCCAGTTCGAGACGGAGCATGTTGATGCTCTTGTCGTCGCTGCGTTCCGAAAGCGAATGGATGGCGCTCGACAGGCGCTCGAATTCGACGCCGAGTTCGTCGACCCCGCCCTTGGTAGCGCCTGAAGCGTAAGCGCGCCTGATGTCCTCGCGCACCGCTTCGAATTCGCGGCGCATGCCGGAGGTCACCTGCTGGCGAAGGTCTTCGCGCAGCGCCTGCAGTTCCGCAGCGATCTTGCCGAAGGCAGCGACGCCGTCTTCCTGCGCGCGCACGCGGTCGAGGTCGCGGGCGATCGTCTGGTAGGGCTGGTCGTAGGACGCGCGCGGTGCCGGCTGCGGGGCAGCGGCATAGGCGCGGGTGTCTTCCCTGCGGTTCTGGCCGTAGGGCAGGTCGGCGAAGCGCTGCTGGCGGCGCATGTCGTCGCGCTCGCGTGAAAAGTCCAGGCCGGCATCCTGCGGCCGGCTGAGGCGCTGCTCAAGGTTCTCCAGCGAACGGTTCAGTTCCTCGAGCGTGGTGTGAGGCTTGCGTAGCCTCCCGGTATTGAGTGTGTCGAGATAGGACCGCTTGCTGTTCATCGAAACGCCCATTCGCCCGTTGCTGGTTTTCGGCCAGGTTCTTCAACTTCCCCGTCGGGACCGATGCGGCTGGGTGAACAGCGGAAAGCTTGGCTTTCCAGGGTTTTTCCCGCGCTCCGAAAACCATGAACAATTCGAATACAGACTATCCACGGCAGACCGACATGCGCACATTTCCCCCAACGTGGTAAACAAGTTGTTAACCAACCTTACCGCGCGGCGAAGAATGCAACGAAAAGTCGCAAAACAGTTTCATTCAGTTGGCGCTTGCAACGTAACGGCACTCTGAGTATAGCATTTACGTAAACGTAAGCGGTGCTTGAGCACCCTTGCGCAGTATTCGTTGAAACCACGAACGGAAGCACAGCCCCGATTGCTTTCGTTCAGGCCCCGCCGGTCAAACCGCGGTGGCCAACGGGGAAGCAAAAGAACATGACGATGAAGCTTATGCAGGCCGGCAACACGGCGGCCATGACCGAAACTGTTACCGACGCGGCGGAAACCGATCTTTCCCGCATCGGCGAAATAGCCAAGAAATACGGCGTGACCCTTCGCACGCTTCGTTTCTATGAAGACAAGGGCCTGCTGAACCCGAAGCGGGAAGGCAGCACGCGTCTTTACACCCATCGCGAAGAGGCAAGGCTGAAGCTGATCCTGCTCGGCAGGAAGGTTGGCTTCTCGCTGCGTGACGTCAAGCAGATGATGGATCTCTACGATCCCAAGGGCACCAACGCCAAGCAGCTCAAGCTCGCTCTCGACAAGTCGGAAAAGCAGCTTTCGCGCCTGCACAAGCAGCGCGAGGCGATCGAGGACGCCATCGGCGAACTCAGCAATGCCATGTCGGCGGTGCGCGGCATGCTTGCCGACCGCCCGCTGCCGGTTGCCGCCAACGGCTGAGCCGGTGCTGATGCCTGAAGGCCTTTTCGGCCTCGGGCATTTCGAAAACTGAGCCACACAATGTCCGACGACATTGTGTGGCTTTTTTCATATTGTCGACGTGGACTTGCGGCTAGCTTTGCGGTCTCTTGCCGCCGTCCTCCTTCAGAAAATTCACAACCATGAAAAAATTGACGTTTACGCAAACGTCAATTATTGCTATGGCGATCTGGAAAGCGGACTCGACGCTTGGATTACGCGCGTCGGGAGCCGCATAGTATTGTGGCGGAGGATTTAAGATGCCGACATACCGGGCCCCGGTCGAGGATACGCTTTTCGTGCTGAATGAGGTGCTTGGCTACGAGCGCTACAGCAATCTTCCCGGATTTTCCGACGCTACCCCCGATGTGCTGGAAGCCATTCTGGCCGAAGGCGCGAAGCTTTCCGAAAACGTGCTCCAGCCGACCAACCGCACCGGTGACCTCGAAGGTTGCGTGCGCCATGACGACGGCTCGGTGACGACGCCTACGGGCTTCAAGGAAGCCTACGATCAGTATCGCGAAGGCGGCTGGATGGGTCTTGCGGTGCCGGCCGAATATGGTGGCCAGGGCCTGCCTTACTCGCTGCACACGGCGGTCGCCGAATACATGGTCTCGGCCAATATGGCGCTGATGATGTATCCCGGCCTGACGCAGGGCGCGATGGCTGCCATCCTCGTCCACGGTACAGAAGAGCAGAAGAACACCTGGCTGCCGAAGCTGGTCGAGGGCAGCTGGACCGGCACCATGAACCTGACCGAGCCGCATTGCGGCACCGATCTCGGCCTGCTGCGCACCAAGGCAGTGCCCAATGGCGACGGCACCTACAAGATTTCCGGCCAGAAGATCTTCATCTCGGCCGGCGAGCACGACATGGCCGACAACATCGTCCATCTGGTGCTGGCCCGCATCGAGGGTGCGCCAGAAGGCGTGAAGGGCATTTCGCTGTTCATCGTGCCGAAGTTCCATCTCGATGCGGATGGCAACCCCGGCGAGCGCAACGGCGTTTCCTGTGGCTCCATCGAAGAGAAGATGGGCATTCACGGCAACGCCACCTGCGTCATGAATTACGACGAGGCGACCGGCAAGCTGCTGGGGGCCGAGAACGGCGGCCTCAAGGCCATGTTCACGATGATGAACGAAGCCCGTCTCGGCGTCGGCCTGCAGGGGCTGGCGATGTCGGAAGTCGCCTATCAGAACGCGGTGACCTACGCCAAGGAGCGCATCCAGGGTCGCTCGCTGTCAGGCCCCAAGGCGCCGGACAAGAAGGCCGATCCGATCATCGTCCACCCGGATATCCGCCGCAACCTGATGACCATGAAGTCCTTCAACGAAGCCGGTCGCGCGCTGGTTTTGTGGACCGCGCTGAAGTCGGATGTCGCCCATGGTTCGGGCGACGATGGCGAGCGCCAGACGGCGGACGACCATATGGGCCTGATGACCCCGATCGTGAAGGGCGTGCTGACCGACAAGGGTTTCGACCACGCCGTCATGGCGCAGCAGGTCTTCGGCGGCCATGGCTATATCGAAGAACACGGCATGAGCCAGTTCGTGCGCGATGCCCGCATCGCCATGATCTATGAAGGCGCCAACGGCATCCAGGCGCTCGACCTCGTCGGCCGCAAGCTGGCGATGAATGGCGGCCGCGCCGTGCAGGCCTTCTTCAAGGAAGTCGGCGAATTCTGCGAGGAAAACCGCGCGGACGAGAAGATGGCGCCTTTCACCAAGGCGCTCAAGAAGGGCCTCAACGATCTCCAGGCCGCCACCATGTGGTTGATGCAGAATGCCATGCAGAAGCCCGACAATGCCGGTGCTGCCTCGACTGACTATCTGCACCTCTTCGGCCTCGTCGCGCTCGGCTATATGTGGGCGCGCATGGCCAAGACGGCGCAGGGCAAGCTCGGCAACGGCTCGGCCGCCTTCTATGAAAACAAGCTGGTCACCGGCCGCTACTTCATGGAGCGGGTGATGCCCGAGACGGCGGCACACCTCGCCCGCATCTCCACCGGTGCCGACACGATGATGGCGCTGGACGCGGAAGCGTTTTAGGGTGCTCGGCGTTCCCCTCCCCCTTGAGGGGAGGGTGGCCGCGAAGCGGTCGGGAGGGGTCAGCGCGGCCATGCGCCGACCTCAAGTCTGAAAATGCACGTTGGGAGAATTGGTAAAGTGCCCCGAACCCGTGTCAGTTTCGAAATGCGGCAAAAGGCGCGCTCGCTTCGTCTCCACGGGACGAAAGCGGAATCGCTGCTCTGGTACGAACTGCGCGAGTTGCGAGCACATGACCTCAAGTTCAGGCGCCAAGCGCCGATCGGGCCATATATCGTCGATTTTCTTTGCCCGTCGGTCCGATTGATTGTCGAGGTCGACGGTGATCTCCATGAGACCGAAAACGGCAAGCGCCACGATGCAAATCGCGATGCATATTTGAAATCTCTTGGCTACACGATTCTCAGGATGGATGAGCCGGATGTTATGAACAGTGCCTGGCACGTAGCGCAGGCGGTGAAGGAAAAGGCCGAGTATCTCGTCGGCGACCCCTCCCGACCGCTTCGCGGCCACCCTCCCCTCAAGGGGGAGGGGGACGTTGGCGCCGCGGATGGAGTGAACCCATGACCACCAATCCAGCAGAAGTGCTTGGCCTGCCGAAGCCCGAATGGGCTGGCGAAGACGTCGCCATGCTCTACGATATGGCGTCGAAGTTCCTCGAGGCCGAGATCGCGCCGCGCTACGATGAATTCGAGAAGGCCGAGATCTTTGACCGCGAGAGCTGGCAGAAGGCCGGCGAGAACGGTCTGCTCTGCGCTTCCATGCCTGAGGAATATGGCGGCTCGGGCGGCACCTTTGCCCATGAGAGCGCTATCATCGAGGCGATCAGCCATGTCGGCGTCGATGGCTTCGGCATAGCGCTGCATAACTCGATCGTCGCGCCCTACATCCTCCACTATGGCTCGGAAGAGCAAAAGAAAAAATGGCTGCCGAAGATGGCGAGCGGCGAGCTGATCGGCGCCATCGCCATGACGGAGCCCGGCGCGGGCTCCGACCTCCAGGGCGTCAAGACGCGCGCCGAGAAGGATGGCAACCAGTACCGCATCAATGGCTCAAAAACCTTCATCACCAACGGCCAGCTCGCCAATCTGATCATCGTCGTCACCAAGACCGACCCGGCCAAGGGCGCCAAGGGCACGTCGCTGATCGTGGTCGAGACCGACGAGGTCGAAGGCTTCGAGCGCGGCCGCAACCTCGACAAAATCGGCCTGAAGTCGAACGACACGTCGGAGCTGTTCTTCAACGACGTCCGCGTGCCGACTGCGAACCTCCTGGGTCACGAGGAAGGGCAGGGCTTTGTCCAGCTCATGCAGCAATTGCCGCAGGAACGCCTGCAGATCGGCACGACGGCGATTGCCATGGCCGAGCGGGCGCTGGCGCTGACCATCGACTACGTCAAGGAGCGCAAGGCCTTTGGCAAGACGATCCTCGACTTCCAGAACACCCAGTTCAAGCTTGCCGAGCTGAAGACCGAGGTCACCATCGGCCGTGTCTTTTACAACAATTGCGTCGAGCGTCACATTAATGGTGGGCTCGATCCGGTAACGGCATCCATGGCGAAATACTGGCTGTCGGACCTGCAGGGCAAGGTCGTCGACGAATGCCTGCAACTGCATGGCGGCTATGGCTACATGAACGAATATCCGATCGCCCGCATGTACCGCGACGCCCGCGTGCAGCGCATCTATGGCGGCACCAACGAAATCATGAAACTGTTGATCGCGCGCAGCCTGTGACGCGCTGATCCTGAAACACTGGGAGAAAAAAGATGGCTGACGCTTATGTCTATGACGCCGTGCGCACACCGCGCGGACGCGGCAAGAAGGACGGCTCGCTGCATGAAGTGCCGGCCGTAAGGCTCGGCGCGAAAGTGCTGGAGGCACTGCGCGACCGCAACGATCTCGACACCGGCACGGTCGACGACATCATCTTCGGCTGCGTCGATCCGGTCGGCGAGGCGGGCTCGGTCATTCCGCGCGCTGCCGCCTTCGAGGCCGGCTACGACACCAAAGCGCCCGGCATGCAGATTTCGCGCTTCTGCGCCTCTGGCCTTGATGCCATCAATTTCGGCGCCGCCAAGATCGCTCAAGGGTCGGACGATATCGTCATTGCCGGCGGCGTGGAATCGATGTCGCGCGTCGGCATGGGCATGTCTGGCGGCGCCTGGTTCATGGACCCGTCGGTCGGTTTTCCCGGCTGGTTCGTGCCGCAGGGCATCTCTGCCGACCTGATTGCCACGAAGTATGGTTTTTCGCGTGACGACGTCGACGCCTATGCCGTCGAAAGCCAGAAGCGCGCAGCGCACGCCTGGGAAAAGGGCTGGTTCAAGAAGTCGGTCATTCCGGTGAAGGACCAGAACGGGCTGACCATCCTCGACCGTGACGAGCATATGCGCCCGTCCACCGACATGCAGTCACTGGCCTCGCTCAACCCATCCTTCGTCATGCCCGGCGAAATGGGCGGCTTCGACGCGGTCGCGGTGCAGAAGCACCCGGAAGTGGAGGAGGTCAACCACGTCCACCATGCCGGCAATTCGTCGGGCATCGTCGATGGCGCGGCCGCCGTGCTGCTCGGCTCCAAGAAGGCCGGCAAGTCGCTCGGCATCAAGCCGCGCGCGCGCATCCGCGCCTTCTCCAACATCGGCTCGGAGCCGGTGCTGATGCTAACCGGCCCGGTCGACGTGACGGAAAAGCTGTTGAAGCGCGCCAAGATGAAGATCTCGGACATCGACCTGTTCGAACTCAACGAAGCCTTCGCCTCGGTGGTGCTGCGCTATATGCAGGCTTTCGACATTCCGCACGACAGGATCAACGTCAATGGCGGCGCCATCGCCATGGGCCACCCGCTGGGCGCCACCGGCGCCATGATCTTCGGTACGGTGCTGGACGAGCTGGAGCGGCGCGACCTCAACACCGCGCTGGTGACGCTGTGCATCGGCGCCGGCATGGGCACCGCCACGATTATCGAACGCGTCTGACCGGGAGGAAGAACATGACCTACACAAATTTCACGGTCGAAACCGACGCTGACGGCATCGCACTCGTCACCTGGGACATGCCGGAAAAATCGATGAACGTCTTCACCGAGGAGGTGATGAACGAACTCGACAAGATCATCGACCAGGTCGCAGGCGATGCGGCGATCAAGGGCGCGGTCATCACCTCCGGCAAGGACTCGTTCTCCGGCGGCGCCGACCTGACCATGCTGAAGCGCATGCTGACGCTGTTCCATGAGGAAGAGGCCAAGGACCACGACAAGGCGGTAAAACTTCTGTTCGACACTGCCGGCCGCATGGGCGCGCTGTTCCGCAAGCTCGAAACCTCCGGCAAGCCTTGGGTCTCGGCCATCAACGGCACCTGCATGGGCGGCGCATTCGAAATGTCGCTGTCCTGCCATGGCCGCGTTGCAGCCGATTCCGACAAGGTGAAGATGGCGCTGCCCGAGGTGAAGGTCGGCATCTTCCCCGGCGCCGGCGGCACCCAGCGCGTGCCGCGCCTGGCCGATCCGCAGTCGGCTCTCCAGATGCTGACGTCCGGCCAGAACCTTTCGCCGCAGAAGGCCAAGGGTATGGGCCTTATCCACGAGATCGCCGAGCCGGCAAAACTGATCGAAACCGCCAAGGCGATGATCAAGAACGGCCTGAAGCCGGTCCAGCCCTGGGATGAAAAGGGCTTCAAGCTGCCGGGCGGCCCGGTCTATTCGGCGGCGGGAGCCAATCTCTGGCCACCGGCAATCGCCATCCTGCGCCGCGAGACCTACGGCAACTATCCGGCGGCAAGCGCGATCCTGAAATGCGTCTATGAAGGCCTGCTGGTGCCGTTCGACACCGGCCTCAGGATCGAGCAGCGCTATTTCACGCAGATCATGCAGACGACGGAAGCGGCGATGATGATCCGCTCGCTGTTCGTGTCGCTGCAGGAACTCAACAAAGGCGCGCGCCGCCCGGAAGGCGTCGCCCCCACCAAGTTCAAGAAGATCGGCGTGCTCGGCGCCGGCTTCATGGGTGCTGGCATCGCCTATGTCACGGCCAAGGCCGGCATTCCGGTGGTGCTGCTAGACCGCGACATTGAATCCGCCGCCAAGGGCAAGGCCCATTCGGAAAGCCTGATCTCCGATCAGGTCAAGAAGGGCCGTGCCAAGGCGGAAGACAAGGACAAGCTTCTCTCGCTGATCACGCCGACCGCTGACTATGCCGATCTCGACGGCTGCGATCTTGTCGTCGAGGCGGTGTTCGAGGATTCCGAGGTCAAGAAGGGCGCAACCGAGAAGGCCGAGGCGGTGCTGAAGCCTGCGGCGGTCTTCGCCTCCAACACCTCGACCATTCCGATCACGTCGCTGGCGCAGAATTCGAAGCGGCCGAAGAATTTCATCGGCGTCCACTTCTTCTCGCCGGTCGACAAGATGCTGCTGGTCGAGATCATCCTGGGCAAGAAGACCGGCGACAAGGCGCTGGCGGTGGCGATCGACTATGTCCGCGCCATCAAGAAGACGCCGATCGTCGTCAACGACACACGCGGCTTCTACGTCAATCGCTGCGTGCTGCGCTACATGTCGGAAGCCTTCAAGATGCTGATCGAGGGCGTGCCGGCACCGATGGTCGAGAATGCCGCGCGCGCTGCCGGCATGCCGGTCGGGCCGCTGGCGCTGACCGACGAGACGGCAGTCGACCTCGCCCAGAAGATCATGAAGCAGACCATCCGCGATCTCGGCGAGAAGGCCGTCGATCCCGAGCAGATGAAGCTCATCAACACCATGGTCGACGACCATGGTCGCTTCGGCCGCAAGAACGGCAAGGGCTTTTACGACTATCCGGCAAAGCCCGCCAAGAAGAAGCTGTGGCCCGGCCTGAAGGACCTCTACAAGCAGCGCAACCCCGACAAGATCGACTTCGAGGAGCTGAAGCAGCGCTTCCTCGTGGTGATTGCGCTGGAGGCGGCGCGCGTCATGGAAGAGGGCATCGTCACCGACCCGCGCGAGGCCGACGTCGGCTCGATCCTCGCCTTCGGCTTCGCGCCTTATACCGGCGGTACGCTGTCCTATATCGATGGCATTGGCGCCCAAAAGTTCGTCAAGCTCGCGAAGTCGCTGCAGAAGAAATATGGCGTTGAGTTCAAGGCGCCCAAGCTTCTCCACGACATGGCCGAGAAGGGCGAAACCTTCTACGAGCGCTTCGATCCTTATGCCAAGGCGGAGGCGAAGAAGGCGGCCTGACGGCCGCTTTCAGCGAAAAGCATGTATGTCTGGGCACGGCTTCTAAAGACCGCGGTGACGGCGCGTCGCCGCGGCATCTATCGCATGGGCGATGAAAGCAGGCTGAGCTTTCGCTGCCTGCCCACCGACATCGACACCAACATGCACCTGAACAATGCCCGCTACATGATGCTGGCCGATCTTGGCCGCATCGATATCTTTCTGCGCGCAGGCCTGATCAGGCTGGCGCGCAGGAATAGCTGGGCGCCGATGATGGGCGGGCTCCAGTCCGTCTTCGTGCGCGAAATCAGGCTGTGGCGGCAGTTCGATGTCGTTTCCACGGTCGAGACCTGGGAGGGAACCCAGGTCATAGGCCGTCATGAATTCATCCTCGACAATGGCGTCACCGCAGCGCTGGTGCTGACGACCGCCGGCGTCTACGACGCCCGCAACCGCCGCTTCCTCGAAATCGACGAAGTGATCGCAGCACTCGGCAGCGAGGCGAAAGCCCGCGCGCCGAACGAAGCCGAGCGCATCTTCATGCAATCCCACGACGGTCTGCGCTCGCTGGCGAAGAAAGGCTGAGGGGGCGCCCTTCAGGGCGATACGATATCTCGGATCAGATCGGATAGCGGCGCTTCGTTTCCCGAAAAACTGTCGACCATCGCCTGGATCACGCGGTCGCGGTCAAGCTTGTCGTCGTCGAAGGGGAAGCCCGCATGCTCGGCGAGAATTGACAGAAGCGCCAGTTGAGTGCGGCCGTTGCCTTCGCGAAAAGGATGTACCGCGTTGATTTCGGCCAGGACATGCGCAGTCTCCTTGGCGAAGTCATAGACGGAGAGTTCTGTCAGGTGGTTGCTGTCTGCCAGCTCTTCAAAGATACGATCCATCTCCTGGTCGATGTATTCCGGGTAACAGAACCAGTTGCCGTTCTTGCCTATGCGAATCGTGCGCCGCTTACCGGCCCAATCATAGACATCCTGAAACAGGTGATGATGAAGGGCCTTGTAGTGTTCGTAATCCAGTTGTCCCGCTGGCCAGTCCTCGTCGGCGCGCGTCAGGAACACGGCGAGTTCGTACTCGTCCAAATCTGACTGGCTTCGAATATCGAGCTTGTTCTTGAGAACGGTTGTACCCGGATAGCAAAGCGGGTCGTGCTCTGCCGTATAACTCACGCTCAGCCAGTTTTTTTGCTGGTGAATGCGGCCCGGATGAGGGCGCGGCTTTCTTCGCCGCTCAGACCATTGCGCTCCGCATGTGCCAGGATTCCACTCATACGCGACGACAGCGCCAAGCCCTCGACCGCGCTGATTTTTTCTCCCCGCGAACGGGTCAGCTTGCCGGGTTGCAGCTTTTTGGGTGCGGAACGAGGCCTATTCTTCATGGTCGGGAAAGTACCATGGCCAGCATAAATCGGGCAAAGTGAATTTCACGGCATAAGGGATTGCTTCGAGCATCGATCGTCTGGACAACCTCTCGCACCCGCGCTAGAACATAGAGGTATTTTTTCCTGTTTCGGGACCATGACGATGCTTTCGCACGACCGGGTCTGGGCCGCCATCGATGCGCTGGCCGAACGATACTCGCTCTCGGCTTCCGGGCTGGCGAAGCGGGCAGGGCTCGATTCCACTGCCTTCAACAAGTCGAAGCGTGCTTCCGCCGACGGTCGTCCGCGCTGGCCTTCGACCGAGTCGCTGGCAAAAATCATCGAGGCGACGAATTCCTCGCTGGACGAGTTTCTCGGGCTCGTCGAGGGACGATCCAAGGATGACCGGCCGCTACCGGTGCAGAAATCCTCGGTGCCGCTGCTTGGTTTTGCGCAGGCCGGTGCTGGCGGCTTCTTCGACGATGCCGGCTTTCCGGCCGGGCAGGGCTGGGACCTGATCGAACTGCCGGCGCAGTCGACCGAGAACTCCTACGCGTTGCAGGTGCAGGGCGATTCCATGCTGCCGCTCTACCGCAATGGCGACGTGCTGATCGTCGAGCCGGGCGCGACGGTGCGCAAGGGCGACCGCGTGGTCGTCAAGACGCAGTCCGGCGAGGTCATGGCCAAGGTTCTGGTGCGCCGCAGCGCGCAGGAAATCGAGCTTTTGTCGATCAACCCCGAACACCCGGTCCGCAACATAGCGATGGGCGATGTCGATTGGCTCGCCCGCATCGTCTGGGCAAGCCAGTAGGCGCCGCCTGATGCGTCCCGGCATATTCGCGCTGACGGTGGCTGCACTTTTCGGCCTGAGCTTCGCCATCGTTGCCGGCGGGCACGCGATCACGGCGAATGATGCAGCCTACGATCCGTCGAAGATCGAAGTGCCCGACGAAACCGATCTCCCGCCGATGGATGAGGATTCCTCCCCCTCCGACGACACGCAGCAGAGCTCGCCTGCCGACGACAGCGTCTTGCCGGTCGCTCCGGAAGCCCCGACGCCTGCGCCGGAAAACAACGCCGCGCCATCGACCAAATCCGGCGAGCTGGAGCGCATCGCGCCGCGCGAGCCGCTGAGCCAGCTCGGCCTCGCACTGCCGCCCAAGCCGCCGAAGCCGGTAGCCCCCGAAGACTGGAAGGGCACGCCGCTTTACCAGCCGGTGGCGAGTTCGGCCGGGCAGATCGAGGCCAAGGGCTATTCGATCGCCATTGCCGGCATCGAACCCGTGCCGGCGAGCGACGAGTGCAGCTTCGAAGGTACGTCGTGGCCATGCGGTGCGCGGGCGCGCACGGCGTTCCGTTCCTGGCTGCGCGGCCGCGCCGTCACCTGCACGGTTCCGCCCGAGCCCGACCGCGCCGTCATTTCCGCCGACTGCCGCGTCGGCAAGGAGGATGTCGGCGCCTGGCTGGTGGCCAATGGCTGGGCGCGCGCCGCCACCGGCGGCCCCTATGCGGAGGCCGGCGAAAAGGCCCAGTCGGACAAGAAGGGCATATTCGGTCCGCCGCCGGCGCGCGTCAGCGTGACGCTTTCGCCTTCGACCACAAGCGCCTTGCCGGCGCCGCTTCCGCCGCCGGATGAGTCACCGGGTATTCCGGTCGAGCCACAGGAAACTGTTCCAGTGGCTCCCGGCGCTTTCCCGCCTGCGCCTACGCCGCCAACTGGCCAGCAAGCGCCTTTGCAATGAGCGCGCGCGTCTCGGCAATGCCGTAGAGCGCGGCAAACGAGCCGAAGCGCGGGCCGCGTTCCTGGCCGATCAGCACCTGATAGATCATCTGGAAGAAGGCGACCGAAACGCCGGGCCCGCCTTCCGGGCTCTGCTTGGAATGATCCTGATAGCGCTCGATCTTGCGGGCGACATTGAGCGATGCGTTCTGGATCGCCTCGCTGCTTGCATCCGCCGGCAACTGGCCGAGCGCGTCCGACAGCGCCTGAAGCGCTGCGTTCTCGACCTCGTCCGGGCTTCGGAAGGACTTCGTCGGCTTCACGAAATCGTCGAAATAGCGCACCGCATAGGCGGCCAGCCGGTCGAGCTCGGGATGCGACTTCGGCGTGACATCCTTGGCGTGGCGCGAGATGAAGCCCCACAGCACATCCTTGCTGTCGGCGTTGGAGGCGCTGACGAGATTGAGCAGCAGCGCAAATGTCACCGGCATGTCGATCGCCGGCGGGTTGCCGTCATGCATGTGCCAGACCGGGTTGCCCAGCCGCTCCTTCCACTCCTGCTTGGGGTAAGCGGAAAGGAAGGCGTAGTATTCGTCCACCGCCTTGGGAATGACGTCGAAATAAAGCTTCTTGGCCTGGCGCGGGCGCTGGAACATGTAGAGGCCGAGGCTCTCCGTCGGCGCATAGGTCAGCCATTCGTCGATGGTCAGGCCGTTGCCCTTCGACTTCGAGATCTTCTGGCCGTTCTCGTCGAGGAACAGCTCGTAGACGAAATGCTCCGGCGCGCGGCCGCCAAGGATGACGCAGATGCGGTCGTAGATCGTCTGGTTGGTCTGGTGGTCCTTGCCGAACATCTCGAAATCGACGTTAAGCGCTGCCCAGCGCATGCCGAAATCCGGCTTCCACTGAAGCTTCACGCGCCCGCCGGTCACCGGCAGGGTGGTTTCCTGGCCGTCCTCGTCGTCGAAGGTGATGGTGCCGGCCTTGGCGTCGACATTCTTCATCGGCACGTAGAGCACGCGGCCGCTCTTGGGCGAGATCGGCAGGAACGGGCTGTAGGTTGCCTGGCGCTCTTCGCCCAGCGTCGGCAGCATCACCTTCATGATGTCGTCATACTTGGCGGCGGCGCGCAGCAGCACCTCGTCGAAGCGGCCGGCCTTGTAATATTCGGTGGCGCTGGCGAATTCGTAGTCGAAACCGAAGGTGTCGAGGAAACGGCGCAGCATCGCGTTGTTGTGGTCGCCGAAGCTGGCATAGTCGCCGCCGAATGGATTTGGCACGGCGGTCAGCGGCATGTGCAGATAGGGCTCAAGCCCGGCGCGGTCCGGTACGTTCTCGGGGATCTTGCGCATGCCGTCCATGTCGTCGGAAAAGCACAGCAGCCTGGTCTTGACCTTGTCCTGCGTCAGCACGCGGAAGGCGTGGCGCACCATGGTGGTGCGCGCCACTTCGCCGAAGGTGCCGATATGCGGCAGGCCGGACGGGCCGTAGCCGGTCTCGAACAGGACGGTCTCGGGAAAATCGCGACCTTTGTAGCGCGCGACGATTTTGCGCGCCTCCTCGAACGGCCAGGCTTTGCTTTCCGTCGCGGCCGCCAGAAGTTCGGGGTTGAGATCGATGATGTTTGATCCCGTCATGTCGCCATTCCTGCATAATTTGCCGGCACAGTCCGGCGATGCCTGCTCTAAGGCGCGCGGCAACAAGCGTCAACGATTGCGGGCGTTTTTCCTTGCGGTATGGGTGGCGCCTTCCTAACTTCGAAGCCCATTGCAACCCAAGGACAGCAAATGCCCGGTCCCACCGCCCATGAAGCCCTGATCTACCTGATGGTTGTCACCTCCGCTTCCGATCGCGACATGACCGATCTCGAACTTGCGCGCATCGGGGACGTGGTTCGCTCCTGGCCGGTGTTCGAAGGGTTCAACGACCAGAAACTCGTCCGCATCGGGCAGGACTGCCAGAAGCTGCTGCACGAGCAGGAAGGTCTGGACGGCGTTCTTGCGGCCGCCGCCAAGGCCATACCAAAGCGCCTCCACGACACGGCCTACGCCGCCGCGCTCGAAGTCGCCGCCGTCGATCTCGAAATGCGGCTGGAGGAGGTGCGCGTGCTGCAGCTTCTGCGGCGTCATCTCAGCGTCGAGGAAAAGATGATTTCGGCGATTGAATGGGCGACCAAGGCACGCCACCGCATGCTGACGTGACCGGCAGCATGTGATGGCCGATGCCGCAGGGTCCGAGGCCTTCGTCCGCACGGCCGCCTTCCTGGCGATCTTCCTGGTCATGGCCCTGTTCGAACTGTGGTCGCCGCGCCTGGAACGTCAGGAAATGGCCGGGGCGCTGAAATCGCGCCGCTGGTTCGCCAATCTTTCGCTGGTGGTGATCTCCTCGTTGCTGCTACGTGTGGTCTTTCCCGCTGCTGCCGTTGGAGCTGCGGCCTTTGCCGAGATGAAAGGCTGGGGGCTTTTGCGTGCTGCCGGTCTCGACGGGGTTCTCGGCGGCGTCATCGCCTTCGTCGTGCTCGATTTTGCGGTCTGGCTGGAGCATGTCGCCAGCCACAAACTGCCGGTCCTGTGGCGAATCCATCGCGTGCACCATGCCGATACGGGCTTTGATGTCACCACCGGCCTGCGCTTTCACCCCCTGGAGATCCTGCTGTCCATGGTCTGGAAGGCCGGTGTGGTGATAGCGCTTGGCGCGCCGGTGTTGTCTGTGCTGGTGTTCGAGATCGTACTCAACGGCTCTGCGATGTTCAGCCACTCGAATGTGCGGCTTTCACCCTCGGTCGATCGCTGGCTGCGCAAGGTGATCGTCACGCCGGACATGCACCGCGTCCACCATTCGACGGACCGGCCTGAGACCGACTCCAATTACGGCTTCAACTTCTCGTTCTGGGATCGGCTTTTCAGGACTTACGTCGGCCAGCCGAAACGCGGCCATGACGGCATGGCGATCGGCCTCGAGGAGTGGCGCGATGAAAGACCGTCGCGGCTTGGCTGGCTGCTGGCGTTGCCGTTCAGGGCAGGGCGCTAGATAGACGTCTCTTGAGAAATTGTTTTACTGGCGCTGCAGCGTTCCCGACATCGTTATGCCGCTTGCCGAAGCGGAATACGATATGCTGTTTGCAGACTTCATCGTAATTCGGACGCTGGCCTCTCCGTCGCCGGAGGGTTGCTGGTAGGTGTAGGAAACGGTGTTTCCCGAAACCCGGCCGTTTTGGATCTCGTAGGATTGGCCGTTTGGTGACGAAGAGTTTCCCGTGACCGAGTTCCCGTTAACCCGGAGGTTCAGCGTCATGGGTGCAGAGACCATCATCCAGCCCACCTTCCCTTGCCAGGTTCCGGTAAAGGATTTTAGGCCTTCGCGTCCTTTTTGGTCGCCTCCCTGTGCAGCATTCTGGCGATCTTCAAATGCAGCGCATTTTTCGACCTTGAAATTTTTTCTTGAGATCGGGCGCGTACCGAAGACGCTTTCAGGCTCCGCATTGCCTCCTTTTAGGATGGCGCGCTGGGGCGTGTTGTCCAGATAGTAGTCGACCTTGGAGCAGGTCGGCGCAGAACTGCGAACGATGATTTCCGCGGAGTAGCTGCCCTTGGAGCCTGATGAACTCCTGATCTCGATCTGCGCTTTGCAGCTGCCCACCCGCTTGTTGAAATCACAATCGGCAGCCGCAGCGACCGACCATGACGAAACAACCATGAAAGCCGAACTGACGGCAGAAAGAAGCAGTCGCAAGAACATCCCCTCGCAAAAATAATGGGGCTTACCTGGCGTGTTGCTTCGGGATGCCCGTTGTGACGGGACGATAACGGATCGGCTGGCGCTCCTCACCCTCCAATTGGGTGGTTCGGCCGCTGCAATTCTGTGCACAAGGTTCCACGACAATTCAGGCGCATCTGCGCTGGCGAGCGGGGGCTTTGATGTCGCGACGACACTTCACGGTAGAAGCAGTGGTTTCGATGGGTTTTCTCGGTGTTGTGCTTGCTGCCTCCTTGCCATCCGAGGTGATAGCAGCGGCACAATGCAATTTCGACAAGCCTGTCGGCTCGTGCACGGGTTCAATAAGTATTGAAAGCTCTGGCGGTTCAAAGCCAAGTTATTCTGCTGAGATTACCGTTCACAGCAGCGCAAACGCATGCTCGAAGGTTGAGTACTATTTGGATTCAACGCCAAACACGACAATTCTTAGAAATTCAAACGCTGAATCGGAAAGCCTGTTCAGCACAAAGCCGATTTCGAAGAAAAACATCAAAATCAAGAAGTGCACCGAGTACGAAGACCAGGGCGCTTCAAACTCTGGCGGTACGAAAGCATGTATGCCGGCAGGACTTCTGAAAGAGGTTGTAACCAGGGAGACTGGTTATGTGCGCGAAAATAAGTGGAAAATCGACCTTGCCCGGAAGAACAGACAAGAGGAGCTTCAGGCGAAGAAAGTGAACTCCGCCTATGTCGCCGAGATGGACCAATTTCTCGCGCAATACGCTCCGTTGGTGGAGGAGAGTGAACGCTTGGCCAGTAAGGCTAAGAAATGCCTCGCCGATCCCAGCTGTTCATGCAGAACCTAGGGTTACCGAAGCCCGCCAGGCTGAGGCTGAGCGCGCCATTACGTGATGGTCTGGTAGGGCTCTAGTAAAAGCCAACCGGAAAATAGCGCAGATACAATTCGGCGAAGGTGCCCTTCACCGATATTTCGTGCAGCGCATAGTTCAGGGCATCCGCCAGTTGCGGATTGTCGGCCTTGGTGGCGATTGAAAGCCCGGTGCCGAGATATTCAGGGGCGAGATAGGGGCCGCCGGCGAAGCGGCAGCAGCCGGCGGCTTCCGATCCGCCCAGCCAGAAGCCGAAGCGCATGCCGTCGCCGAAAGCGCCGTCGAGCTTGTTGGCCTTCAGATCGTCGAATAGCCATTCCTGCTTGGCATAGGTCACCGCCTTCACGTCCGGGAAATAGCTGCGCAGCAGGCGTTCATGCGCCGAGCCGGCGAGAACGCCGATGCGCTTGCCTTCCAGCTTGGCATAGATCGGCTCGGCGACGGCGGACGATCTCGGCATGATGAAACGCGCCGGAAATTGCAGGTAAGGCCGGGAGAAAGCATATTTCGCGCGGTTTTCCTGCGTCACCGCAACACCGGCGATGATTGCTTCACCGTCACCCTTCTGCAAAGCCGCGTCGAGCTCGCCCCAGGGAAGCGCCTGGATCTGGCACTTCGCCGCGATATCGAGTTCGGCGCAGATTGCGCGGGCAAGGTCGACATGAAAGCCCGAAAGCCGCCCGTTTCCATCGAGGAAATTGAACGGCGGAAAATCGGTGGTGGTCAGGAAGCGCAGTCTCTCAAGCGTCGAAAGGTCCGGCTTGGGCAAGCGCTCCTTGGTGTCCCAGAAAACCGGAACATCAGGTCCTGCCGCACGCGCCGGTGCGCTCAGCGCTGTCAGCGCGCAACAAACGGCAATCAGGATCGAACGTGCTTTCATGAAACGCCTGGCAATGCGAACAAGTGCATAGACCTTTAGCCTTCCCGTGGCCGGCAGGCAAAAACATTGTCGAAAGGCCTCATCTCGTTTGGCCGGCTGATAAATTAGCACTTGCTTTTTTACCATGGCAGCAGGCGTCAGGATGTGCATTAATGCACGCGGGGATTGCAACATGGGGGTGTTGCGATGGCGCATTTTGTGCCGACGCGGGGTTACTGCGGTGGAGGGCATGGGGCACCTGCATTGAGCAGGCCGCCGGATTTGTGTGCGCGTTGTGAATTCGGCGCGGGCGATCGGCAAATCCGGACCGGTGTTCGATGGCTGCGCTAGAATCCGAGCGCGTCCGCGGTTTTTCTTTTCATGAGGCCGAACGGCCTGACGAATTCCATGCCGAAATTGAGGCTGCGAACGGCAGCATAAGTCTTTTTGCGGTTCTCGTGCTGCCAGAGGTGGCGGAATGGCGGCCTGTGCTAGATCGGCTGGGCATTTCCTTCGACGATAGCGTCGTCATCGCCTCGCGCGCGGGCATCAATGGCACGACGTTCCAGGCCGAACTTCTCGTGTCGGGCCTCGTCACGGAAATCGCCTTCTATCGCGCCATCGCCGACGAGCTTGGGATGAGGTTCGAGACGAGGATCAACCCGCACAGCCTGATGCTGCGGGAAGAGCAGGCGCTGACGATGCTGCGGCAGAAGCCGGCAAAGGGCGCGGCGCGGATCGAGGATGGTTTCGGTCGCATCGTCTTTCTCATTGCGCCGGATCTGGCCGGCTGGAAACGCCTGCGCCGTTTCCAAGGCAGCGAGCTCTCCCGGCGTGCGAGAATCGTGGCGCCTGCGGTTCTGCGGCAGGCGGTGTTGCGGCGGTCGCGAAAGACACTGACCGAACGCGCCCTGAACGGTCTCTACGAGCAGCGACCCGATTGCTCTGCCCGCAATGTCCTGAGCGCCTGGCAGGCTTTCTTCCTCGGGGCCTTCGCGGTCACCGTGCCGACCGCGCTGCTTTTGAGATCGACGGCTTTTTTCGTCCTGCTGCATGTCCTGTTCTCGGTATTTTTCCTGGCCTGCGTGGCGCTGCGCATTGCCGCCGCCTTCTGGTTTGAGAAGCGGCCGCCGCAGAGGCCATCGGCGGCGCTGTCGCCTGAGATGCCGGTCTATTCGGTGCTGGTCGCACTCCACCGGGAAGCGGAAGTCGTGCCGCAGCTTCTGGTCGGGCTGAGCAAGCTGCAATGGCCGCGCAGCAAGCTGGAGATCAAGCTGGTTTGCGAAGAGGATGACAAGGAGACGGTCCAGGCAATCCGGGCGCACCCGCTGCGCAGCTATGTCGAAGTGGTGTCGGTGCCGGCGTCGCTGCCGCGTACCAAGCCGAAGGCGCTTGCCTATGCATTGCCGCTGACGAGCGGGGAGTTCGTGGTGCTCTACGATGCCGAAGACAGGCCGCACCCGATGCAGCTGATGGAGGCCTGGCAAAGGTTCGAGGCAGCGGATGCGGAACTTGCCTGCCTTCAGGCGCCGCTCGAGATTTCGAACCGCCGGGCAAGCCTCATCTCGAATATGTTCGGCTTCGAATATGCCGGCCTTTTCCGGCGTCTGCTGCCATGGCTGGCCGCGCACCGGCTGGTGCTGCCGCTCGGCGGCACCTCCAATCATTTTCGCCGCGCGGCCTTGGAAGAAGTGGGTGGCTGGGACCCCTACAACGTGACCGAGGATGCCGATCTTGGCCTGCGACTGGCGCGCTTCGGTTACCGGGCCGACACCCTGTCATGCCCGACGCGCGAAGACGGACCGGAAGATTTCGACACCTGGCTCGCCCAGCGCAAGCGCTGGTTCAAGGGCTGGATACAGACTTTCAAGATTTTACCTAAAGCATTGATATAACAATACTATATTATAAGATTCGCATGCCATATTCAGTATGAAGCAACGATATAGCAACATTTCTCTGAGCGGAGGGCATTTCTCAGTACAAAGGTAGGGGCGTGAAGTGGTGCGATTGGCAGCCCTGAGCATGGACGAAAATCAAGAGCCGGCTCGCCGCATGGTGGAACTGCCGACGAAAACGCGCGAGTTCCTTTCAGAACTCAGCCCGGATGATATCGCCACCATCAAGACCGGCCTGCCGATTATCCGCATGATTGTCACCTTCCCGAAGCCGACAAAGTGGCTGGCGATAACGACCATCGGCATTGCCGTTGGGACCGTCATGTTCTGGGAGTCGGTGACGAAAATCCTGGGCTGGTTCCGACCGCCCCCAGCTTGAATCTTACTATTTTAAGCCAAGGCGCGCTGACTGAATATGGGCCTTTGCTCTCGAAAGGAAATTTTGTTTAATTCGAGATAGATTTCTGTTTAGTTCTGTAAGCTGCTGCGCAGAAGCATCTTCTGACGACATATTTATTACTTCTAGAATTCCGTCCACCAACTCGATTGCTTCATCGTTTAGGAGAGAAAACACATCATCCGACCTGCTTTCGCAAAGAGCATTGAAATCAAAATACCATTCGTCAAATTCCGAAACTTGAACTGCTCGAACGGCTTTTGCGCGCTCTGTTGCATCTGTGGAGTTCTCTCGGATGGATGCCGAGAGACGGCCAATACATGTTGAAAGCGCTTGAAAGGACACCTCAGTGGGGCCAACTACCCACGCGTCAAACGTTTCCCGTTTTTCAGCTTTTGTTCGAAGCCTACTTTCAAGAGAAAGAGTCCAACAGAATGTTCCGATCGAGGCAACTAGCGCAAGCGCCGAGACAATGTCAGAGAACAGTCGTCTCTCCTATATCAGTGGCGCGCGACTTGTTGTGGCATTACGAATCCCAATGTTTACCCACTGCATAGCTTGGTCGCTTGCGGCAAAATGGTACTTTGAAAGAAATCCTTCTTTGCCATTCAGGTGGGCGATGCTCTGTGAAAACAATCCTTGAAAATATGACGGAGAAATGGCGTCAACATAGTCTGGAACTACCACCTCGACGGTTCCGGGTGCTTGGTCAAGCTGATCAATACCGAGTTCGGTACGCGCCGCGACGCCTCTCTCTTTTCCAGAGAGATTCCGAATTCTTCCACCCTTTGTGAGGGTACCCAGATCAACCTTCTCCATTATCATCATCCAAATTTTCCGTTTGTAACGAGCCGTCTAGAACAAATCGCATAGTTATTAGAGTTCCAGGGAATGCTCGGGGCAGGTCCATAACATACCCGCTGTCTGGTTTCTTCAAGACATCATTTTTGAGGTTAAACCATTGCAACCTACGATCATCGTCACTGGTTCCAAACCCTTCAGAGTAAGGCGCTTCAAACCGGATATACGCATTCCCAGACAAAATTGCCACCTTTGGGCCATTTCCGGGGATGCTCGAACGCCCTACCTCATTGGCAAATTCTACCATATCCATCAGTCCAGTGCCACCGCTCGGGTTGCCATTGCCTTGGAGCACTCGAGAGATGCCGTCTTGGAGAGCAAAAACCGTAGCAAGGGTTTCGGCAGAAAGATCCGATCGTGAATGCACTTTCTGGTATTTTGAAATTTGCTCCGTAATCTCAGTTGGAGCCTCCAGAATAGTTTCAGAGATAGGACGGCCAAGATTGAGGAAGCCGAGGTGACAGACGTGCACCAGCGGCGCGTCCTCATCATCGGTGATGGGTCGGCGCGCCATGAAGCCGGCGACAACCCATTCGCCATCGCCCCCGACGCGTCCATGCCTCTCGGCGTTGTTTAATGTTTCCGTAACAATACTTTTGATCCGACCAATGCCGTGTTCGGTAAGCTCGCTGGGCGGATCAAGCTGTTCGAGCCATGAATCCACCCGTTTGGTAATCTCATCTGCACGAATTTCGACTGTAGATGGTTCGGCAGCTAAGTTCGTAGTGGACGAGGTTCCTCCTCTTCGTCGTTGCATTACTGGAAGAGGCCAGACATCATCGGTTGTAACTCCTTGAAATGGCTTCATCCTCAAGAAAGCGCGTAGACCGACTGCCTCCAAGACCTTCCTGGTTGGACCGCTTACGGTTCCTCCCGCAGATAACGGTGCCATTTGCTCCCGCATTATGCCGAAAACCAAATATGGGCCAATGTCAGTGACATATTCATCAAGGAAGTCGATTCGATAGTGAAGAGCGTCGCAATCTGCCTCTGCCATCGATATTAGCGATTGGTAGGTCGGCATAGGGTTATCCAAGAAGGAGAAACCTGTGCATTCGACTTTTGATCCAAGTTTTCTACGAAAGACCGGGCGCCATCTAGAACGTCTGTTCGGGACAAGGGCGTCTAAAATCTCCCCTGTCTTAAAGGCTGCCAGCAGAGCGGCTTGGGAATATGGCGTTCGCCGTTCACGCCGCCGTTTAAGTTCTAACTGCCGAGCGAGGCTGCTTCCGAACGCTGCGGAATTTCCGCTTTGCACGGCGCGCTTGGCGACCAATTTTTTGAGCTTTCGAAAATCGGAGTCGCTCAGACTTCTGAGCTGCTGAACAGTCAGTTTGTCTGTGCCAATTGGCCAGATATCTTCAAAGTTAATTTTTTTCGTCGGCAAAATTTCCCCCGGAGGAGAAATGCGAAAATTCAAACCATTCGTCAATGCCTTACGCTAGTCTGTGCCAGACACTTCGCCTTCTCAATGAGCATTTGGTAGGTCGCAATCACCCGATCACTCTGCTCGATGGCAAACCTCGTGCCGTTAGTAGGATCGTCCAGAACAAACGTCAGCAGCCATTCTCGATGTTTAAGTTCCTCCGAAATAAGACGTTCGAAGAGTGCTATCGCGTCGTCCAATGCCACGGCCAGTCTCCTTGCATGGAAAATGGGGCAAGCCTGGGTATATGCCGGCGAAATTGGTATCCCTGAATTCAGGTATAGACAGCAGTGGCAAAAACGGTGGCGGGCTGGTATTCTGCGCCTTCGAGCCCGTCATGCCCGCGTGTTCCTTCTGGAGCGCGCGGGCTTTTTTGTCGTCTAGCGGGCAAGCATCTGGATTCGCTCGCGTTTCCGAATTGCATTGCCTGGGTTGCAAATCGGCGCATAATTGTCGTGTCGCTGGCCAATCTTCAGGGCGCCGGCGTTTGGAAGAGGTCATCAAGCTTTCGCCCCAACGCAGGAGGAGGAAGCTGTGACCAACCGCCAATCGTTTCACCCCACCGTCTATTTTCCCGATGAACTGTCGATGTTGACACGTGTTTGCAGAAAAGTGCGCAAGGCGAGAGGCATTGAAGCAAACGGAGACGGCGCGAAAGAAATCGCTGACCTCGCCTTTGTCCTCTATTCCTCCGGTATAGATGAGGAAAAAGTCCTGGTTCAAAAACTCAGGCAGCGAGCGTAGGCGGTTTCCCGATCGCCAAGCTGCTTCCCGTTACTCCGAAAGGGGTGGCGGGCTTTCCATGCGCACGAATGTTTCCCTTTTTTGTACCGGTGGTCACTTTTGAACAGCGAGTTCTAGACCGAACGTCTATCATCCCTTCTGCACGTACTACCTAACGAACGAACTTCCCGCAGTTCAGCAGTTGCGAAGCCAACTCACCCCCCCCCCCCGCACTTCGCGCTGCACAGCCCCGCCGCTCTGAAAGGGGTGGCGGGATTTTTTAGCAAAATGTCCTAGCGGCGGCTGATCTACATCAGTTTTGCCCGCAATTTTCGGTGGTACTGTCACGTATGCTTGCTCAATGCAGGCTTGGGGCGTTGAGCAGGGGCGGGGGGCATTTGGAGTCTATCCTACCGCACGGCTTCATGAGAGGCCGACACGGCGAGGGTTCCATTCGCCGTATCGGCCAATGCAGCCGGCGGACCCAGCCACGCGATCAGATAATCACTGAATTTCCTGCCCGGCTAGCGAATTTGATTGGAACAGTCGGAGCGCCGAAGCGTTAATTCGGGCCGCCCATTTCGGTTGCCACGCCGTGGCGGCAAGCTGCCGGCATTCCCATAACTCCCCGGCAGCATAACGCTCGCCGTTGCCGCCCTCGCAACGGCGGGCTCCTGGGCAAATCTTCCAACCAGAACGATTGCAACGACTATCGCCACGAGGAGTGGCACTATTGCAATCAGGATCGACGGGCGAGCATGCTTTGGCCGGTTGTCATTGTCCGGTCCTCGAAATTAAAGTTTCATCAGTTATTGCAGAAGTGATCCGACCAGGAAGGCCGCGCTGACGGTGGTCCGCCAGCAACCTTTGCTCCGGTCCAATCGTAACGAGCCTCGTATTTCATAGCTTCCGTTCAGTTCAATCGAACTGAACGACGGGCAGCCTACTGTCCGTCGATCATTTTCGAGACGCGTACTCATTACAATGCGCCGTGAGAGGGTGCAGAAACAGGGTTAAGGATGAATGAAGAGAATGCCGTTGGGACAATCCCTGAAATATGCCTTTCGAGAAATATCAATGTCTTTCCTTATTAATCCTCGCATTTTTTATTGTTTCAACAGTAACTTAGAGGAAATCGGGCATCGAGGATTAGTTTCGTAGCAATTATGAAATCGAAGACCTTATCTGTTTGCGCGCAAATATTCAGCGCACACGGCATTGAAGGGAGATATCGATGCACGGAACTGTGACAGCATTCCGTCGCGCCCGCATTGTCCGGCGCGATGATACGTGGACCTACTCTGAAAGCGAGGTTCTTAAGAAACACTGGCCTGATGTAGATTTGATACGACGACATCTGAAATACCGCACCGAACGTGCAATAAGAAACATGGCGAAGCGGTGCGGGCTGATACCAGAAAGAGTTCAACACATATGGACTGCTGCCGAACAATCGAAGCTACGCCGACTTGCGGTTACCGGAGTGACGCGCAAAGAGATAGCCGCCGAACTCGGGCTTAGCGTTCAGCAGGTCGCTGGCCGCATGATGTATTCCAAAATCCACTTGGCAAAGCGTCCGCCAAAACTAGTCGGAGACCCGATTGTCGACGCGATCCGCCTAAGGGCCTTTGACATGAAAATGAGCATAGCTGATTTGGACAGATCCCTTGGCCGGACAAAAACATTCCAGACTTGCACCCATGGTAAACCGATAAGCCCGGCT
Source organism: Mesorhizobium sp. DCY119 (assembly GCF_003590645.1). Lineage (NCBI taxonomy): Bacteria > Pseudomonadati > Pseudomonadota > Alphaproteobacteria > Hyphomicrobiales > Phyllobacteriaceae > Mesorhizobium > Mesorhizobium sp. DCY119. The sequence continues at coordinate 4,475,001 of NZ_CP031834.1, read as the reverse complement.
CATATTTATCGCGCGGTTCGAGCCTTGGGCGGCAGGATGGTCGTCGAATGGATCGATGAGTGAAACCGGCGCGGCGACACATCGAGAATGCTATCGAACGATTGATTGGCATCCTGGATGAGTTAGACGGCGATCCGGACTTTGAACCGGAACCGTTTGAAGAGCAGCATGACAATGAAGACGATCCGGCAGAGCTTGGAATAGCGGACAAAGCATCGCTGGCTTTTGTTCTGGCTGCATTGTCCAGTCGCAATCGACGTTGACCCCAATGGTACAAGCCGGCCCGTTCTGGGCCGGCTTATTCTTGGACGCTAGTCGTCATTGGTCGCATTTAAATCTTCAGGCCGTTTGCCGTCCAATGACGCCTTTGGCCTCGCCATCCTTACGCCTGCGCCGCCGCCATTCTCCGGTATGAACTGTATACCGGCCTGCTCAAACGTGAGCCGTAATAGCTTCTGGTTCGAGTCGCGCATCTCCCCGCCTTTCTCAAATGCCCGAATGGAAACGGCACTGATCGAAACACGGCTAGCTAGGTCCGCTTGCGTCCAATTCAGCAGGGCGCGAGCCGCACGGCATTGTTCTGGAGATATCATAAACTTTCCTTTTTCATAACTTCGTGCTTGAAAGCGAAAGCTACATGAATTATGTAAATAGAAAGTTAGCACCTCAAAACGAAAGTTTCAAGGAACGTCCCATGTTCAATCGCTCGAAAATCATGACGGCAGCCTGGGCCATCGTCCGCAACCTAATGAACCTCTATCGCTCACCGTTTCGTGCCGCATTGTTATCTCGCGCTCTGCGTACGGCTTGGGGCCAGGCACGATTTGCCAACTACAGCCCAGGAGACCGACTTGCGGTCCACACCGCTCTGAAAGCCGCATACCCGATCGCGGGAGAATAATCCATTCAACCTAGCTAGGGAGAAAGACCGATGCCGAACACCCTCGTTCCGGCAGCCGCTGAAGGCTTGCCAAGAATTTCCCGCCGCTTGTTCATGCGCGGTACAGTAGCCGCGAGCGCAGCGGCTGCCGCAATAGCGGCCCCTGCCGTTATCGAGGCTGCGGCTACTCCATCGGTCGATCTAACGGCTATCCCCACCGAGACAGTGGAGAAGATCAAGGCTTGGCAGCACGCGCACCGCGCATCGGTCCAGACTCACAAAGCCTACAGCGAAAGCCTTCGGGCCAAGCCGATCGACAAGGCCGAATGTAACCGCTGCTGGGAGGCCAATTTAGTAGCCCACCGCGCTGTCGGGCCGGCCCGAGAGGCCATGATTTTCGCTCTGTGGAGGATTTGACATGAACATCACCAGCAACCTCTCCCGCCGCCTGTTCCTTCGCAACACAGCAGTCGCTGGCGCTGTTCTAACCACCGCAGTAGCACCCGCCGTTGCCGCGCCAGTGAGTCTGTCACCTCGTGAACGTCTGCTCGCGGCGCTGGAGGAAGTGAAGGCAGCCGCGCAAGAACTATGGCCGGACATCGAGGGATGGACTGAGCCAGCGGTTCCAACCGACGCAGAAGGCCCGTACGTAGCCATCCCGGTTATGCTGATTGCGCATAAGCCCGCGCTTCCAGTCCATCTCGAATGGTCGGGGCCGGCGATCTACGAGATACAGGACGGCAAGTACCGCCCCGTCTACTTCATCGATCGCGTCTACGCTGAAATGGACAAGTGCTACATGTACCGCGCCTGCCATTGGTGGAAAGGTCGCAGCGACGGGCCGAACGTCTACTTCAGCGACCGGACGCTAAAAATCATTCGCAAGGTGAGGGAGGTATGACCACGCCCATCACCCGCCGCTCACCATCACCGGGGCCGCTGCCCTTCTCGGAGGCGCGTACATGACACACCTCGTTCACCAGCGGGCAATCAACGCCCTTCTCACTGATGCCGTCGAAACCGCTGACCGCGCCAAATCTCGGGTCACCCACACCGCAAACACTCTCGCGCGGCAGATGCAGGAAATGCACGGTGGAATATGGCGGGTTGAGATTGATCACCAGGCCGGGTTTGTCTTGGTCGCGCCACGCATCGAAACCGCCATAAAGCCGTCATAGCCCTTCTGGGCGGCATGGAGTGAATGATGAGCAACGGCTAGGCTGACTTGAAGCTGTTCACCCGCCGTGGTTGCCGCTCTGGCGGGTCATTTTTTGGCTCGTTTTTTCGGTGCCTTGCGAGGCTTTGCCGTGGATGATCTAGCTGCTCGCAATTCTGCCGCGCGCTTTGCCCTCATCTCCTCGCGATGACGTTCGACAGCGTCTATCCCCTGCCAGAGCTCCTTTTCGCCGTGCCGCTCCTGGAGGTCCTGACCGACCAATCGTGCGGCACTGACGCGAAGCGCACCGCTAATTACCGTTTCCGCCGAATAATCGATCTCGTCAAAATACTGCGGGTTGTCAAAGTCATACGTTTTTCGAACCGCTAGCGATGCTTGTATGTCGAAACTTGACGGCCAATGACCGACAACCTCGCGATATTCCTGAAATTTCTTAACGACCTCGATACACTCACCGAGAATGTCATATGGTTTCCCAGCGCCGCGAGAAGTTCGAATGATGTTTGCTGCTAGCTCCCTCAAGGGTTGATCGAACAGCCACCGATACTGCTCTTTGCGCACTTCGATGCTGTCATTTTCAACCACCACCCGCAATCTGGGCTTCGGTTTGTCGCCATCGTCAGACATGGATGCCTCCCAACCCCAACCCCAACCAAAAGCCGCACGCGCATAAAAGCTCATTGAGGATTCCGTGGCAATTGCTGTCTATGGAACTTCTGCCAATTACTGGAGCGGGGGTTGATCGGTGCGGGGATTGAATAAACAAAATCATCTCGTCGAAACGACAGTTGACGATGTCGTCCGCATGGCGATCGAGGACGTTTTCCCTGAACAGACTGTACCTGATCAGAACAACTTTCTGCCTGGAGGGAGGCAGTTCAAAGCGCCTGACCATGCAATTCTCGACGGTAAGGTGTTTATTGAAAGAAAATCACGGAATGCGGCCGACAATTCGCGCGTCTATTACAAGCTGCAAGAGATTGCTAAGAACCAGGGAAAGCCTTTCTATGCAGTCGGCCAGTTCAATATGGGCCGGATTATCGAAACGCTCCCGAACCCAGAAGACGCAAGCCGTAAATTGACCGACTTCATACTAGGCCAAATGATGAAGTCCATTCGAAACGCAAAACACAAGTTCGAGGAACACGCCAAATATGTCGACAGTGATGGTCAACTTCGAATCTTGATCATTTCCGATAACACAGAAATGCGCAGCTCGACTGCGGCAGACGAATACTTCGTTGGTCGAAAAATGGGGGGTCTTGAACTCGAACAGGATGAAACCGGCATGATCGACGCCGTCATTCTGGTGAAGAACCCGGAATTCGTTTTGGACCAACCGAACAGCTATTGGTACAAATGCCTCGTAAAACGACGCGTTGCCAGCTCGGATCATAAAACGATCAAGTCAATTGCTTCCGCCCTCCATACCCGCATCAGCTGCTACGGTCCGTACTTTCCTCACATCCAAAAGGTTAGGCGAGGTAGGTATCGGCCACTAATCACATAATATGCAATTTTTTTGGAGTGAAGGTCTGCGCACAATCAATTGTCGATAAGCTCGATTCCAACTTCACGGACAGCCTTTGAATTGGCTAGACACAATTAAATGGTTGATTTTTAACTGCTTAAGAAGCTGACTTGTCTGGCCGAAGTCAAAAATGCGGCTCGGGCGATTTAAAAATCACTAAACGCTTGTTTTCAAAGGTCCGAGCGCTTCACCGAACGATTTTCTGCGCCATGGAACTCGGTGTCCTGATGATTTCGTCTACGCGCAATGTGATGCCCGAAAAACCTTCGTTCACATATGCGCTGGACAATCGTCTCTCCGTTGTTCTGCCACTGTTTTCAGCAGGGTTTTTCCGTCTGATGTCCGTCTGTTTTCAGGCGCTTAATGGATGGTCCCTCCCGAAATGTACCGGTCCAGGGCGGCGAATTCCGCAATGACGGCAATCGTCTTCGCCAAGATATCTTGACCCATAGCTGAAAAGCCTTCCGCAATCGTATGCTTGCCCTGCCGGTGTAACTCCTGCGCGGCGGAATGACAGCCACGAGCCACAGCCACGTGTTCAAAAATATCGGCGTGAATTGAGAGTGGTTCGCATAACATCTCGCAAACGATAGCGAAAATGGGTTCTGAGATATCTTCTCCTGTAAGTCCTGCGACCAAGGTTGCTTCGATTTGATCCATTCGCTCGGGAAGGGTGGGGATTGGCTGGGTCATCTGACTTCTAACGCCCTCAATTTTCGAGTATTCTTCAGCGTATGAGCCAATTCGATCATTTCCGCCCGCCTGAACATTTCTCGCCCACGGGCAAAGTGGTGTTTCGGATTACGTGCGTGATAGGGACCCTTCTGGTTATGGGGCTGCTTTTCTATCTCTTGGCTCCGGTTATACATCAGAACGTGTCGCTGCCATTTGGCGATTGGGTTTACGAAACCGTCAGGGGATGGACCGGCGAGCCCTACCAGCCTCGTTGACGCGCTCACCGCTGTGGCCTCCCTACAGTAATTTGAAGTGGCTGCCGTTTCTCTTGACCTAGAACGAGTGGGACCGAACCTCCACGGAGCGTTGCGCCGCCCAACCCGGATGGATTGACTGGAACAGGCAAACGGGTGGCGGTGCTTGCGCGAGAGGCTTGAGCAACGCTGTTGACGCCACGTAGGAGTCCGGTAGAGACGGCTCCAACGCCCAAGGCCTCTAAGGGGCCCAAGCCGCTCCACATGCCTCCACCGCCAGCGAGAGCGCCAACAATCGCCGTTCCGTATTTTTGCAACGCCGGCATTAGACGATTGGCTGTATTGGATCCATTTATGCCCTCACGAGCGGGGGAAAGGTGCCGCATGACGCTGGCATATTTCCACATCAAGTCGCGCTCGGCTGGACTGAACAAAATCATGGCCACGCCCTTACCGTTTCCGTTTAGAAGCCCGTCGAGGTTTTTCGTAATCTGAGTAGGATTCAGCGCTTCATCCCCAGCCCGAGTGGCACGGAGCCAAAAAGACTGGCGAATGCCGTTCCATTCCGGGCTGTCCGGGCCAAGCGTCCTGCGAAGCTCCTGAGCGGTCATAAAGGACGCGTTCTTTGGGCTGGCGACCGAGGACCCCCACAGATACTGCCCAATCTCTTCTGGCGAGAAATCTTTATCCATGATGTTGCGAACCTTGGCCTGCGCCTCATACTGAGGATTAAGCCGGCCCCCTTTCCTTGGCTTCGGATCGGCCATGGACATATATTCCGACCACTTGGAGCGGGCGGTTTTCAGTTCGGACAAGACATCGTCACTGGCACTGACAAGCCCCTTGTCAAAAACATCGTCGGTCCAATCATCGATTGCACCACTGATGGCCTTGAGGGCAGGGGCGTCCTGGCCGATCGGAGGGAAGTTCTTGCGAAGGCCAGCACGCAGATTCTCAATCCAACGCAATTGGGCCTGAACGCCCTTCACGTCGCCTCCTACCGCCGGCATGCGCCCGATATAGTCGTCAACGAAGGACATCGCCCGCGCTGCGCCCTGGTGATACATGGGATCAATCAGGATATCATCGGCGGAAAGCTTGCCGCGAATGAAATCCGGTATTGAGCGAACTGCATCGCCGGAGACAAGCACATCAGGATTGTTTACCGAGGCCTCGTAGGCCTCCTGGCTTGCGGATTTAAGAGCATCGCGTTTACCGCGAAGAGCACTGGGAACGCCTTCATAGGCGGACGCTGGGCCCGGAATAACGGGAGCGCCGGATGCAAGCCGGCTCTGCACATCGCTAATTGACTGTCCAACAGCTTCCTTTTGAGCTTGGTCGAAGGCTGACATCGCACCTTGGCTCCGAAGCTGGTTTTCGATGTTTGCCTGTGGGACAGAGCGCGTAGCTTGTGCTCGGGAAAGAGGGATGCCGAACTCTTGCGCCAGCGAGACATTTGCGGCGGGGTTCGCTCCGGGAGCGACATTATCAGCTCCACTGAAGATGCGACGCGCAACGGCACCCAGACCGGTAGCAACAGCCTCGCCACCTGCTCCAAAGGCCAATCCGAGAGGGACATTGTCGGCGGCGTTTCTCAATCGCCCTGCTGTGCCTTCGCCGCTGCCTGCACCATATGCGCCAGCGGCAATGCCGCCATCAGCAGCACCGCCGAGCATGCGGGCAAACCAGCCTTTACCGCCTTGGGCCGCTCGTGCTGCGAGAGACAGGCCACCGCGCGCCAATCCAAAGCCGCTGCCAACGCCACCCGTCACCATGCCGGCTACGTTGGCAATAGGATGCTGTTCCGCGCCGGCTTTCTGCCTACTGCGAATATCGTCAAGTATGCTGGCGTAACCCTCACCATGTCCGCCAGGAAGCATATCGGCCAAGGTTCCGATACCTGCGGCGATTTCATCTCCAAATCCAAATGTACCAACATCAGCTGCGCCATTAGCAAAAGCTTGGGCTGTGCTGAGGCTGGGGGCGGGTTTTGTTACAAGCCCTGTTGCCGGATCATACCCTTCAACGCCCGGAGGAGCGAACTGAGGTACACCGTGACCGAGGTCGTTCATCTCCAACAACTCAAAACCAGGTGGCGGAGGAATCATCCCTGCGCCACCCTGTTCTGAGCGTGACCGGGCGGAGGTTTCCGCATCCTGAACGCTATCGAAGCGCGGAAATGTCTGGCCGCGAGCTTGTTCATAGTTCCGGGCAGTGGCGGTAATGGCATCTTCATCGTCCGGGTTGAACTGCGTCGGGCCATTCGGTCCCATCCAAAGCGACGGAATATTGGTCCACTGGCCGTCTGGCTGCTGCCAGGTGGTAGATACCTCCGTCGAGTACGATCCATCCGCATTGGGGCGCGTTTCCCCGCTCTTAAACGGGCGATACATCGGAGGCCCCTGCAAATCGCGGGGTGCTTCCTCGATGACAAAACCGGGAGGTGGAGCCGGAATCTTGCTGGTCATCGTACCGGCCTCCACTGCGTGCCGTCCCATTCGACGGTTTCCCCGGTCTTGGGGTTTCGGGCGCGCTGACGCCCTGTTTCATTTCCAGCGCCCCGGCCCGTAGAATCTCGGGGCGTATTGCGAAACAGCGGATTCTGCTCTGACCATTTCGCTAGATAGTCGTCAAACCCGGCGTCAATCCTGCCGTCGTTGCGGGACGCATAGTCTCGGGCAATGCCGGCGATATCCCGCTTGCGCTCATTCAGTTTGCGCTGGATATCGACCAACTTGCGGTTGCCCTCCGGGGTGTTCCCAAGATTCGGAACCTGATCAATTACGAAATCGCGGTCAGCATTCGAGAAGCCGGAGCCGAGCGAGCCGCCCATACTGTCCAAAGCCGCCTGTTTCGACATGGCGTTGAACTGCTCCATGGAGGTGATGCCGTCGGGGTTCATGCCAAGGGAGGCACCGAACCGCTTCAGTTGCAGCACCGAGTCGCCGCCCGCGCCCGAATAGAAACCGGGGTCGGAAAGAGAGCTTCCCATCACATCAAGGGAGTTGAGCGCCCGCTGTGCCGTTGATCCTTGCTCCTGCAAGTCGAGGAAGCGCTTGCCGTAGCCCTCGCCTACGGTTTTGTCGAAACCCTTTTCGGCACCAACACTGACATTGGTTTCGGCTCGACCTGCCTGCGCAATCCTAACTTTCTGCGCCTCCGCCTCTGGCGAAAGAGTATCTGACTGCGATCCGCCCAGCACGTTGTAGCGTGACGGGTCACGCTTGTCGTACATGACTTTCTGAGGTCTGCCGGCTTGATCGTATATCTCCGAAATTGCCCAATCTGGCTTGTTTCCTGCTTTCCACTCCCCGTACCAGGAGCGCAACGCGTTACGGTCAGCGGCAAGATAATGCGCTTCCTGCTCACCCATACCCTGAGACTGCAACCATGCGACCGTCTGATTCTGGTTGGCCGTATCGCGGGCGTCTTTCTTCTTGCCCTGTTGCATCTGCATCATTGCAGCGGCCATCGTGTTGTTTCGGCCCATAGGGTCCATCATGGCGATGATCGGGCCGAGTTCAGCCAGTTTCTGGCCAAGGCCTCCACCTCCGCCATTATTGACCGGAATCCAGCCTTGGTTGCCGGTTGCCCCGGCCATTCCCGTCGTCTCTGCATACTGATAGTTTTTGCCATTCGGGCCGCGCTGAATGGCACCTGGTGCCGCGCTGGGAGGCAAGGCTCCGCCGCCGCCCTGCCCGCCAACCAACCCCTGAAGCATTTCGAGCAAACCGCCTGAACTCTGCGAGTTGTCAGCCAGAAGATGCGGTGTACCCACCGTTGCCGATGGGCTGGCAAGGTAATTACCAGCGTCCCCGTAACGGGCATTTGCGCTAGAAGGCCTAATTGCCGATTGTGACCCTCGAAGGACCTGGCTGAAAATATCGGTGAGGTTCATTTTGGCCCCGCTAGAAACTGATCTGGAAATAGCCGGCTGCAAGCCCGTTACGGTCGCCGGCTTGGGTCATGCTGACGGTGTGATTGGAGGCCGTCCCCTTGTAACTCTTGTAGCCCGTCCGAGTGGCGCTGGCAGCGTTCGAGCTGTCAAAAGCAGGCGATGACGAGAACGTGCTAACCGTGCCCCGGGAGGCACCGAAGCCAAGGATAACCAAGGGCGTTGAGCCACCGGAGGCCGGAACGTTTATGTTGCCCGGAGAATTGGCAGTGACGGTTATGTTTTGATCCCAGCCGCCTGTGGTAACCGCAGAAACGGGAAGTCTTCCACGCAAAACCCGCATGACCTTACGGTTGATATCACCGCCGTTCATGCCCGTCACATTAGCGCCGGGGTCGCCACCGGTCAGGATTTTGTAGAAAATACTGCCCCGCAAATCGCCACTATTGTTGCTGGTTATAAGCGTCCAGCCTGAAGGCGTTGTAGTTGGCGGCGCGTTGCCGGGATTTCCGCTGACAGCAAAATCATACATCACAGCCAGGTCGCCCGCCTGAGAATCTGCGGGAATTGTGATCGTGGCGGCATTTGAACCGACGACTGCCACGGATGTGAAAAGGGCAAGGAAGTCTGAGAATGAGATTGGCCCTGAGGGCACCCCAGCCAAAGCCCTTTCTTCAGCCCCGGTAATGCTGAAGGGTGCATCGGGCGCGCGCCCAAGCTCGACATTGATCTGCGAAGCAGAGATAGGGGGAGAAGATGGAAGGGTCATGACTACGCACCCACCCGCTGTGCGGTTTCACTAACGGCCTCCCGGAGAAATTCGCTCAGGGTCTTTCCACGCCGGGCAGCGGCGGTAATGAGCGCTCGCTTTTCTTCGACCCCCACGCGCACTCGAATCTGTCCGTTCATTGCCTCTGAAAATCGCATTGGCATCTCCAACCAGTTTGAAGACAAGTTTACCAGATTGCGTCTGGATAGCAACAACTGTGGCAACAAAAGACAATAAATTCAATATGTTAGATGATACTTTACCGTTCACGCGCGTGCGCCACTGTGCGCGATTGTACGCCGTCGTCACATGAAAAAAGGTGGGTTCGTTCCCAACAAATCGCCTCGATCCGTCCTGTCAGCACGGTCGCGGTTCAACTGGCTTGTTCGAGCCTGACTAGGGGCGTACGGTATCCGTGCGTTTGCGGGGAGGGGATTACGTGAAGCGCTTTGTTTTGATTGGCCTGTGTGCCCTTGCTGGGTGCACTGGTGTTGACGGCAAGAAGTACCTTGGCCGTCCCGGTTCTCCGGCGTGGTTCGCAACAGCCTCGCCTAACACGCAGGCTTCGTACTTTCGAGATCGATGTGTGACCTACGGCTTCAAGCTGGGAACCGTAGAAATGGCCCAATGCATTCAAGCGGAGGCGGGTTCTTCTCGGCAAACTGCCGCGTTTCGTTCTGCAATGGCGTCACAAGCCATCGCAAACTCGACTCCTAAGACAGTGTCCACTACCTGCAATCGTTTCGGAAATACGGTGAATTGTACCAGCTATTGATGCCCGCAGCTGAGGAGCATCTCTAGCGCCGACATTGCCAACAGTCCCTCTTCAGAGCATGGAGCCAGCGTTGACGCTTCCGAGACGGTGACGGTTGAGAGCATTCTTTCGAAGATCGAGCCCAGGGGAAAGGAATAATGCCCTTTGCAAAAGGGCGTCTATGTCTTTCGTCTGCGGTCTTGGTCTTCAGTCTGCCTCTCGGTCTAGTCTCCGTCTGTGTCTAGTCTCTGTGTATCGATAGGCTATGGGTAGGGCTTGGAAAGGGCTTTCAAAGGGGTATCTGAATTACCATATGAAGAAAGGATGACGAGCGGCCCATGAATATGTAAATGGGGTGAAACATCTTGTGAGATTCCCGTTTGTCATCCACATTAGCCGCAGCGAAAGCCAAATATATTGAAAGCCGCCACGCTGCTTACAAACACGCTTCTGCCACCATGTCTGAAGTGCTGGAACGGAAGATATCCATCACAGAGTGGAGCGGGAGAGTCTGGTATGGCATGGAGGACTGGGGCAAGCCGTATTTCGATTGGCGCGATATCGATAAGAGGCATAAGGAGCCAGACAGGCTCGAGTTAGCTATTTGGTCAGATGACAGGCTATCGGCGTTGGCGTTAGCTTTAACGACGGGTCAAGCTATCATGCTTCGGTTCCTTGAGGGAGACCCGCGACAAGATTGCCCATTAAGAGGTATGCGAATTGCGATTGCGTTAGAAACGACAGCCAATTATGCTCAGGCGCGTGGCAAGAAGGAAATTCGCTTGCAACCCATCGAAGACAAACTCGTTGACCTTTACGAAAATGTTTACGGGTTTGTGCGTGAATCCCCACGGAATGGAACGGCGTATTACAGGAAAGGAGTCTGACAATGAACGCAATAGCCGCATCATTTAAGTCGCTCTCCGTCTGGTTTTGGGATAACCCGAGGCCGGATCCTGAACCCTTTTGCGCTAAACCACGCCCAATGACTGGCTTTTGGTCCACATTGACCGAGGAACAAAAGGCGCGCGCAATGAAATATCGTGGCGAAGAAAACCATGGCGATAAAGAGTTCGCCAAGTAGGTTTCTCTTGCACATGTTAATTTGAGCTCGGTGACTCTGTAAACTTCAATCCCCACTCTGTCTTCAGAAATTCGTCGTCGGCAGCTTCTGCCACGAATTCGCTTTCGAGGCGGTCGATATAGCTCCTGATGCCGGCGGCGTGTTTCTTGTTTGTCGGCGGCGAATGACGAAACCAGCGGCGGATAAAGACCTCATCCGTATCTGCATCATGCAAGATCATGTCGCTTTTTCCGAGAATGGCGCAAGAATCTTGCACTCGATCTGTCTCCCAATTCAAGTCGTTAGCTGCGTAAGCGACGGGGAGCCTGAAGCATCCCGCGCTGGTCTGATGTTCGCATGACAGAAGGTAGAGATAAAAATATCTGGCATCATCGTTGTCGAGCTTTCGGAAGCGTTTCGAATTCCAAAGCTGTGGACTGATCTTGGAGAACTCACGCATCAGTGGGCCCCCGCTCGGATCAAATTGGCCTCCCGTATCGCTTCGACGGCCTCTTGGGCGCTCAGATCGAAGTGACGGCGAAGATACGGCAGGAGATGCTTGGGCGGAGAAATCTCCGCCGCAAGCCATTGAGCCGCCTTCGTGATTTGCTGCTGGGTCAAGCGGCTGCCCTTTCCTCTGAAAGGACCACCACCTTCGAACGCAGGACATATCGGGCATGCGAGCCAGGGAAGGGGCCGCTATGGTTTTCATGGATGGTCTCGACCACCAGGCCGGCACGGCGCAGTTTGTGGACATAGCCGCTCCAACGAGGCCCAGGCGTCGTGATGGGTGTACAGCCTTTTTCACCGGCCTCGATCAGATTCACCAGGGCCCAGGCATCCCGGCCTTTTACGGTGAAGGGTGTTCCGTCGGGCTCAACGCACACAACGATGCTATAGCTTGGCTTGCTCATGATTGAACTCCAATCATCTCGGGGAGTGCGGCGAGGGCTAGTAGGGCAATGGGGTCAATTTCGCCCACATTGGTCCGGCAGACCCGGGTCAACGCATTTCGGTCTCGGAGATAGCTCCGACCGACCCATCGCGTTCTGCCGTGCCTCTTTCCATCAATGCGCTGCAAAACCCATTGGATTTGGTCCTTGCAAACAATGACGCGCCACTCGGGATTAAGGCGAGTAACAACATCGGAATAGTCGTCCGCGCTTTCCTTATTGGAATCGCCGTTAGGACACCGCACGTCCAGGGCCGTTTCGTGGGGAGCTGTCATCTGAGCCTCCCTCCGATTCCGGCCATACGGCAGACTTCCCGAGCTGTTGAAATCGGCAGCCGATAACGACCGGCGATTGCGAAAACCGGATAATCAGAGATTGAAGTTTCGAGGGTGGTGCGATAAATCCGAGGCGTAGAACCTTTCGAATTACCGCTGCCGTTCCCGATGCCAGTCGGGGCGGCAGTTTTTCTATGTAGGGTCATGGCTGCACCTCACGATGCAGCCGGAAGGTTTTCGACGTACCGCTTCAAGTCCTCGACGAGGAGCAGCGTCCGCTTTCCGCTTTTTCGCGGCTGAATCTTACCTTCGCGAAAGAGGGTATAGAGGGACGAGCGCCCGATGCCGGTCATCTGCACGGCTTCGGGGATGGTGACGGATATCTTGGTCATGGTTGCGTTCACCCGCGTGTGTTGTTGACTACGCGGACAAAATACGCCGTTCGAGTCTGTTCCCATAATTACGCCACGTAATCAGTGGCTTAGATAGTGGCGCAAGGTGGCGGTGGGTGGCGCGCAGGTGGCTTAAGGGTGAGATTGGTGGTCGAAACCCTTAACTGCCCTTTGCAGCCCTTCGGTTCCAAGCTTTCGGCCTTGTAGGCCAAACAAAATTTCGAACCACAGGAATCGAAACATCGGGAAACTTGTCGCGAAATTTCGAGACAAACTCATCCCGAGTGGGCGGTTCGCTTTCTCCGCGCTCCACAGCCTCGTAGATCGTTTGGGCGTATGGCAATAGCTTTTCCTCAAGCGAATAGGCCTTCTTAGGCCCTCTATCGGGCTTCGAACTCTGAGCCGTCACTCGCGAGGCAAGAAATCGGTCAAGGCTAGCCCGTTCGATAAAAATGGACTGAAATCCATCTCCCCCGACAGCAACCCCGAACGGGTTCTCTCTATTCATCTGACACCAGTAGAAGCGGGGCGAGATGCTCTCAGTATTCCACAAATCCGGCGAGCAGAGGGTAGAACTGATCGTGCCTCCCCGAGCATCCCGTAATGCGTATTTAAGTATGCCGTCAGCAATCTGATTGGCAATTTCGCGCACTACAACTTCAAATCGCCTGCGCGATACTAGGCGTTCAGCGTCCAAACGTTGTGCTGTTTGATAGGCAGCCTGCCATTCTTCCACGGTGAACGTAAGTCTTTCTGGTCCAAACTTTCCATGCCGAGTTGGAGGTCTTTTGAATTCTGGATGGTGGCGTAAAATAAGCCGATGAACGGTGTCCTTTTGCCACGGCTTAGCCATGGACTGGGGCAAGGCCGATGTGATGCCGTTAATTCCCAAATTCAGCCGGTACGGCTCCGGGGTTATCGGCTCACCTTCAGTCCACTCTGTTGGGAACATGGACTTTCCCACAATATGAACGGCGCGCGCCAAAAACACATATATGGGAGTATCTCTAGGCCACGCTTCCTGCCGGCTCCAAAATATTATTTGCTCGTCCATCGCAGCACCTTCGCGACCGCACCTTGGGGACCGCAGGGAAACCGGTGGTGCATTACCGGCTTGTCGGATGGCCGTCCTATCCCTACGGATCTACTATCCGTGCAACCTCACCAAATTGTCGCCCGGCTGTTCCTTTAGGCCTTCAATGACACCCCGCAAACGGGCATCCCAAGACGTCAATGCCGCCTCGACGCGCTCGTTAAGGCGTGGGCGGCTATAATGTTGAACCAACGTGCGCGTGTCCTTCGTTCCGCGTTGATGGCCGACGACGGCGGCGATGGTATCGAGCGCGATACCCATTTCGTCCATACCGCTGACCACCGTACGTCGCAGATCGTGGGTGGTGAAATGCTTGCATGGCAAATCGCGATTTTTGAGCGCATGGCCGAGGTCGGTTGAACGTAATGCCCGCTCGGATTTGGCAGCTATGAACAACGATCCGCGTTTACGCCTTTCGTAGGCTTCCAGGATGATTTCCCGGGCAAGCCCGACCAATGGGGTGACGCGCTCGCTCTTGTTCTTGGAGCGTTCGGCGGGAAGCGTCCAAAGCAGCCGTTCGCCGTCATCCTCAATCTCGGATGCGTCCATGCTGGCGATTTCTCCGACCCGCGCCCCGGTGCATAATTGCACGCGAAGGACCGCGATGCAGTCGGGCGTCATTCCATCAGCTCCGGCATCCATCCAGTCCCAGAGGGTTTTCATCTCGTCAGGCGACAGCACTCGGTTTCGTGGATCACCCCTGCCATACGATTCTGTGCCGGCTGTGGGGTCGGTCGTTACATAGCCTTTCGCCAGACCCCAACGATACATCGCGCCAATGACCTGCCTGCGCTTTTCAGCTTCGCGCGGGCGACCGTCTGCAACAGGTTCGAGTAGGTCACTTACATCGCTACGTCGAAGGCCGTCGGCGGCGCTGTGAAACTTCGTGCGCAATGCCCGCTTCAACCGACGTTCTATGTCATCGGCGGTGCGGAGGGCACCACCTTTACGGTGAGGGCTCTTGATGTGTTTGGCGTAGCGCCCGATTAGCTCTTTCACGGTAAGCCGCTCTTGTTTGGCTTTCCGTGCTTCGTCTTCTTCTTCCAGGAGGTCCCGGCCTTGGCGAGCCGCCTTTATGATTTCGGCAGCCCTTTCGCGAGCTTCTTGCAACCCGAGCCCATTCTTCCCGTTTGGATCGCACACACCGAGCGAAGCACTCTTTGCAGCCGGCTCACCCTTTATCCGGTAGACGAGATTCCAGGTGAGAATACCTGATGGTGCTACCCGAACACGCAAGCCCGTCTGCTGATTGTCGGACACGTAATAGCCGCTCGCCTTCGGTTGAAGTGATGCAAGGACTACGGCGGTCAATCTCTTCTTCACTAGCTGGTGTTCCCTGCCGGTTTGTTGCTATGCGCGACTCGTAGCAACACTATAGCAACATTTTCGCTGGAAGTACGCAAACATGCTCGAATAGCTGTGGATCAATCAGCATTGATTCTGCTCGCTAATTCCAACCATTGTGGACGATGCTAAACAGACCTGAACGCTGGTTCAAGGGCTGGATACAGACCTGGTTTGTCCATATGCGCAATCCCGTCAGGCTTGCCCGCGAAGTGCGTTTCGCGTCGTTCTGCATGGCGCAGATCCTGTTTGCCGGCATGGTCATGTCGGCATTGATGCACCCGTTCCTGATCCTGTCGGCCCTGGTGCTGACCGTGCAGGTCAGCGGCGGCATTCCCCTGCGAATTTGGCAATGGGGCCTGCTGGCGTTCGATTCCACCACCGTGGTGCTTGGCTATGCATCCTTCATGGTGCTTGGCCGAATGACGCTCAATGAGCGGGAAAGCCGGGGTTTCTGGAAAGTCTGCATGATGACGCCGGTCTACTGGCTGATGCTGTCGCTGGCGGCATGGTGCTCTGTCTACGAGCTGTGGAAGCGCCCGCACCATTGGCACAAGACACCGCACCGGGAAGCGCGGCGTCGTTAGAGACCGCTTGCTAACTCTACCCTGCCGGTCATCTGACGCGGTTTTCTGCGCTTCCGGTGCTCACGTACCTAAATGTCCGCTCCGCTCCGGTTCTCGAAAACCACGCCATATGCCTCGGCAGGGCGAGTTATCAAACAGTCTCTAGCCCGGCGTTGTAGGCTTTTCGCTCAACCCTTCAGGAACTTCGGCCCTTCGCCGATGATCTTCTTGTCAGGCTTGCCGATGACGTCGAGATCGCGTCCCGTATAGGGCAGTGCGAGCAGAATGTGGCGGATCACCGCGATACGCAGCCGCCTTTTGTCGTTGGCCTTGACGATCGTCCACGGCGTTTCAGCAGTGTGGGTCCGCTTCACCATCAGGTCGCGCATTTCGGTATAGGCATCCCATTTGCTGATGCCGGCGACATCCATCGGTGAGAACTTCCAGTTGGTCAGCGGGCTGTGGCGGCGATCGTGAAAGCGCTTGAGCTGGATCTCCTGGCTCGTATCCAGCCAGAACTTGAAGAAATGGATGCCTTCACGCACGATCTGCTTTTCGAAACGCGGCGTCTCCTGCAGAAAATGCTCGTGCTCTTCCGGCGTGCAGAAGCCCATCACCGGCTCGACGCCGGCGCGGTTGTACCAGGATCGGTCGAAGGTGACGAATTCGCCCGCCGTCGGGAAATGCGAAATGTAGCGCTGATAATACCATTGGCCGCGCTCGGTTTCGGTCGGCTTGGTCAGCGCCACGTTGCGGGCAGTACGCGGGTTCATGTATTCCCGCACCGCGTTGATCGTCCCGCCCTTGCCGGCGGCGTCGCGTCCTTCGAAAAGGGTCAGCACCCTGTGGCCTGTCGCCTGCATCCAGGCCTGAAGCTTGACCAGTTCGATCTGCAGCCGCTCCAGCGTTTCTTCGTAGTCCTTGGAGGGCATCTTGTCGTCATAGGGATACCCGCCCGAACGCAAGGCCTTCTTGTCGATCCAGTCGGGCAGTTCGGGATTGTTGATGTCGAAAAGCCGATCCTTGTCGCCGACCTTGAGTTTCAACGGTGTGAGGCCCGCGGTCTCCTTGGCTGCTGCGGTCTCAGGCGCGTCGTCGGCGTTTTTCATTTCGACAAACCTTTCTTGGTTTCCCTTTCATGCTATTGGGTGCGGCCAGACTGGTCCAGCGTGAAGTTTTACCCCGAAGTACAAGGCATCACGGGATTTTCGCATGAGCGATCAAGGCCGCGAACAATGGATACGCCGCGCGATGCGGCTGGTTGCCCACCGGTTTCGCCAGAATCGCTGGATGCTGGCCGCAGCCATCGCAGCCGTGCTTGCCGTCCACATCTGGGCAGGCGGCGACACCCGGACGGTCGCTGCCGTGGTGGGCGCGCTGATCGTCGTGGCGGGCCTTGCGCCCAGCCGCACGGCGGGGCTGCTCGCCACCGAGGCCGAGGAGACCGCCAATGGTGGCACGCGCGGCCTCTCGGGCGAGAACCTGGCCGCCGCCGTCACCGACCCGCTGATCGTCTTCGACGGAGCCGGCGCGGTCGTTCATGCCAATGATGCCGCCGTCAACGCTTTCGGGGCGCTGCGCCCCGGCATCCTGCTGCTGCTGAAATTCCGCGCGCCGGAAATGCAGGAGATGATACAGGCCGTGCTGTTCGGCCATGCCGCGTCGCGCCAGATCGACTTCATCGAGCGCGTGCCGATCGAACGCGTCTTTCGCGTCACCGCGTCTGCCGTCGGAAGGGGCACAGGCCTCTATGTCATGGTGTTCAAGGACCAGAGCGAGACGCGCCGCATCGACCGCATGCGGGCTGATTTCATCGCCAATGCCAGCCACGAGCTGCGTACGCCGCTGGCTTCCATTTCGGGTTTTGTGGAGACGCTACGCGGCCCGGCGCGCGACGACGCCAAGGCACGCGATCATTTCCTGCAGATCATGCAGAACCAGACCGCGCGCATGGCCCGGCTGATTGACGACCTTTTGTCGCTGTCGCGGCTGGAGATGAAGTCGCATCTGCGGCCCGGCGTTAAAGTCGACCTGCGCGGTGTGGTGGAAAGCGTCATCGATTCCCTCAGCCCGCTGGCCAGGGAGTCCGGCGTCACCGTCGAGCGCGATTTCCCCGCCGGCATTTTCGAGGCGCTGGGCGATCGCGACGAACTGTTCCAGGTCTTCGAGAACCTGCTGGAAAACGCGTGCAAGTATGGCGCGTCGGGCGGCCGTGTCGTCGTCTCGATCGCCGGCCCGGACACGAATGCCGAGCGTGAAACTACGGTTACGATACGGGATTTCGGTCCCGGCATTCCCGAAGAGCACATTCCGCGCGTGACCGAGCGTTTCTACCGGGTGGATGTGGAAACCAGCCGTTCGCAGAAAGGCACGGGCCTCGGCCTTTCCATCGTCAAGCATATCCTGACACGTCACAACGCCCGCCTGTCGATCCGCTCGAAGCTGGGCGAGGGTGCGGCCTTCACGGTGCATTTTCCGGCGGCGGAATGACATCCGCCGCCGGACGAGCGGTATGTCCGGGGAGGCCGAACCTGTTTATCGCGACGCGCGTACAAGGGTGCGCAAGACGCGATCTATTCCTTGCTCGGCTAAGCCGATTTCGCGACCACCAAACCATCTTCGCCGAGATCGGCTCGCGCGATGTGACCGTTGCGCAGAAGCCAGCGGCTGAACCGGTATCGGGTGGAGAAGGCCGTGCCGGTAATGATGACCGGCTCGCGGCACCTTTCTATGTCGTCGTCGATACGGTTGAGCAGATCTGGCACACCGCCTGTGCCGATCCTGCCCCACAGGATGTAGTCGGTTCCGCTCGGCGTTTTCCGGAGGCTGCCGCCTCCGGAAATATGCGCCTTGTCCGCCTGAAGCAGCCGCGCCTCCTCTGCGCGGGCTGCTTGCATCTCCTTTCGTAGTTCGCTCACGAACTGAGCGAAATATTCCTTGCGGGGCATTTCGGGCACCGCCAGATCGTCGTTGTACCCGGTGTTGGCGAGTGCTGCCCGAGATCCGTTCCGGTGCCGCACCGGGTGCCCCCCGTGTTCGTGTTGTCCCATTTTAAGCTGCACGAGCGCCTCCTGTCCGGCTCGAGCTGAACTGCTGCATGAACGGCTCGTAGGGGCCGCGATGCACCAGAATGGAATGGTCGAGATTGCCCCTGGCGAGCGCGCGGTCGCGTGCTTCCTGCGTGACGTCGAAATAGGCGGCGACACACCAGCGGTCGTCGATCAGAATAGGATTTCCGATCTGTCGCACCGTCCAGCCGAACCGCTTCCACAGCGGCAGCCAATACAGGTCCTGAATACCGCCGATGCGGGTGATGCCTTCGTTCAGGCAGTATTCCATGACCGTTCCGCAGAACTGGCCCTTGATCGGGCCGTGGCCCTTTTCGCGGAAGGAAGGCACGATGAAGCCGCGCGTCCATTCGGCGACGTCCGGTTGCCGCGGGACGCCGGTGAAGTTGCAGCTGTGCGGAAACACCTCGCTCAGCATATGCGGTTCGGTCGTCGGCAGAAGCCGGGTTCCGGTCATGACCTGGTCGTCAACGATCCCGATCATGTAGGTGGCTTCATCGGTGTCGAACTGGTCGATTTCCATGCCGCTCCCGTCGTCCTCGCGCCATTGCTTTTCTTCGACATAGATGGCGTGACGGGCACGAAAGAAGTCTTCGAGTTCGGCGGTATAGAGGTGACGGTTTGCGGCATTCACGACGTGGATTTGCACGGCTACTACCCCCTGCGGTTGATTCTCGCAGAAGGATGAACCGTAACGGGCCTGTCAGCTATCGTCGGAATCGATGATTGACCGGCAATCTACACGTGAATAATGTGTTGCCTGATTGCTTCCATGACCGCCTGGGTTGTGTTGGCGGTATCCAGCTTTGCATTGATATGCCGCTGGTGGGTGCGCGTCGTCGCCTCGGAAATATTGAGGATGGTCGATATCTCCCAGGCGGTCTTGCCGGCCGCAGCCCATTTCAGGATTTCCTGCTCCCTGTCGCTCAAGGTCGGAGGCGGAGGGGCCTTCTGGGACGCCAGGTCATTTGCGGCCATCTGGAAATAGACGGCGGCGCAGTAGAGCAGGCCTTCGTCCTTCTTGTCGATGTCCATCCTGTGGTGGCTGGCAAGCGACACGACCGCCTGCCACCTTCTGGCGGTTCGCAGCGGGAAGGCGATGCCGTCGACCAGGCCAAAAGCAGCGGCCTCGCCGTTCAGCTGCTGGACGCGCTTGCTGACGGGAAACGCGTTCCAGGCTTCCCGCCAATGGAAAGGCCGGTCTTTGGTGATCGACCATTTCGAGACCGGATCGTCGGGAAAATACACCTGCTCCCTGTAACGATCGGACCAGGCTTCCGGCCAATGGTTGGCGATGACCATCGGCTCGACGTCGATGCCGGCCGAAGGCAGGCCGGTCATGATGAAAGCGTTGAAGCCCTGCCGGTCGATGACCTGGGAAAAGTCGTCGACGAGGAGAGACATCGAGGGGTGTCTCTCTGCCCGCTCGATGAAGTCGAGCAATTCGCTGTGTGCATTCAGCATTGCCGTTCCTCGGTGCGATTGCCTGTCCGCAACATGAGTATCAATAGCTATATCTATGAATCTAACGATGTAAATCGGTAATTTAGAACTATTGCGGTGTCGCCAGGCAAAGTTTTTTGTTTCAAATCTTATCGATTTCTGTCCTGTTTGAAAGTTAGGGCGCGGGCGAGCTTTGCCAAGTCCGCTCAGCTTTCGCCTGAAAGATCCTTGCGCGCCTTGTCCAGTTCCTCGGCATAGCGGCGCAGCAGGTGGGCCTCGGTCAAAAGCCCGACCACCCGGCGGTTGGCGAAGTTGTCGACGACCGGTAATTCCTCGCTGCCCGACCGGGCAAAGATATCCGCCGCCGCCTTGACGTTCATGGACGGCACCAGAAGCGTGTCCTGATATTTCGCCAGCGTGCGAATGGATTGGGTTTCCGCTTCAACGCTTGCATCGAGGCCGTAGACTTCGGCGACAAGCAGCATCCCGGCATATTTCTTGTCGGCGTCGGTGACGATCACGCGCTGTGCCGCACCCAGCGGGACCTGCTTGCGGAATTCCTCGATCGTGGTTGTGTCGGGCAAGGTGCGAACGTCCTCGCGCATCATGCGCTCGACGGTCAGGTTGCGCGTCCAGCTCACGTCATGGGCGCTTCGGATCGTCTCGCCGCGCAGATGGAACCGCCAGGTCGAGAAGGAGTAGCCGAAGGTCTCCCGCACCAGCACCGCCGAAACGATCGATGCCCCGAGAACAACGCCGGTGAGCGCGAGGTTGCCGCTGGATTCCAGCGCCAGGAATGTCATGGTCAACGGTGCCCCGACGACGCCGACGGCGAGCGAGGTCATGCCGACGACGGCCGCGATCATCGGATCGACCCCGGTTTGCGGGAGCAGGAAAATCATCGCCTCGGCAAAGATCTTGCCGAGCAGCGCGCCGAGGAACAGCGAAGCGAAGAACAGGCCGCCGCGAAACCCCGAGCCCAGCGATACGGCAGATGCGATCAGCTTGAGGACGAAGAGTTCGGCGACGACATAGAGGCCGTAATTCATCGCCAGTTCGCGATGCAGCGCGCCATGGCCGCTCGAAAGCACCTGAGGCGTGATCAGGGCCAGTGCGCCGATCAGGCACCCGCCGATCGCCGGACGCAGTGCTGCGTCGATGGATAGCCGTGAAAAACCCTTCTCCACGACCGTCACAAGTTGCATGATGGCGATAGACGCAGCACCCGCCAGAAAGCCCAGCAGCAGATAGGGCAGATACTGCATGGCCGTCATCGCCGGCACGGGGCCGACTTCGATGGGAAATTGCGCGCCGCCGAGATAGCTCGCCGTCAGCGAGGCGGTGACGGCGGCTGCCATCACCGGCGCGACATTGGCGACGGAATAGACACCGATGATAAGCTCGAAACCGTAGAACGCGCCGGTCAACGGCGCGCCGAAGGCAGCGGCAATAGCGCCGCCCGCGCCGCATCCCACCAGTATCCTGACGTCATTGCGGCGCAGCCGCAGAATGCGGGCCAGCCGGGACGCCAGCCCCGAACCGCTCTGGGTATAGGCCGCCTCAAGCCCGACCGACGCGCCGAAGCCGCTCGAGATGATCGTCTGCACGGCGACGATGGCGGTGTCCGTGGCCGACAGCCTTCCGCCATAGAGCGCATTGGCCTCGATCGGATCGATCGGCGTGCGATATTGCCGGCGGCGGAGATAGGCGATCGTCAGCCCGAGCAGCACGCCGCCCATGATCGGCACCAGCGCCTGGGAAGAGCTGGACAGCGAAAACATGGCCGACAGCCGCGCGCCGCGCTCCAGCCCGAAAAGCAGCCAGTGCATTTCCTGAACGATCCAGCTCATCGCCGTGACAGTCACCGCCGCCAGCGCTCCGACGACGCAGGCCACGCCGACGACGGCTATGCCGCGCGCGTTGAGAAGGTGCAGCGCCGTGTGAACTTGCGCGCGGTTCTTCCAGGAGGAAAGGAGCTTTGTGATCGTGCCGTGGAACACCGCGCGGCCTTTTGCAGTCAAGAGGATGGACGTCACGGGAACGCTAGACCACTTTGCGCGCCGGCTAAAATAATAACCGCTGCTCGTTGGAGACGATGTTTCCGGACCCCTCGCGCAGGCGCTATCAGCCCGAATTGTGGCGTCAGCGTGCCGCCAATCCAAGCTTTCTTTTTTCCGTCATGTCGTTAGCCTATATGCATGGATTCAGGGATCGTGATTTGCCGGTTCCGAAGAGAGATGGACCTTCATGCAGTCGCACCACATTGTCAGTGCCTATGACGACGAGCTGAAATACCTGACCCGCAAGGTTGCGGCGATGGGCGGCCAGGCCGAGCGCCTTGTCGATCAGGCGATCGCGGCACTCGTCAATGCGGATCTGGCACTGGCCAAGAAGGTCATCGCCGACGACACCATCCTCGACGAAGCCCAGCGCGAGATCGACGACAAGTCGATCGTGCTTATCGCCAAGCGCCAACCAGTGGCCGGGGATTTGCGCGAAATCATCGGCGCGATCCGCATTTCAGCCGATCTCGAGCGCGTCGGCGATCTCGGCAAGAACGTCGCCAAGCGCGTGGTGGCGGTTTCGGAAGGCCGCCAGCCCGTAAGCCTGTTTCGCGGCCTGCAGGCGCTGGCCGAACTGGCACTGACGCAGCTCAAGGAAGTGCTGGACGTCTATGCCTCGCGCTCGGTCGAGCGCATCGAATTCGTGCGCGCCCGCGACAATCAGATCGACGCCATGTACACGTCGCTGTTCCGCGAGCTCCTGACCTACATGATGGAAGACCCGCGCAACATCACACCCTGCACGCATCTCCTGTTCTGCGCCAAGAACATCGAGCGCATCGGCGACCACGCCACCAACATCGCCGAGACGATCTATTACGTCGTCACCGGCGACCAGATGCCGATCGACCGTCCCAAGGAAGACAAGACCGACAAGGTCGTGCTGCCGGTGGAAATCTCGGCGAAGTGAGCGGGGTCCGCATCCTCGAACTTTCCGCAAAATTGCGCTAGACTGGCTGACCTGCGCATTCATCACGCAGTGAAGGTTCTGCCTTCGGGAGGTGGTGATGGATCATGTCCGCAAATTCGCGCCCGCTCCGGCGGAAGCCGGGATCGTTGCCTCGAGCGTCTATGCCGCAGGCAAGCGCGTTGCCGATATTCCGGTCGAGGAAGCCGGCGAGTGGGCTGGCAAGGAAGGCCATGTCGTCTGGATAGGCCTTCTCGAGCCCAGCCGTGAACTCCTGCTGCGCGTACAGGCGCAGTTCAATCTTCATGCGTTGGCGATCGAGGATGCCGAGCATCCGCACCAGCGGCCTAAGATCGAGCAATATGGCGATGCGCTGTTCATCGTTGCCCGCACGGCGCAACTGATCGACCGTCGCGTCACCTTCGGCGAAACGCATCTGTTCGTCGGCAAGGGCTATATCGTCAGCGTCCGGCACGGCCCGTCGACCTCCTACGCCACCGTTCGCCAGCATTGGGAAAGCTGTCCGCATTCGCTGGCCAAGGGCGAGGACTTCGTCCTCTACGCCATCCTCGATTTCATCGTCGACAACTACATGCCGGTGCTGGAGCAGATCGAGGACGAGGTCGAGGAGATCGAGGACAAGGTTCTGCTCAAGCCGATGCTCGCCGCCGAGATCGAACGGCTCTACATGCTCAGACGCGATCTTCTGCGGCTGCGCAACGCCGCCCTTCCACTGGTCGAGGTCTGCAGGCGGCTGACAAGCGCGGACCTGCCGCAAATCCATGCCGCAATGCACCCGCTGTTCCGCGACGTGACCGATCACATCCGCACCGTGCAGGAGAAGATCGACAGTCTGCGCGAGGTGCTGGCGTTCGCCTTCGAGGCGAGCCTTCTGGTCGGGCAGAGCCAGGAAACGGCGATCTCCAAGAAACTCGCCTCATGGGCCGCCATTCTGGCGGTGCCGACGGCGCTCGCAGGCATCTACGGCATGAATTTCAGCGACATGCCCGAGCTGAGGATGGAATACGGCTATCCGATGGTGCTGACGGCAATCGCCGCCACTTGCGCCTTCCTTTACTGGCGGTTCCGCAAGAACGGCTGGCTGTGATGAAGGGGGAAAGAGAATAGCGAGTAGAGAGTAGATTAGGCGATTGCGCTTCGCGAACCGTCGCACTGCTTTCTATTCACTATTCACTATTCACTATTCACTATTCACTATTCACTATCAGCGGCTTCTGCGCCGCTCCGATGCCGGCTGGAAAGCGATCTTCGAGTGGTACTTGCAATAGGGGCCGCTCTCGGCAGCGTCGTTGCCGCAGAAGTGGAATTCTTCCGTCAGCGGGTCGCCATTCGGCCACTTGCAGGTGCGCTCGTTGAGCTCGACGAGCTGAAGATGCCGCGAGATCGGGACGACCACATTTTCGACGGGGCGCAGATAGTGGCGAGCCACCGGCTCGGCATCGAACTGCGTCTGCAGCGCGGTTGCGCCGATCGAGGTCGTCACTGTGCGCGTGGTGGTCGTGGCGCGCGGCGCGGTCTTGACGCCGGTCGACGCGTGCACCGTCTTTTTCTGGCGGGCCGGCGCTGCCGTCGAGCGGCCGCGGCTCGAAAGCTTCAGGCGGTGGACCTTGCCGATGACGGCATTGCGGCTGACGCCGCCAAGCTGGGCGGCGATCTGGCTGGCGCTCAGGCCTTCGGCCCACAATTTGCGGAGGGTTTCCACTCGCTCGTCAGTCCAGTTCATGAGAGCATGCTCCTGCTTGTGCGTGCGACCTCCCGGAATCCATTCCCGTCCCGACAAATGCTCGGGGTGACACCACATATATTCGGGTGATTGGGTTTGCCGCACCAAATCTGGTTATTTCTAGACTTCAAACTACCTTATCGGCTGACTCGGTGACAAGAGTCCGGGGTGCCACACGAATCGGTTTTTTGGGTTTTCAACAACTTGCCGCAATAAAGGTGGCTTATTGGGCCAAGTTGTCCGCCGCGCGCTTCTGCGCGACGTTTTCGTTGACTTTGTGACCGGAAACGAAATATGCCCGTTAAGGCCGCCGCTTGAGGCGGCTTTTTTGGTTTTCCGGTCCCGGAGACGCATATAATGAGCGGTTCGGCGCTTTACGAGACTTTCGCACGTGCACCCCTGGCTTTCGACAGGGGCGAGGGCACCTGGCTGGTTGCGGATGACGGCCGACGCTTCCTCGATTTTGCCGGCGGCATCGCCGTGAATTCGCTCGGCCATGGCCACCCCCAGCTCGTCGCCGCTCTCACCGAGCAGGCCGGCAAGCTGTGGCACACCTCGAACCTTTATGAGATTCCGGGCCAGCGCCGCCTTGGCGAGCGGCTGGTCGCAGCGACCTTCGCCGACAAGGTGTTCTTCACCAATTCGGGCGCGGAGGCGCTGGAATGCGCCATCAAGACGGCGCGGCGCTATCAATATGTCAGCGGCCACCCGGAAAAGTTCCGCACCATCACCTTCGAGGGCGCTTTCCACGGCCGCACGCTGGCAACCATCGCTGCCGGCGGCCAGGAAAAATACCTCGAAGGCTTTGGTCCCAAGGTCGACGGTTTCGACCAGGTTCCGTTTGGCGATATCGCAGCGGTCGAGAAGGCGATCACGCCGGAGACGGCGGCGATCCTGATCGAGCCGATCCAGGGCGAGGGCGGCATTCGCGAAGTGCCGACGGCGTTTCTGAAGCGCCTGCGCGAGCTTTGCGACCAGCACGGCCTGCTGCTGATTTTCGACGAAGTGCAATGCGGCATCGGCCGCACCGGCAAGCTGTTTGCCTATGAATGGACCGGCGTGACGCCGGACCTGATGGCAATCGCCAAGGGCATCGGCGGCGGCTTCCCCGTCGGCGCCTGCCTTGCCACCGACGAAGCGGCTGTCGGCATGACGGCCGGCGTCCACGGCACCACCTTCGGCGGCAACCCGCTCGCCATGGCGGTCGGCAATGCCGTGCTCGACGTGGTGCTGGAAGACGGCTTCCTCGACGAGGTCAAGCGCAAGGCGCTGCTGATGAAGCAGGGGCTGGCCGCGATCTCCGACGAATTTCCCGAAATCATCGAAAGCGTGCGCGGCACCGGGCTGATGCTCGGCCTGAAATGCAAAGTGCCAAACACCGCAGTCAACGGCGCGCTGCGACAGGAAGAAATGCTGGCGGTGCCTGCGGGCGACAACGTCGTGCGCCTGCTGCCGCCATTGACCGTTACGGACGATGAGATCCGCGAAGCGCTGTCGCGCATCCGCGCTGCCGCCAAGGGCTTGTCCGAAGCCGCCGCATGAGCTGAAACAACACCTCCGGGGTTTGCTATGACCAGTGGTATCCGCCACTTCACCGATCTTTCCGCCGTTTCCGAAACGACGCTGCGCGGCATTCTCGACGATGCCGTCGCGCGCAAGGGACGCCTGAAGGCCGGCGAGCGCTCGCGACCGCTGGAAGGCAAGGTTCTGGCGATGATCTTCGACAAGCCGTCAACCCGCACGCGCGTTTCCTTCGATGTCGGCATGCGCCAACTCGGCGGCGAGACGATCATGCTCACCGGCACCGAAATGCAGCTCGGCCGCTCCGAGACCATCGCCGACACCGCCAAGGTGCTGTCGCGCTATGTCGACGCGATCATGATCCGCACCACCTCGCATGAACGCCTTCTCGAACTCACCGAGAATGCAACGATTCCGGTCATCAACGGTCTGACCGACGACACCCACCCGTGCCAGCTCATGGCCGATGTGATGACCATCGAGGAACATCGCGGCCCGGTCGCCGGCAAGACGGTGGCCTGGGTCGGCGACGGCAACAATGTGCTGCATTCGCTGCTGGAAGCCTCTGCACGCTTCCGCTTCAACCTCAATGTCGCGGTGCCGGAAGGCAGCGAGCCGGAGCAGAAATATGTCGACTGGGCCAAAGGCAATGGCGGCACGGTCAATTTCACCCGCAGCCCCGAACAGGCGGTGGAAGGCGTCGATGCGATCGTCACCGATTGCTGGGTGTCGATGGGCCAGGAGCATCGCGCCCGCGGCCACAACATCTTCCAGCCTTATCAGGTCAACGAAGCACTGATGAAGCGCGCCAAGCCCGACGCCCTGTTCATGCACTGCCTGCCGGCGCATCGCGGCGAGGAAGTCACAGACGAGGTCATCGACGGGCCGAACTCGGTTGTCTTCGACGAGGCTGAAAATCGCCTGCATGCGCAAAAGGCTGTGCTTGCCTGGTGCCTCGGCGCTTAGAGACCGCCTGCTAATTCTACCCTGCCGGTCATCTGACGCGGCAGGACGGGTTATCAAACGGTCTCAGGGCCGCGAAGCTGTGAAAGCTTGATCCTGAAGGCTTGCATGCCTATCTGGGGCAGATCACATTAAACTGTCGTTTGAACGAGCGGTTTCCGGGCGATGAGTCTTGCCTGTCCGGAGACTGTAAAAGGGATTTGGTCTGGTGGCTGACACGGAACGCAAGCTTGGCGAATTCGGCTTTGCCGGTGATGACAATGTCGTACCTTTCGAGGTCGGCCCGCTCGACGTGCGCGGTCGCATGGTCCAGCTCGGGCCGCTGCTCGACCGGATACTGGCGCGGCACGACTATCCCGAACCCGTCGCCCGGCTGCTGGCCGAGGCGGTGGTGGTCACCGTTCTGCTCGGCACCTCGCTGAAGTTCGAAGGCAAATTCATCCTGCAGACCCGCACCGACGGGCCTGTGGACATGCTTGTCGCCGATTTCACCACGCCGCATTCGCTGCGCGCCTATGCGCGTTTCGATGCCGAGAGGCTGCAGGCGCTGCTCGATGCCGGCGAAGACAAGCCCGAGACGCTGCTCGGCAGCGGCGTTCTGGCGCTGACCATCGACCAGGGCACGCATATGCAGCGCTACCAGGGCATCGTCCAGCTCGACGGCACGACGCTGGAAGAGGCTGCGAAAACCTATTTCCGCCAGTCGGAGCAGATCCCGACCGACGTGAAGCTGTCTGTCGGCAAGCTCGTGCTGCCGGCCGAAGGCGGCCGCCGCGAGCATTGGCGCGCCGGTGGGCTCTTGGCGCAGTTCCTGCCCAAGGCACCGGAGCGCCTGCGCATGCCTGATCTTCACGGCGGCGACGGCGACCCGGGTGCGGACGCGCAGGAAGTCACCGACAATGCCTGGCAGGAACTGCTGGCGCTGGTCGCGACCGTCGACCACACCGAACTGCTCGACCCGACGATCGGGGCCGAGCGGCTGCTCTATCGCCTGTTCAACGAGCACGGCGTGCGCGTCTTCGAGCCTATCGAAATACGCGACGAATGCTCCTGCTCGCGCGAAAAGATCCGCGGCATCCTCGACGGCTTTTCCGCCGAGGAGATCACCGACAGCGTCGAGGACGGCGTCATCCGCGTGAACTGCGAATTCTGCTCGAAGGCGTATGAGTTCGAGCCGGCGGAGTTTTCGACGGAGGCTTGAGGGCGGCGCCGCCCCTCACCCTTACCCTCTCCCCGTGAAGGACGGGGAGAGGGGGTCGTCAGCGTTGGAGCTTCATCCTTCTCCCCGTCGCTATACGGGGAGAAGTGCCGGCAGGCGGATGAGGGGTAGCGCAAACCTGCCCGGATAACCTAATTCACCGTCCGCTTCGTCCCCGGCAGATCCAGCGAAAACGCCGGTATATCCACGTCGAACATTTCGTCGCGCGCGTTGCGCATGGTGTAGCGGCCGACCATGATGCCGGATGGCGTGGTGAGCGGGCATCCGGACATGTATTGATAGCTGTCGCCGGGGTTCAATTCCGGCTGCTCGCCGACGACGCCTGCGCCGCGCACTTCCTCCACGCGCCCGAGACCGTCGGTGATGTGCCAATAGCGCGACAGAAGCTGCACGAACTCGTCCGACTGGTTGGCGATGGTCACGCGGTAGCCCCAGACAAAGCGGCTCTGCGCAGGGTCCGAGCGTTCCTCCAGATAGAAAGGCTCGACACTCACCTCGATGTCGCGCGTGATGGCGCTGTACATATGTCTGCTACTCCAACTCGAACAAGACTCCGCCGACATGGCCGGCAGGTCAACAACCCTAAGCGATAAACCGCGCGATTGTGATTTCCGCAAGGCGGCGTTTCGCGTCTATTGGGTAAATCGGAGGCGGAGATTCCAATATGCTGGATGGCTGGGCGCGCAAGCGCATCGATCCCGCGCTTGAGGCGATCGGCGGCAGGCTGGCGCAGGCTGGCGTCTCGGCCAATGCGGTGACGATCGCCGCCTTTGCCGTCGGTGTCGCCGCGGCGATAGCCATTGCCCAAGGCCATTTCCTGGCCGGCCTTGCCCTTCTGCTCGTCAGCCGCCTTGGCGACGGGCTCGACGGTGCGGTGGCGAGGGTGCGCGGGAAGACCGACCTCGGCGGCTATCTCGATATCGTGCTCGATTTTGCCTTCTACGGCGCGATCCCGCTCGGCTTCGTGCTGGCCGATCCAGCAGCGAATGCGGTTGCAGGCGCAGTGCTGCTCTTGTCGTTCTACGTCAACGGCTCCAGCTTCCTCGCCTACGCGATCATGGCCGAGAAGCGGAAATTGGAAGGCGAGGCGAGGGGAGAAAAGTCGCTGTTCTTCACCACCGGGCTGGCGGAAGCGACGGAGACGCTGGCCGTCTTCGTCGCCTTCTGCCTGTTTCCGGCGTGGTTTGCGGTCATCGCCTATGTCTTCGCGGCGGTGACGTTTTATACCGCCCTGTCGCGCGTTGTGCTGGCAGGGCGGGTGTTTCGTTAAGGCGCGCCTCTTGCCTCGCCCCGTTTAGGGGGAGAGGGAAGGCGAAGCCCGGCTTACCGGGCGGAGCAGGGTGAGGGGCAGCGCCGACGTTGATCGTTAGTGTTCGACGTTGGCACTGCCCCTCATCCGCCCTTCGGGCACCTTCTCCCCGTAAACGGGGAGAAGGAAAGATGGCGTCGACGTTACCCCGCCGCCTTCAGCGCCTTTTCGATATCCTCAAGCAGGTCATCGGCGTCTTCCAGCCCCAGCGAAATGCGCAGCGTGCCGTCGCCGATGCCGAGCTCAGCGCGCGCCTCGTCGGTCAGGTTCTTGTGCGTGGTCGTGGCCGGATGGGTGATCAGGCTCTTGGAATCGCCGAGATTGTTGGAGATCAGGATGATATCCAGCGCGTTCTCGAAGGCGAAGGCCGATTTCTTGCCGCCCTTCAAGTCGAGGCAGATCAGTGTCGAGCCACCCTTCATCTGCTTCTTGACGATGTCGGCCTGCGGATGGTCGGCGCGGCCCGGATAGATGACGCGCGAAACTTCCGGCCGGCCGGCGAGGAAATCGGCGACTTTCGAGGCGTTCTCGCTCTGCTGGCGCACGCGCAGTGGCAGCGTTTCCAGGCCTTTCAGCAGCGTCCAGGCGTTGAATGGCGACAGGCTCGGCCCGGTGTGGCGGAAATAGTCGTGCAAATTCTCGTCGATCCACTCCTTGTCGGAGAGGATGACGCCGCCGAGACAGCGGCCCTGGCCGTCAATGTGCTTGGTGGCCGAATAGACGACGATATGCGCGCCGAGTTCCAGCGGTTTCTGCAAGAGGGGCGTGGCGAAAACATTGTCGACCACCAGCTTTGCGCCGATCGAATTGGCAAGGGCTGCGACCGCTGCGATGTCGACCACTTCCAGCGTCGGGTTGGTCGGGCTTTCCAGGAAGAACAGCTTGGTGTTGGGCTGGACCGCCTTTTCCCAGTTCTCGATCTGGGTGCCGTCAACCAGCGTCGCCTCAATGCCGTATCGCGGCGCCAGCGTCTCGACCACCCAGCGGCAGGAGCCGAACAGCGCGCGCGCGGCAACGATATGATCGCCGGCCTTCAGGCTGCACAGCACCGCGGCGGTGACGGCGGCCATGCCCGACGCCAGTGCGCGCGCGTCTTCAGCGCCTTCAAGGGCGCACATGCGCTTTTCGAACATGTCGACAGTGGGATTGGCGTAGCGCGAATAGATGAAGCCGGGCTCTTCGCCCTTGAAACGGGCCTCGGCGGCTTCCGCCGTGTCGTAGACATAGCCCTGCGTCAGGTAGATTGCCTCGGCCGTCTCGCCGAAACCGGAGCGCAGAACGCCGGAATGAACGAGTTGCGTTGCGGGCTTCCAATTCTGCTTCTTGTTCGTCATAGCCTTGATCCAAACACAAAAAAACCGGCCGCGAAAAGTCGCATGCCGGTCCACAGACGGCCCTTTAGCGACTTGTTTAACGTGGCTGCAAGCCGACCGGCCAAATCACCACGGGATAACGGTCCTTTAGACCCCGTGCCTTCTTGCGTCAATGCCGGACATCGTTAAACCTCGCCCCTTCATCGCAGGAGTAGAAGTTTGCGGCAGTCGGGTATTCTTCCGGATCGGGACATCGCAGCGCTTTTCCAGTCGGGGGCGCTGGTTGCTGCGCGTCCGCTCGACAATGACCAGATCCAACCGGCCAGCCTCGATCTCAGGCTCGGCGAAAAGGCCTGGCGGGTGCGCGCCAGCTTCCTGCCGGGTCCAGGCCACAAGGTGAGCGAAAAGCTCGACCGGTTGCGCCTGCACGAGATCGACCTGACCGCCGGTGCTGTGCTGGAAACCGGCTGCGTCTACATCGTGCCGCTGCTGGAGCGCCTCGCTTTGCCGACGACGATCTCGGCCTCGGCAAACCCGAAAAGCTCGACGGGCCGGCTCGACATCTTCACCCGGGTCATGACCGACAACGGCCAGGAGTTCGACAAGATACCGGCCGGCTATTCCGGGCCGCTCTATCTCGAAGTCAGCCCGCGCACCTTTCCCATCATCGTGAGGACGGGTTCGCGCCTGTCGCAGATACGCTTCCGCACCGGCAATGCGCTGCTTTCGGAAGCGGAGCTGCAGGAGCTGCACCGCACCGAGACGCTGGTCGCTTCCGACACGCCTAACATCTCGGGCGGCGGCATTGCGCTTTCCATCGATCTCAACGGCGACAAGGATGGGCTGGTCGGCTATCGCGGCAAGCATCACACCGGGCTGGTGGACGTGGACAAGCGCGCCGCGCAGGACGCGCATGATTTCTGGGAGCCGCTCTACAAGCGCGGCGCGGGCGAACTGGTGCTCGACCCGGATGAATTCTACATCCTGGTCAGCCGCGAGGCCGTGCATGTGCCGCCTGGCCATGCCGCCGAGATGACGCCTTTCGATCCGCTGGTCGGCGAATTCCGCGTCCATTATGCCGGTTTCTTCGATCCCGGTTTCGGCCATTCGAAGGCCGGTGGCACCGGCAGCCGCGCCGTGCTGGAAGTGCGCAGCCACGAGGTGCCGTTCATCCTTGAACATGGGCAGATCGTAGGCCGCCTCGTCTATGAGCACATGCTGTCGCGGCCGCAGGCGCTCTACGGTACCGATCTCGGCTCGAACTATCAGGCGCAGGGCCTGAAGCTTTCGAAGCATTTTCGCACCGATAGCTGACGGCGCAGCCTGCGCATAACACGCAGCCACGCCATCAGGTATTATTCGCGAAACGCGTGCTGCAGCTGCTCGGTGAACGGCTTGGTCAGATAGGATAGCGCCGTGCGCATCCCGGTCTGGATGAAGGCCTCTACCGGCATGCCGGGCTTCAGCTGGATGCCTTCGAGCTTCTTGATCTCGCCATCGATCAGCGTGATTTCGATCGGGTAATAGACCTCGCCGGTGGCCTGATCGGTGGTCACGTCGGGCGCGATGGTGGTGACGTCACCCATCAATTCCGGGGTGACGCGCTGGCTGAGCGAGGTGAAGCGCAACCGCACTTCCTGACCGATATGGATGTTGTCGATGTCGCGCTGCCCGACCCGCGCCCTGACGATAAGCGCGTCGCTTTCGGGTATGATCAGCATCAACGGCTCGCCCGAGCCGATCACGCCGCCAACGGTGTAGACGTTCGACTCGTGGACATAGCCTGAAAGCGGGGCCGTGATATCGATCCGCTTCAGCTTGGCGATCGCCGCCGTGCGCTGCTCTTCGAGCGTCGCCAGCTTGGCGCGGACCTCGCCCAGCGTGGTCAGCGCCTCGCTGCGCCACTCCTCGTCTTCCTGGATGATGCGAAGCTTGGTTTCGCTGATCGTCCCGCGCAAGCGACCTATCTCGGCCTGGATCTGGCCCATGTCGCCATCCAGCATCGCGCCCTGCCGCTCCAGTGCCAGGATACGGCTTTGCTCGACAAGACCCTTGGCGCGCAGCGTTTGCAGCGATTCCAGCTCGCGGCCGAGAATTTCCACCTGCCGCTGCTTGGCGGCGAACTGGGACTCGAGGCCGGAAATCTGCCCGCCGATCTGCTCGACCTGCTCGGCAAGTTGCTTTTTCTTGCCCGTGAGCGCGTCCAGCTTCGATTTCAGAAGCTTCTGCTGCCCCTCGAGAATGGTCTGCAGCCGGCCGCTGTTCTGGTCCCCCGCCAGGCTCTCGGGCAGGTCCAGTGCCGGCCGCATGTCACGCTCTGCTTCCAGGCGCGCACGCTCGATCAGGAACTCGTCCCTCTGCGATTCGATGATGGCGAGGTTGGCCCTTGTTTCGGTGTCGTCCAGCCGGATGAGGAGATCGCCGGCATTGACGTGGTCGCCGTTGCGCACCGCAAGCTTGGCGACGATGCCGCCTTCAAGATGCTGCACCTTCTTGGCATTGTTCAGAACCGACATCTTGCCGCGTGCGATGACGGCGCCGGCGATATCGGTGGTCGCAGCCCAGCCGCCAACGCCTCCGACGAGGAGGAGGACGACGAGAACGCCGAAGACCTGCGTCATGCGCAGCGATTTTTGCGTTACGCTCATGATACGCGCACCGGACCTACGCTGAATTTGGAGATGTTCTGCGCGGCTGGCTGTGGTTGGGGCTGAGGCTGTGGTTGCGGTGTGGCCACACGGGTCACTTTCTTCAGAACCTCTTCCTTGGGTCCGAACTCGACCTGCGCGCCGTCGGCCATGAACAGCAGCTGGTCCACCGCATTCACGGCACTCGGCCTGTGGGCCACGACGATGACGGTGGTGCCGTTCTTGCGCAGCGACAATATGGCGTTGTGGAGTGCGGCATCGCCGATGGAATCCAGATTGGAATTCGGCTCGTCGAGAATGATCAGCGCGGGGTCACCATAGACGGCCCTTGCCAGGGCGACACGCTGCCTCTGTCCCGCCGACAGCTGCACGCCGTCGATGCCGAGCTGGGTGTCGTAGCCATTTTCGAAGCCGAGCGACAGTTCGTGAACGCCGGCAAGCTTGGCTGCGGCGATGATCTTGTCGGGAGTCGCATCGGGATCGAAACGGGAAATGTTCTGCGCCAGCGTTCCCGGCAGCAGGGCGGCGTCCTGCGGAAGATAGCCGATATGCCTGCCGAGCGTGTCGCGGTCCCACTGGTCGAATTTGGCGCCGTCCAGCCGTACGTCTCCCTGGGTATGCGGCCAGATGCCGAGCAGGGCCTTGGTCAGCGTTGTCTTGCCCGAACCGGAGGGCCCAATAATGCCCAGGCCGGCGCCGGGCTCGAGCGAGAACTGCACGCGCGAAACGAGCGGCTTTTGTTTTCCCGGAGCAAGGCAGGCAAGTCCCGAAACGCTGAGCCGTCCCACCGGCTTCGGCAGGGCCATCGGCGAATGGCCGGCCTGCGCGTCGGCGCTCAGCAGTGCCTTGAGGCGTGCCCAGGACCGCCGTGCGCCGATCATCATGCGCCACTGGCCGATCAACTGGTCTATCGGCGCCAGCGCCCGCGACATGATGATCGAGCCTGCAACCATCGCGCCGGGCGTGATCTGCTGCTTGATGGCCAGCCATGCGCCGACCGCCAGGATTCCCGACTGAAACAGCAGGCGCAGCGATTTCGAAAGCGACGACAGCATCGTGGCGCGATTGCTCGTCGCGCTGTGAAGTCCCATCGCCTTGGCCTTCTGCACGAGCCAGCTGTCATTCAGCGCTCCGCTCATGCCCAGCACCGTGACGATCTCGGATTGCCGGCGTACTTCCTCGGCAAAGCGATGAGCGTCTTCGGAAGCCGTTGCCGCAGACATCTGCCGCTTGCTGGTCAGGAGTTCGGTCAGCACCGCCAACACGACAAGAACGATGGCGGCAGCGAGCGCGAAGGTGCCCATCACCGGATGGAAAATATAAATGGCCGCGATGTACACCGGAACCCATGGCACATCGAAAAAGGCTGCCGGCCCCGCGCTGGAAAGGTAGCTGCGCACGGTGTCGAGGTCGCGCAGCGGCTGAGCGCCGGCCTTGTCAGGCGAGCGCCAGGTCCGGCGCACGACAGCCAGGAAGGTGGGCGCCTGGAGCACCTCTTCCATCCGCTCGCCTATGCGCGAGAAGACGCGCGCGCGCACTGCGTCTATCAGCGCCATGAAGGCGAACAGCGCACAGATGAGGATGGTGAGAGCAACGAGCGTTGGCACGCTTCCGCTCGAAAGCACGCGATCGTAGATCTGCAGCATGAAGAGCGGGCCGCTCAGCATCAGCAGGTTGATGACGCAGCTGAACAATGCGAGCGACAAGGTGGCCTTCCAAAAGGTCCCCTTGGCCTCCTCCATGCCGTCGACTTTTCGCATAGTTCCCCGATGATAGATGCTTGCCAAAAAGGCGATCCGTTCGCCGAACTCTACCGCTGGTCGCAGTAATACACGATCCGTATGAAATCAAAAGAAGATGCCGCATATCGAAATTAGCTGACAGAAAGATTACTTCAACTGTCACCTGAGGACATCATTACTAAACAATGGTAGCCGGACGCAGCCATCGTCCCGCCCGCGTCCGGTCGCACGCAGGCGGTTGATTTGTGAGCGGATGATTGGGTCAGAACTCGGCGCTGGCAAATATCTTCAATTGCACATTTGCTGAGGCGCTCGTTGCCGAGGAGACGAAGTATACATGCGCGCCGGTGATCCGGCCGAAGCCGCTGAAGGTATAGGAGGAGACCGTTGTGGGCGCGTTCAAGGACAATTCGATCTCCTGGATGGTTGTTGTCGGCACGACCCGCTTCGCAACGGTGTAGGGCGCGATTGTACGGAAGCCGCTGCCGCTGACCACCGCTCCGCTGAAGAGCGCGTAAGCGACCTCGAAATAGCGCCTGCACAGCATTTCCTCCAGCGCCGCAGGGCGGGTTTCGAACGGCGTCGGCCATGGCCCATGTTCAACCTGGACGTCGGCGAATGTGGTTTCCAGACCCGCCGAGATGGTGAGCTTCAGGTCGTCGGCCTCTCCACTGCCGAGCGTGAAGGTGGTGTGGCGGCGGCCGGTACCGGACGGGATGGTGCCTGTCTGCGTGCCGAGCGTCACGGTCAGGTTCCGGCTGGGCGAGTCGACCGAAACCGTAACGACCGAACCGGGCAGGCCGGATTTCTCGATGGTCTGGCTGATCGCCCCGATGAGTGAAAAGCGTCCGGCTGCGACAGTGACCGAACAGCCGGTGCCTTCCGCTTTCCAGCGGTCGTAGCCATAGCCGGTGAGCGCGCCGCCGGCAAAACCGCGCTGATTGATTGTGCCGCGGCCGTTGATGATGGCGTTGCGCAATCCCCCCAGCGGGCCGGAATTCAGGCTGCGCAGGCAAGTGTCGCCCGTCGCATTGTTGATGCGGACCGCTTCCACGAAGGTGCTTCCGTCGGCACTGACCTTGAACAGCAGGTCGTTGTTGCCGATCAGGCCGATTTCGGCGCGGCCGGAATAGGCCGCCTGAAGCATCAGCGTGGCACGCGCGCCAGCATTGGCCTTGTTGATCGTGAGCTGGTGGTCGCTGCCCTCATGGCTGAACAGCGATGCGGCGCTGGCGATTGCAAGCCGGTTCGTCGTGTCGGCCGTCGCGTTGACGCCGAGCGACAGGAAATTCTCGACGACGCTTTGCCACGCCCCGCCCTTTCGCACCATCAGCTTCGCCTCGTCGGTCAGCCAGGCCAGCCAGCCGTCCCGCGGGACGAAGAACCGCCAGCCGCCGTCGAGAAAGCAGGCGATCTGCCCGGCATGGCCGGCCCACTCGCCCGTAGCGCCGGATGCCACGATGTGGCGGGCACCGTCCGCCGGCGAGCCTGGCGGTGAAGTGCGGTTCCGGTCCGCGACCGCCAGCTGCACGATGGCGTCGAGCGCGGTCAGCGCCTCGTTGTGGGTAACGTGCTTCTGCGCCTGGGATGGCATCAGAAGCGGAAGATTGAGATTGCGACTTTCCATGGCGAGGGTCCCGATTGTTGAGACCCGAAGTATCGGCCGTGCACGAAAGACGGGGAAAAAGACGCCCCGTTTTTGTTCCGTCAACGGAAACGGTCACTTGGCCGAGGCTGGATGACGGAAGTAATTAATCAACAAAATCAGGGTGAAAGGCGCATGCAGACGAAGTGGGAAGCGCTGGTTTCGAGCGACAGCAGTGCTTTCGCTCGAAATGTTCTTCCCCCATTCGCCAGGCCGGTGCTTACGACCGGCCGTATCTGTCCTCGAAGCGGACGATGTCGTCTTCACCCAGATAGGAGCCCGACTGCACCTCGATCAATTCGAGGTCGATCTTGCCGGGATTTTCCAGAGCGTGGATTTCGCCGAGAGGAATATAGGTCGACTGGTTCTCCGTGAGCAGGATCGTCTCCTTGCCCTTGTGGACCTTGGCCGTTCCCCGCACGACGATCCAGTGTTCGGCGCGGTGGTGGTGCATCTGGACCGAAAGCTTGGCGCCGGGCTTGACCGTGATGCGCTTGACCTGGTCGCGCTCGCCGAAATCGATCGAATCGTAGTGGCCCCATGGCCGATAGACCTGGCGATGGTTGAGATGTTCGTGACGGCCGTCGGACTTGATCTGCTCGACCACGTCCTTGACCTTCTGGACCTGATCCTTGTGGGCGATCAACACCGCGTCCTTGGTCTCGACGACGATAAGATCCTCGACGCCGATCACGGCAACCAGGCGCCCCTCGGCGTGGACTAGATTGTTCGTGCTGCCGATGGAGATGACGTCGCCGCGGAATGCGTTGCCTTCCGCATTCTGCGCCTGCACTTCCCACAGGGCCGACCAGGAGCCGATATCGCTCCAGCGCGCATCAAGCGGCACCACGACTGCATCCGAGGTTTTCTCCATGACGGCATAGTCGATGGAGTCGGCCGGGCATGCCTTGAAGGCTTCCGCGTCGATGCGCACGAAGTGCATGTCCGTCTGCGTGTTCGATATCGCGCGATCGCAGGCCGCGACCATTTCCGGATTATGGCGCTTGAGTTCCTCCAGATACCGGCTGGCGCGGAACATGAAGATACCGCTGTTCCAGTAATACTCGCCCGTCGCCAGATAACCCTCTGCGGTTTCCCGGTCGGGCTTCTCCTCGAAGCGGCTCACGGCGAAGCCCGCGCCGATTTCGCCGCCGCGCTTGATGTAGCCGTAGCCGGTCTCGGGACGGCTGGGCACGATGCCGAAAGTCACCAGCTTGCCTTGTTCGGCCAGCGGCACGGCCGCCCGGATGGCGTCCTGAAAGCGCGCGACATCCTGGATGAAGTGGTCGGCGGCCAGCACCAGCAGAAGCGGGTCCTGCCCCTGGCGCGTCGCCAGCAATGCGGCAAGCGCTATCGCGGGTGCCGTATTGCGGCCCACCGGCTCCAGCAGGATCGTGGCCTGCTCCTTGTCGATCACGCGCATCTGGTCGGCGGCCAGAAAGCGATGCTCCTCGTTGCATATGAGCAGCGGGCTCTCAGCGCCCAGGCCTTCAAGCCGGATCACCGTGTCCTGCAGCAGCGTCCGTTCGCCGGTAAGAGCAAGGAACTGCTTGGGATAGAGGTGACGCGACAGTGGCCAAAGTCTCGAGCCGGAACCGCCGGCCATGATTACTGGCAAAAACATGAACTGCTATTTCTCCTTACCGGCCGAAGTCTTGCGGGCTCACCTATACTGGACGCGTTGGTGATGGCAAATCTGATTCCCGTTTGCTGTGGGCGAAGTTGCCCGCTTTACCAGCCGGAACCGCGCCCCCGATTATCGAGATAGAATGATTTGCCTCTGAGCCATGTGCGAGGCGAGGGGTGATTGCGAAAAGCCCTGAGAACGCTGCCAAGTGAAGCTGCAGGCGCCCCATTGAAGAATTCGGCGCGGGCGCGGGCAATCGTCGAAACCAGTTCGAACGCCGCAATCAGCTCGCGGTCGCCGTTTCCGGTCATCTCCTCGTGCAGCACCCGCACCATCTGCAGATTGGCGTCGTGGACATCCCGATAGGACTTCCATGTCGCTCCCATCGTTCTTGATCCGCTGTGCGAATTGTAGCGATAGACGGCCGAATTCAGGAATATCCGCTTCCGCGACAGGCCAAACAGCTTCAGCATCATGTCGCGGTCGGCGCCCAGGCCGATATCGCAGCGAAACGGCCCGGCTTCGCGCAGAAGTCCGGTGCTGATGATCCGGCTGTTGATGGTTGGCACGGCAAACAGCAGCGATGCGGTGCTCATCTCGCGGGCGTGATGATCGCTCTTCCAGTTCGGCTTGCCGTCGACCGCGATCTCGGCCTCTCCTGTACCGATGTCGGCAAGGCTTTCCTGTGTCTTGCGCCAAAGCTCGGTCATGCCGCCCAGAAGGAGATCGTCGGAGTTAAGCCAGACGAGATATTCGCCCCGCGCGCTGGCAATCGCCTTGTTCAGGCCCTCATAGAGCGACCGGTCCGGCCCTTCGATCAGCGTGACCGGTGCATTGCGCAGAAATTCCAGGGTTCCGTCTGTGGAGCCGCCATCGGCCACGACGATCTCGACATTTCCGGTGGGGATGGCCGACTTCACCGACTCGATCGCATCGCGAATGTGCGGCATGCCATTCAGGCAGGGCATGACAATGCTGAGGATCGAAGCCTCCATCGAGAGTTCCGAGTTCCGCCTTCAACAGGCGGAAAGTGAAAGGGCGCGACCGGAGCCCCGCGGGAAGGCAACAATCACATTTCGGTTGGCCAGGTTATGCAAAGTCATGCGGCCGACAAAGCCAGTAGACATGATTACTGGTTGCATCAAGCCTGCTTCCTTTCTAACACGGCTGGCCGGCCGCATTTGGCCGTTATGCGAAGGATAGTCGGGGAGACCACGTGAAATCACCTTTCAAGGCTTATGACGTTCGCGGACAAATTCCCGATGAGATCAACGCTCCCTTCGCCTACCGTTTTGGGCAGGCGGTCGCCAGCCTGCGCAACCCGTCTGCCGTGGTCGTCGGGCACGACATGCGCCAGGACAGCCCGGCATTTGCTGCAGCACTCGCGCAGGGCCTGCTCGACAGCGGCGTGAGCGTCCTGCCGGTCGGGCAATGCGGCACGGAAGAGGTGTATTTTCACACCGAGCACTCGGGCGCCGACGCCGGCATCATGGTCACGGCCAGCCATAATCCGGAAAACTACAACGGCTTCAAGATGGTGCTGGAAGGCGCGACCGCTGCAACGCGGGAAAATGCGCTGAATGACATCGAAAAGCTCGTTCTGTCGAACACGGTCATTCCGGCTGTTTCAGATTACGGCTCGCGTGGAGCGCTGAAGCCTCTGCTCGATCGCAATGCCTATATCGAGCGGCTGTTGCAGCAGGTCAAAGGCGTGAAGCTGAAGCCGATGAAGATCGTCTGCCACGCCGGCAATGGTTGCGCCGGCCCGATCATTGATCTCCTGGAAAAGCATCTGCCATTCGAGTTCATCAAGATCGACCACGAGCCCGATCCGACGCTGCCCAACGGCATTCCAAACCCGCTGCTGCCGGAAAAGCGCACGCGCGCCAGCCAGGCGGTCATCGACCATGGCGCCGATCTCGGCATTGCCTGGGATGGCGATTTCGACCGCTGCTTCCTCTACGATCACAATGGCCGCTTCATCGAGGGCTATTATCTGGTCGGGCTGATCGCGCAGACGATGCTGCGCTGGGCTCCCGGCTCGACGATCCTTTATGATCCGCGCCTGACATGGAACACCATTGACGTGGTGACGGCGGCGGGTGGCGTGGCCAAGACCTGCCCGACGGGCCACGCTTTCTTCAAGCACATGATGCGTCAGGAAAACGCCGTCTATGGCGGCGAGATGAGCGCGCACCACTATTTCCGTGATTTCGCCTACTGCGATTCCGGCATGCTGGCCTGGCTGGCGATCGTCGTCGAGCTTTCGACCAGCGGTGCCACGCTTGCCGAACTGGTCGAGCAGCGCATTGCCGCATTTCCCTGTTCGGGCGAGATCAACTTCACGGTGGCCGACGCGAAACTGTCGCAGGAAAAGATCGCCGA
Organism: Mesorhizobium sp. DCY119; assembly: GCF_003590645.1. Classification (NCBI taxonomy): domain Bacteria; kingdom Pseudomonadati; phylum Pseudomonadota; class Alphaproteobacteria; order Hyphomicrobiales; family Phyllobacteriaceae; genus Mesorhizobium; species Mesorhizobium sp. DCY119. The sequence goes on along the minus strand of NZ_CP031834.1, from coordinate 4,433,783 downwards.
GCGTTTCCTGCCTCAGAATCCGCTGGTCGAATCCATCGATGGCCTGAGCATGGCGTTCGACGACTGGCGCTTCAATCTGAGAGCGTCCAACACCGAGCCGCTGCTGCGGCTCAATGTCGAGACCCGCGCCGACACCGCCCTTTTGGCAAAGAAGGTGTCAGAGCTTTCGGATCTGATCCGGGCGGGCTGAACCGCTCTAGCGAGTGGGCGGCTCAGGCGACGTTGAGCCGCGCTTCGCCCTTCTCGACATGTTCGCGGAACCACGCATAGGCGTCTTCCAGGCCGGTTTTGAGGTCGTATTTCGGCCGCCAGCCCGTCTCGAACAGGCGCGAAACGTCCATCAGCTTGCGTGGCGTGCCATCCGGCTTGGTCGGGTCGTTGCGGATTTCGCCCTCGAAACCGACGATGGAGGCCACCAGCTTGGCAAGCTCGAGGATGGTGATGTCTTCGCCCGAACCGACATTCACATGACCGTCGCCGGAATAGGTCTTGAGCAGGGAAACCATGGCGTCGGCGGCGTCATCGACATGGAGGAATTCGCGCTTCGGCGTTCCCGAGCCCCAGATCGTCAGCTGCTTTTCGCCTGCAAGCTTCGCTTCATGCGCCTTGCGCATCAGAGCCGGGATGACGTGGCTCTTTTCCAGGTCGAAATTATCGCCGGGGCCGTAGAGGTTTGTCGGCATCGCCGAGATGTAATCGACACCATGCTGGCGGCGATAGGCCTGGCAGAGCTTAAGGCCGGCGATCTTGGCGATGGCATACCATTCGTTGGTCTCCTCGAGCGGTCCGGTCAGCAGCGCGTCTTCCGGGATCGGCTGCGGCGCGAATTTCGGATAGATGCAGGACGAGCCGAGGAAGATCAGCTTGCCGACCTCGCTGCGGAAAGAAGCTTCAATGACATTCGTCTCGATGACCAGATTTTCGTAGAGGAAATCGGCGGGATAGGTGTCGTTGGCGAGAATGCCTCCGACTTTCGCAGCGGCCAGGACCACGGCATCGGGCTTGCGTTCGGCGATCCAGCGCCGCACGCCGGACTGGTCCCGCAAATCGAGCTCCGAGCGGCTTGCCGTGAGGATCTCGCAATCCTCGTCCTTCAGCCTGCGCACGATTGCCGATCCGACCATGCCGCGATGGCCCGCGACGAAGACGCGCTTGTTTTTCAGGGAATAAAGATCGGTCATGGTCAATCCTATCATGTCGGGTATCCGTCGCATCGGAAACCCTATTCCGTCTCTCGCCGGCTTTAAACTTTCTCCCTATCCCATCCCGGGGAAAGTTGAAGCGAAAAACGCGGGCATTCAATAAGTGAGCGGGCGAGCCAAAGCAGGGCTTTGACCCGCGAACCGGCAAAAAAATGTGCCGCCGCAGTTTCCAGGCTCATATAGCTTCGCAAGCGCGACATCAAAAGCCGGTCGAGCCCTTTTTCGGCCCATTTGCGGCAGAGGGCGCCAGCTGCCTGTTCTATGCGGTGGGGATTTTGCTGGCGCTTGCGCTCGATGTTCGCGCCGATAACGGGAAGAACCTGCAGGAAAAACCCCTTAAGCGCGAGTGCCAGGAACCAGTCGCAGTCCTCGAACCGCCGCAAGGTTTCGTCCTGTCCCCCGGCCGCTTCAACGGCCCACCTGCCGTTCAGGATGATACAGGAACCCGGCGAGAACCAGCAGCCGGCGGCGAAATCCAGCGGGTCATGCGACGGTCTTGGCCGCCTGATACCCAGCGATTTGCCGTCTTCATCGCAGTCGATCCAGCCGCAGCCATAGATGGCTGTGTCGTTCGGGCGCTGCTGCTGGTCTTCCTGCACGAGCGCCCAGCGGCGGCCGAGCGTGTCGGGCAGAAGAGCGTCATCGCTGTCGAGAAAGGTTATCCATTCGGTAGTGCTGGCCGCCAAACCCGTGTTGCGCGCGCCCGCCGCCCCCTTGTTCTTGTCATGCCGAATGAGGCGCAGCCGCAATTGGCGCGTGAATTCAGGCCGGATGAGCATCGGTGTTTCGGAAGCGTCATCGACCACGATGACCTCGGCCGGCACAACCTCTTGTGCGGCCACGCTTTGCAGCGCGCGGTCGAGCGCGCCCTGGCGGTCATGCACCGGGATGATCAATGTCATCGGGATTTCAGGTTTTCCGGTCATGAAATGCGGTGGGTTCGGATGCACTTGGCTTTTAGGATAATCGATACTTCTAGAGCATCGGACCGAAAAGTGGATACCGGTTTTCGGAATGTTCCGATGCGTGTCTTAAAGTGTGTCGGCGCTGTCTGCGAGTGTGAACGGGCCTGTTCTGGCAAAAACGGGAAAAATCGCTAAAACGCAGATCGGCAAATTTGTCGATGACAATGGAAAGGATATTGCATGGCGGTGATGGTGACGGGCGGGGCCGGTTATATCGGCAGCCACATGGTCTGGAAACTGCTGGACCAGGGCGAAGAGGTCGTCGTCGTCGATCGCCTGAGCACCGGCTTCGATTGGGCCGTGCCCGCAGAGGCCGAACTGGTTGTCGGCGACATTGCCGACCAAGCGCTGATCGAAGCGACGATGAAGCGCAAGAAGGTCGATGCCGTCATCCATTTCGCCGGCTCGATCATCGTGCCGGAATCGGTTTCCGATCCGCTCGGCTACTATCTCAACAACACGGCCAAGTCGCGCGACCTGATCGAGAGTGCCGTGCGCTCGGGCGTCAAGAATTTCATCTTTTCGTCGACCGCTGCCGTTTATGGCAGCCCGGAGCGCATTCCGGTTGCCGAAAATGAGGCGGCGGCACCTGAGTCGCCATACGGCACCTCCAAGCTGATGACGGAACTGATGCTGCGCGATGCCGCCGCCGCACATGACCTCGATTATACGATCCTGCGCTATTTCAACGTGTCCGGCGCCGACCCGAAGATGCGCACGGGCCAGTCGACCAAGGGCGCTACCCACCTGATCAAGGTCGCGTCCGAAGCCGCGACCGGCAAGCGCGACTACATGGAAGTCTACGGCACCGACTATCCGACGCCGGACGGCACCTGCGTGCGCGACTACATCCATGTCAGCGATCTGGCGAACGCGCATTACCTGGCGCTCAAGCGCCTGCGCGACGGCGGCAAAAGCATCATCGCCAATTGCGGTTACGGCCAGGGCTATTCGGTTCACGAGGTCATAGATGCGGTCAAGCGCGTCGTCGGCCATGATTTCGAAGTGCGCACCCGCGAACGGCGCCCGGGCGATGCGGTGGCGATCGTCGCCAATGCCGATCTGGCAAAGTCGGAATTCCAATGGAAGCCCGAATACGACAACCTCGAAACCATCGTTTCCCACGCCATCCAGTGGGAAGAGATGCTGAAGAAGCGTAATACCTAGATACGGTCGGTCTCCGGCCCGGTCAGCAATGCGATGAAGTGGCTGACGACCGCTTCCTCGCTGAAGCCGCCTGACAGGAAGCGCTGGTAGCCGGCAGCACCTTGTGTGCGCAGCAGTTCAGGATTTTGCAGATAGGCGTCGACGGCGTTGCTGATGTTCTTGTCGAGCGCTTCCGGTTCAGATGCCGGGATGAGCGTGCCCGAAACGCCGTCCTCGACGATTTCCTTGCAGCCTTCGAGATCGGTCGCCAGGCAGGCGATACCGCTTGCTGCCGCTTCGATGAGGATGCGCGGGATGCCTTCGCCGTAGCGCGTCGGCAGGCAGACAAGATCGACGTCGCGCAGCAGGGCGGGCATGTCCGTCACCTCGCCGAGGAAGGAAATGGCGGGCTCCTTGCGCAGTTCTTCAGGGGAATAGCCGTCGGGATCGTGGGGCTCGATCATGCCGGCCACGATGAACTCGATATCCGCGCGATTTGCGTATTGCTTGGCCGCATCGATGAAGGCGTCGAGCCCCTTCGCCTTCAAAAGCCGCGACGCAAACAGCACCTTGATGCCGGGGCGAGCGGCTTTCCCGGCGACCGGATAAAATATGTCCGGGTTGACCCCGGCGCCGTTGATGACTGTGGAATTGTCGTTGCGGATCAGACCGTCCGAGAGCCAGAGATTGCGGTCGTGCGAGGTCTCGAAAGTGAAATAGACGCCGCGCCGATCCGACAGGAAACGTATCGCCCGCCGCACGATGGAGCGTGCTGCGGAAGCGGTGCCATTCGACGCCGCCCCCGGCGACATCAGGCGGCCGAGGCCGGGGATGGTGACGAGTATGCGGCGCGGGCCTCTACCCGCCAGCCGTGCCAGAATGGCGGCAAATCCCGAAAAGACAGCCGGCTTGAGCGTTATCAGATGCACGGCGTCGGGGTTCATAGCTGCAATCAGCCGTGCTGAGCGCGCGACGATCGCCAGATCGCCGAGCGGCCGAAACGAGAAACGTTCGATCGGCATATGAACGAAGGTCCAGCCTTCCGGCTTGCGCAAGGGCTTTTCCTGCCCGCCGGTGACGACGGTCACCTCTGCGCCTGCCTGCACGAGCTTCTCGACGACGGCGAGCCGGTGGCGCAGGAAATATTCCTGGTCGTTGCAGATGACGACGACTTTCGTCATGCCTTTGCAGTCATTCGTCTGGGTGCCCCATACCCGTCGCGCTGAGGGGAAACGGCGCAGAATCCAAGTGCTTTCCGTGACATAGCGCGAAGTGTTTCATGGCTCGCTGCACTAGCATGGCCCCCATGGCTGCGCTAGACCGACAGCGATGTCGCAAAGCAAGGCCGCCGCTTGATGCCCGGATCGATTGAGGAAAGGTCGCAAGTACCGCGATTGAGCGTTGGCGTGACCGGCGCGTCGGGTTTTGTCGGCCGGGCTTTGGTCAGGCAAATCGCTGAGACGAAAAATTCCTGCACGGCCGCCTACCGTGGATCGGCACCTTCGGGCTTGCCGCCGCAAGTTCGTCCGGCCATCGTCGGCGATCTTTCTCGCGAAACCGACTGGTCGTCCTTTCTGCAGGGTCTCGACGTCGTCATTCATGCGGCAGCGCGGGTTCATATCTTGAACGATCGTTCCGGCGATCCGCTCACTGAGTACCGGCGCGTCAATGTCGAAGGCACGCTGGCGTTGGCCCGGCAGGCTGCTGCGGCAGGCGTCAAGCGCTTCGTGTTCCTGAGCACCATCAAGGTCAATGGCGAGGAATCCGCTCCCGGACAGGCATTTCGGGCATCCGATAGGCCCCAACCTTCCGACCCCTATGCGATCTCCAAACTGGAGGCCGAAACCGGGCTTGTCGAGCTGGGTGCGCGACAGGGAATGGAGATCGTGATCGTGCGTCCACCGCTGGTCTATGGCCCGGGCGTGAAGGCGAATTTCCTGAACATGATGCGATGGGTCGATCGCGGCGTGCCGCTGCCGCTTGGCGCGGTGAACAATCGGCGCACGCTGGTGGCGCTGCCCAATCTCGTCGACCTTGTCCTGCTGTGCACGCAACATCCGGATGCAGCCGGAAAGGTGATCCTCGCTGGAGATGGCGAAGACCTTTCGACTTCCGACCTTCTGCGCCGTCTCTATGCAATCATGGGCCGATCAAACCGTCTGATCTCCGTGCCGCCTGGTATGCTTTCTGCTCTGGCGGGCCTCCTCGGCAAGGGCGAAATAGCCCGCAGGCTGTGCGGCTCGCTTCGCATGGACGTCGAGGAGACGCGACGGCTGCTCGGCTGGACGCCGCCGGTCAGCGTTGACGAAGGACTGCGTCAGACCGTCGAATACTATCGGCGGGAACAAAGGCTTTAAGAATCTGCGAACAAAGATGTTCGATCATCTCTCCTGTGCCTTGTCGGTAAACAATCTGGACTTCCAGCGCCGCCAGCATTACGAGGTCAGTCGAGGGTAACCGGGACAAGATGATTTGATATTGTTCGTCGTGCTTTGCGGAGTAGCGGCATGGGCTGCTACGGCTTTCGTGAGGCGTAATGCAGTCCAACTTCGCCTTGTGCAGGCACCGAACGAACGATCCTCGCATGTTCGTCCCACGCCGACCGGCGGTGGCGTCGGTATCGCCCTGACCGCGTCCATCTTCGGCGTTTGGGTGGCATGGCAATCCGGCTCTCCGCTCTGGACCATTCTGCTGCTTTCGCTGGCATTCGCCATGCTTGGCCTGCTCGACGATATTGTCAGCCTGCGATCGGCATTGCGGTTTCCGATCCAGATGCTGCTGATCTGCATTCTGATTGCGACCATGGCACCGCTTCCTGCGATTGAAGTCTTCGGAGTGACGATTTCCGGCTGGCCGCTGCTGGCCGCCATAGCTTTCGTCGGCCTGTGGTGGATCAATCTCTTCAATTTCATGGACGGCATCGACGGATTGGCGGGCATGCAGGGAATTGTCATGCTGCTGGCGGCCGCCGTTCTGTGCTCGCCACATTTGACCGGCATTCCGGCCGGCCCGGTGTGGTGGTGGATGCTGGCCGTGGCGGCTGCGACCACCGGCTTTCTGGGCATGAACTTTCCACCGGCCCGCATCTTCATGGGCGATGCCGGTAGCAACTATCTCGCCTTCATGATTTTCGCGCTGGCGCTGCTGTCGATCTCGGCGGGCTGGCTGTCCTATCAGACATGGGCGGTGCTTGCGGCAGCTTTTGTCTGCGATGCCACGGTCACGCTTCTGAGACGTATCCTCAACCGTGAACGCTGGTGGGCCGGCCATCGCCAGCATGCCTATCAGCATTTGGCGCGTCGCCTTGCATCGCACCGCTCGGCAACGCTGATTTACACGGGGGTGAATCTGCTATTTGTGGTGCCGCTGGCCTTTGCGGCAAACGGCCGGCCGCAGGAAGCCTGGCTGCTGGTAGCTGTCGCCTATCTGGGTTTGGGGATTTCGGCATGTTTTGCCGGAGCGGGACGTTCTGAAGATGGTAAGTAGACTCCGCACGACGATCAGTATCTTGCCGCGCCGGGCCAAGCGCGGCATCCTGATCGCATTCGATATCGTCGTGCTTCTGTTCGTTCTGTGGGCGAGCTACTCGCTGAGACTGAACCGCCTGTTCGTGCCGAGCGGCAGCGAGCAGATCATGATCATGCTCGTAGCGCCTGTGCTGGCCGTGCCGATCTTCATACGCATCGGCCTCTACCGTGCGGTGATCAGATACCTGCCCGAACGGGCGATATGGACCGTTCTGCAAGCCATGACGCTGGCAGCACTTGCCTGGGTCTTCGTGATTTTCGTTACCGAAATGGCAGGTAGCGCTGTCGTTCCACGCTCGGTTCCGCTGATCTACTGGATACTCGGGACGTTCGCGATCGGCGGAACCCGGTTTGCAGCCAAGCGGTTGCTTCTGGCTCCGTCGGGCAACAAGGCTCCCCTGAATAGTCAGATACTCATCTATGGCGCCGGCAATGCAGGATCGCAGCTGGCCACAAGCCTGCTCAGCCAGGGTACGATCATCATTGCCGGATTTCTCGATGACAATTCTTCCCTGAGAGGCAGGGATGTAGCCGGCATCCGTGTCTTTTCGCCCAACCAGATCCAGACGCTGATCGACAATAACGGGATCAAGGAAGTGGTCCTGTCCATGCCGTCGATCAGCGTGGCCCGCCGGCAGGCCATTGTCGCCAACCTCAGCCAGTATCCGCTCCGCATCCGCACCCTGCCGCCGATCACCGATCTTGTCGCGGGCAAGTATCTGGTCAACCAGATCCGCGAGATCGATATCGATGAGCTTCTGGGCCGCTCGTCGGTGCCCGCCGACGCCCGCCTGCTCCGTAATATGATCGAGGGGAAAAACATCCTCGTTACCGGTGCGGGCGGATCGATCGGATCGGAACTGTGCCGCCTCATCGTGCGCTGGGCGCCTGCCAAGCTGGTTCTTTACGAAGCAAACGAGTTTGCGCTCTATCGCATCGATCAGGAACTTACCCGAAAGACTTCCTGCCCCATCGTGCCGGTCCTTGCCTCCGTCACCGATGAAGTAAGCATCGGGCGCGCGATCAGGAACAACGATGTCGAGGTCATCTTTCACGCAGCGGCGCACAAGCATGTGCCGCTGGTCGAGGCCAATGCGATCGAAGGCATCAGGAACAATGTCTTCGGCACGATGACGGTGACGCAGGCCGCAGTCGACAACGGCGTGAAGAATTTCGTGCTGATTTCCAGCGACAAGGCCGTGCGCCCGACCAACGTCATGGGCGCGACAAAGCGCTGGGCGGAACTGATCCTGCGGGAGCAGTCATTGGCTTTCCACGAACGAGGCGAGGGCACCCGCTTTTGTGCGGTGCGCTTCGGCAATGTGCTTGGTTCCAACGGCTCGGTCGTGCCGGTTTTCAAGGAGCAGATCGCGGCAGGCGGTCCGGTCACGGTGACCGACACGCGCATGACGCGCTATTTCATGTCGATCTACGAGGCAGCGGAATTGATCGTGCAGGCGGCGGCGCTGTCGGAAGGCGGCGACGTGTTCCTGCTTGAGATGGGAACGCCGGTGCGCATTCAGGAACTGGCGGAGAACATGATCCGGCTGGCCGGATTTTCGGTACGGGACCAGCAGCACCCGGAAGGCGACATCGAGATCATCATTACGGGTGCGCGGCCCGGAGAAAAAATGTTCGAGGAACTCTTTTACGATGAAGCGACGGCCCTGCCGACCCTTCATCCGAAAATCATGCGGGCCAAGCGCTCCAGCATGGAAGATCGCGATGTGCCCGCTGCTTTGGAGAAACTCAAGGCGGCCGTCGACGCCAATGACGAGGCCGCGGCACGCAGCATATTGTTCGATTTCATCAAGCCTTGAGAGACTGCTCGCTAATTCTACCCTGCCGGCCATCTGACGCAGTTTTCTGCGCTTCCGGTACTCACGTACTAAATGTACGCTCCCTCCGGTTCTCCAAAACCACGCCATATGCCTCGGCAGGACGAATTATCAAGCGGTCTCTAAAAGGCCGCGCTGAAAAGCTGGAGCGGGTAGAGGGAATCGAACCCTCGCGTTCAGCTTGGGAAGCTGACAAGCTACCATTACATCATACCCGCATATGGCTTCGATATCACGGTGAAGCGCCAATCGGCAATCGCTAAACGAGGCCTGACAGGCATTCACCTTGAACGCCACGCAACAAGTGCGTATTTCGGCAGGACGGCAACGCGAAAGCGAATCGCAGGAGAACCATAGTGTCCGGACTTACGCGCTTTCTTGGAGACAGCCCGCTTCGGGTTTTTCTCAAGCTCGTCGTGGTTTCGTTCCTGGTCGGCATCGTCATGAGCTTCTTCGGCTGGTCGCCTTATGACGTGTTCTACCAGATACGCGATTCGATCCTGCAGCTGTGGAACATGGGCTTCCGGGCGATCGACCGCTTCGTCGGTTACTTCATCCTGGGCGCGGCGATCGTCATTCCGGCCTTCCTCCTGTTGCGGCTGTTCAGCTACCGCAAGTGATGTCAGGCAAAGCCTGAGGCTACTTCGAAGAGTATGGCGTGGCGGGCAGCAAGTGCCGGCACGTCTTTGGAATAACCGCCGCCGATAACCCCGCAGACCGGAATGCCGCGCTCACGGAAATGGCCGATCACCGTCAGGTCGCGCTGGCGTAGGCCGTCATCGGTCAGCGCAAGCCGCCCAAGGCGGTCATCGGCGTGCGGGTCGACACCGGCATTGTAGAAGACGAGATCCCAATCGGCCTTTTCCGACAGCGCCGGCAGCACCTCCCGAAGCGTTTCGAGATAGGCGGCATCACCCGTGCCGTCCGGCAAGGCGACATCGAGATCGGAGGCGATCTTCTGATTGGGATAGTTACGCTCGCCGTGCATAGAAAAGGTGAAGACGCGCGGCTCCGGCTGCAAAATGTCGGCCGTGCCATCGCCCTGGTGCACGTCGAGATCGACGATGAGGATGTTGGCGACTAGGCCTTCCGACAGCAGCACGAGTGAGGCCACCGCCACGTCGTTGAAAGTGCAGAAGCCGGCGCCCTGGGCGCGTCGCGCATGATGGCTGCCGCCGGCGGTGTTGCAGGCGATGCCGTGCTCCAGCGCCAGCCGCGCCGCCAGAACCGTACCGCCGGCCGCAAGCTGGGCGCGGCGCGACACGCGTTCGACGATGGGAAAGCCGATGTCGCGCTCAATTTGCGCGGGCACGGCACAGGCGATCACCTGATCCACATAGACACCGTCATGCGCCAGCGTCAGCCACTCCGCAGGCGCGGGATCGGTGAGATGCAGATCGCCGTCCGACACGAGACCCCGCCGGGTCAACTCCTCCATGAGCAGCGGATACTTGCTCATGGGAAACCGATGGGTCGACGGAAATCCGGCATCGTAGTCGGGATGATGAACGATCTGGAGCGGCATCGTCGTTTCTTGCAATGCGATCCAGCAGAAAGGAAGCGGCAATATCGCTCCTGCATCAAAAGTCTCCTGACATCAGCCGCTTGCGCCGGTGATGCGGAATGGTTCAGATCGCGTCCAGCGCCAGCATCAGGCCAGCAGTGAAAGACCCGGAATGGATCAGGTATCAACGGCGACCAGCCCGAGGGCTTTTGACGTCAACAACCGCCTCGTGCTGACGATCGCCATTCCGATGATGCTCGCCTATCTGACCACGCCGCTGCTAGGCCTCGTCGATACGGCGGTCGTCGGACAGTTCGGCGATGCCGCCCTGCTCGGCGGATTGGCCGCCGGCGCGATCATTTTCGACGTCGTCTTCACCACCTTCAATTTCCTGCGCTCGGGCACGACCGGCCTGGTCGCGCAAGCGTTCGGACGCGATGATTCGCTGGAACAACGGGCGGTCTTCTGGCGGGCGGCGGCCATCGCCGTGGTTGCCGGAGTCGTGCTGATACTGCTTGCGCCGCTTATCGCTTCCGCCGGCGAATGGTTCATGGGGGCGGAACCGCGCGTCACGCAAGCGATGGACACATACATCCGCATACGCCTGCTGTCGGCCCCGGCATCGCTGCTGAACTACGCCATCCTTGGCTACTTCCTCGGGCGCGGCGAGGCGAGCCGTGGCCTGATGCTTCAGCTTCTGCTGAACGGCGTGAACATCGTGCTTTCGATCTGGTTCGGCCTTCATCTCGGCTGGGGCGTCGAAGGCGTTGCCTGGGGCACGGTCTGTGGCGAGGTCGTCGCAACGCTGGTCGGCCTGGCGGTCATTCTCCGCCGCTTCCACCCGATGCCGGACATGCCGTGGCGGCGCACCTTCAGCAGCGCCGCCATGCGGCGCATGCTGGCGCTCAACGGCGACATCATGATCCGCTCTTTCGTGCTGATGGGCGCGTTTACGCTGTTCACGCGGCAGGGCGCGCAACTTGGCACGCTGACACTCGCCGCCAATGCAGTGCTCATGCACTTCTTCCTCGTGGCGGGCTATTTTCTCGACGGCTTTGCCACCGCAGCCGAGCAACTGGCGGGCAGGGCGGTCGGGGCGCGCTACCTGCCGGCGTTCCAGCGGGCAGTCAGGCTGACGCTGATATGGGGTTTCGCCATGGCGGGCGCCGTCACCATCATCGTGCTTCTGTTCGGAGACCAACTGGTCGCCATCATCACCACAGCGGCAGACGTGCGCGCAGAGGCTTCGGCCTATTTGCCGTGGGCCGCACTGACGGCGGTGAGCGGCGTTCTGGCATTCCAGATGGACGGTGTCTTCATCGGAGCGACCTGGTCGCGCGACATGCGCAACATGATGCTCTTATCGTTTGCGGCCTTCGTCGCAGCACTTCTGCTGCTCGGCCGCTATTTCGGCAATCACGGCCTTTGGGCGGCGCTCCACGTCTTTCTCATCACGCGCGGATTGAGCCTGCTGGCGGCAATGCCGCGATCTGTGCGCGCAACCTTCGTCTGACGTATGGCGCGCAAAACTGTGCAGCGGTTTTGCGATGACGACATGCGCAAAACTATTGCCTGATTAATCGAGCGGACGGTCGGCCCACTGCGCCAGCCGCGCATCGCGCAGATCGCGGAAGCTGGCGATGCCTTCGGACGCTGCGAACTGCGCCATGCCCTTGACGATCTTTCCCGGCAGCGACGGTCCGGCGTAGATCATGCTGGTATAGAGCTGCACGAGATCAGCACCCGCGCGGATTTTCTCAAGCGCGTTCTCCGTCGAATCGACGCCGCCGACGCCGATGATGGCCACCTGCGGTCCGAGCAGCCTGCGCATCTTCGCCAGAACGATCGTCGAGCGTTCGAACAGCGGCTTTCCCGAAAGGCCGCCGGTCTCGCCGGTATGGGCGCTGCTTGCGAGGCGAGGGCGGGTGATCGTCGTGTTGGAAACGATGACGCCCTCGACTGCCTTTTCCGTCACCTCGGCGGCGATGTCTTCCAGGTCGGCCTCGTGCAGGTCCGGCGCGATCTTCAGGAACAGCGGCGTTTTCCGTGGCTGGTTCTGGGTGACCGCATCGCGCGCCGCCACGACGCGGCCGAGCAATTCGGCAAGGCTTTCGCGCGCCTGCATGTTGCGCAGGCCGGGCGTATTGGGCGAGGAGATGTTAACGGTCAGATAGGAGGCGTAGCGCGCAAAGCGCTTCACCCCGAGCTCGTAGTCGGCGATGCGATCGGCGCTGTCCTTGTTGGCGCCGATATTGACGCCGACGACACCCGGCCGCCCGGCGCGCGTCACAAGCCGCTTTTCGCAAGCTTCATGCCCCTCATTGTTGAAGCCGAGCCGGTTGATGACGGCGTCGTCGCGGGTCAGGCGGAAAATGCGCGGCTTGGGATTGCCGGACTGCGCAAGCGGCGTGACCGTGCCGACCTCGGCGAAACCGAAGCCGAGGCCGAGCAGCGCATCCGGCACCTCGGCATTCTTGTCGTAGCCGGCGGCCATGCCGAGCGGATTGGGAAAATCGATGCCGCAAAGGCTGACGTGAAGACGCTTGTCGGAGACAGGCCGGCCCTGAACCGGAAAACCGCATCTCAGCGCCTTGATGGAAAGGCCGTGCGCGGCTTCCGGGTCCAGCGTGAAGAGCAGATTGCGGCCAAGCGTATCGAAAAGGCTCATGCGGACCCCAGCGGCGGGAATTGATGGGCGCCGTCGGCGCCGAGCGGCAGCGGTTTCACCCACAGCACGCTTGAAAGATCGAGCGGCGCGTAGAGATGCGGAAACAGCGCGCCGCCGCGCGACACTTCATATTTCAGCGCCGGGCCGAGCTTCGCGTCGTCGATGGCAATGAGCAGCAGGTCGGTTTGCCCTGAAAAATGCTTGGCTGCCGTCTCCACGGCCTGTTCGGCGGTCGAGAAGTGGATGAAGCCGTCCGAAAGATCGATCGGCGCTCCGGTAAAGACGCCTGTTTTTTCGGCCTCGCGCCACAGCGCTTCAGGACATATCTTGTAAATGGTTTGTTGCATGCGCGCCCTATAGTCCGAAAGCGCGGAACGGGAAAGACGGGCGAACCGTTTACTCCCCATTTCCGGCGTAAACGAAGTGCAGCCTGTCGGGTCTGCTTAAGATTGGAGGAAGTCATGCGGTTCATCACCACCATCATTGCCCCGGCGGCTGTTGCAATGCTGGCAGCCTCCGCTGCGCAGGCCGCCGACACCGAACGCTACCGGTTGGAGAAATCCGAAAGCGGCTATGTCCGCATGGACACGCAGACCGGCGAGATGTCGATCTGCGAGGAGCGCGCGGGACAACTGGTCTGCAAGCTCGCCGCCGATGAGCGCAAGGCCTATCAGGATCAGGCCGATCGCCTGCAATCGGAGCTGAAGGCGCTGGATGATCGGGTCGCGGCGCTCGAGAAGTCGCCGCTGATAAACCCGAAATCCGTGCTGCCCACGGACGAGGAATTCGAAAAGACGATGGGCTACATGGAACGCTTCATGCGCCGCTTCATGGGCATCGCCAAGGATCTGGATCAGGACAACAAGACGCCCGGCGTTCAGCCTTCCGATCCGAACAAGACCTGACCCTGTCTGCCGATTTCATGCGCGTATTGCGAGGATGCGGGCTCGCGAGCTTCAAAAACGGGCGCTTGCCGCTTGAAATGCCTGTATATCCCCGCATAATTGGGTTGCTTGATCTCGTGCCATACAACAACAATAAGCGAGATTTCGGGAGGGACATTTGCCGTCAGGCTACAAGTTCGTCATCGCGGACGATCATCCGCTGTTTCGCGGCGCGCTGAAACAGGCGCTTTCCGGCGTTGCCGACGTCGCCACTATCCTCGAGGCCGGCGATTTCGAGGCGACCAAGGCGATCGTCGCCGCCAATGAGGATATCGACCTGCTGCTGCTCGACCTGTCGATGCCGGGGGCCAGCGGCCTTTCCGGGCTGATCTCGCTGCGCGGCATTCACGCCGCCGTGCCGATGGTCGTGGTCTCGGCACATGACGATCCCGAAACGATCCGGCGCGCGCTGGAACTCGGCGCTTCGGGCTTCATCTCGAAATCGGCGAGCATGGACGATATCCGCAAGGCGGTTCAGACGGTGCTTTCGGGCGATATCAGCGCACCGGTCGGGATCGATCTCGGTGTGGAGCGCGACCCAGAGATTTCCGACCTCATCAAGCGCCTGCAATCGCTGACGCCGCAGCAGACGCGAGTGCTCGGCATGTTGGCCGAGGGGCTTCTGAACAAGCAGATCGCATATGAACTGTCGGTGTCCGAAGCGACCATCAAGGCGCATGTCTCGGCCGTGTTGCAGAAGCTCGGCGTCGACAGCCGCACGCAGGCGGTCATCCTGCTCTCAAAGATCGGCAGCGACCCGCTTTCGGCAAACTAAGCGCATAAGCTACTCAGCCGCCGGCGCCATGCGACGCAGCCGCGTCATCATCGAGCGCAGCACCGCCGGCTTTACCGGCTTGTTGATGACCGGCACGTCCATCAGATCGGCGGCGGTGCGCACCTCGTTCGAGCGATCGGCGGTCAAAAGCACCGCCGGCGTGCCGTTGCCGTAGACCGTGCGCAGCCTGGCGATCACGTCCAGTCCGGTTTCGCCGTCGAGGTGATAGTCAGCGAGGATGATGTCCGGCTGCCGCGCCGGGCGATTTTTCGCGAAAGCCGCCGACCCCGAATAGGCGCTGACCTCGCAACCCCATCCTTCGAGCAACAGGCGCATGCCTTCGAGAATGCGGGCGTCATTGTCGACGCACAGCACCGAAAGCCCGTTCAGGGCGGCATTGGCGGCGGGTTGCGGCTTGGCCACACTTTCGGTCACGGTCTCCTGCGCATCCGTCACCGGCAGGATGACGGAGAAGCGCGTGCCCTTGCCGCGGCCGGAATCGATCTGGATTTCCAGCCGCAGAACCCGCGCGATGCGGTCGACGATCGACAGGCCGAGGCCCAGCCCCTGCGCCTCGCGCGCGCCTTCGTCGAGGCGGGTGAATTCGCGGAACACGGTGTTCAATTTATCGACCGGAATGCCGATGCCGGTGTCAAACACCTGGATTTCGGCCAGTTCGCCACGCCGCCGGACGCCAACGAGGACGCGGCCGCTGCGGGTATATTTGATCGCATTGGAGACGAGGTTCTGGACGAGGCGGCGCAGCAGGTTGCGGTCGGTCTCGACCGTCAGCGAAGACGGCACGATGACGAGCTCGAGCTTCTTTTCCGCCGCCATGGGCTGGAAGTCGGTGCCGATCTGGCGCAGCAGGCCGTCAAGGCGGAAGACGGTTTCGGCGGGTTTCATCGCGCCCGCGTCGAGCCGCGATATGTCGAGCACCGCGCCGAGGATCGTTTCGACGGACTCCAGCGAGGATTCGATATTCGTCGCCGCATCTCCGACGGCACCCTTGCCTGCACGCTCCAGCAGCGACGAACAGTAGAGCCGTGCGGCGTTGAGCGGTTGCAGGATGTCGTGACCCGCAGCCGCCAGGAAGCGCGTCTTGCCGAGATTGGCCTCCTCGGCCAGCATCTGCGCCTGGGCGAGCTCTTCGTTGACCAGCGTCAGTTCGGCGGTGCGGCTCTTCACGCGCTGTTCCAGCGATTCATTGGCGCGCTTGAGCGCCAGATCGGCAGCGACCCGGGCCGAAATATCGGCATAGGTCGCGACGATGCCGCCGTCGGGCATCGGGTTGGAGCGCAGTTCGATGATCCGCCCGCTGGTCTTCAGTTCGATCTGCCAGGCGCTGTCGAAGTCCGTCAGCCGGTTGAGCGTCGAAAGCCGTGCCTCATGGGGGATGTCGCCGCGTGCCGCCAGAAAGCGCAGGATCTGGTCGAGCGAGACGCCGACCTGGCCCATGTCGTCGGGCAGGTTGAACAGGGCGCGATACTGCCTGTTCCAGCAGGTCAGGCGGAAATCCTTGTCGAAGACGGTGATGCCCTGTTCCATCTGGTCGAGCGCGATCTGGAGCAGGTCGCGATTGTGCTGCAGGGCTTCGGTCGCATCGTCCAGCAGGCGGAAGGCGTCCTTGGAGGCGCTGTCGTTGCGCTTGAACAGCAGCGACAGGATCAGCCGCGCCGAAGACGAACCGACGGCACTGGCCAGAAGCTGCTCGGAAAAGCGCACCACCTCCATGCTGGCCTGCTCGTTGCCGTTGAGCTTGATCCCGTCGATCTGCTCAAAGGTCTGGAACGACCGCTCGGTGCGCTCGACGCCGAGATAGCGCGAGATCGTGTCCTTGAGGTCGTTGACGGTGATGGCGGTGCGGAAACGGCGCAGGCTGGGCATGGGGCTCGTGTCGCGCGGCACGAAGATCGCCGCCTGTATCCGCTCCAGCGGCACCGAGGCGCGCGAGAGCGAACCGAGGATGAAGCAGAGCGTGTTGATCGCGAGGCTCCACATCACGCCATGGTTCAGCGGCTCGGCAACGGTGCCAAACAGCGCCTGCGGCCGCAGCGCCTCGATGCCGAACAGGCCGTCGGTCAGGATTTGCGTATCTGGTGCGGCAAGCGACGGAAACAGCAGCGTATAGGCCCATACGAGGATGCCCGCGGACATGCCGAGGGCAGCACCCCGGCCATTGGCGCCACGCCAGATCAGCCCGCCGAAGAAGGATGGTGCGAACTGGGCGATTGCCGCAAACGACATCAGTCCGATCGAGGCCAGCCGCGCATTGTTGGTGCTCTCGCGGTAATAGAGGAAGGCCACGAACAGGATGATGAAGATCGATGCGCGGCGGATGTTGAGGATCAGGCTCGACCAGTCCTCGTTCTCGCTGGCCTCCGTCTTGAGCACGCGCCGCACGAACAGCGGAATGATCAGGTCGTTGGAGATCATGATCGACAGCGCGACGCTGGCCACGATCACCATGGCGGTGGCCGCCGACAGCCCACCGATGAAGGCCGCCATCGCCAGCAGGTCCTGCCCGCTCAGGAGCGGCACGGAAAGCACGTAGAGATCGCTGCTCGTCTGCGGGCCGACCATGGCAAGACCGGCAAATGCGATCGGCAGGACGAACAGGTTGATCAGCACCAGATAGAGCGGAAACACCCAGGTTGCCGTGCGCAGCTCGGCCTCGCTGCGGTTCTCGACGATCATCACATAGAACTGGCGCGGCAGCATGATGATGGCGAAGCCGCTGATGATCGTCGAGACCAGCCAGGTTCCAAGCGAGGTCGTGTAGCCCATGGCGTGCTGTACCTCGGCATTGGCGGCGAAGGCGTCGAGCATCTCGCCCGGACCGTCGAAAAGCACGAACATCACCATCAGGCCGACGGCAAGGAAGGCTGCGAGCTTGACGACCGACTCTACCGCCACCGCCAGCACCAGCCCATCCTGGTGTTCCGTCGCATCGGCGTGCCGCGTGCCGAACAGGACGGCAAACAGCGCCAGAAGCATGGCGACGATCAGCGAGATGTCGCTGACGAACGGGTCGAAGGACGGCGGCGAGCCATTGTAATGCTCGACCATCAGGCTGACCGATCCTGAGATCGCCTTGAGCTGAAGGGCGATGTAAGGGATCGCGCCGACGATAGCGATCAGCGTTGCGATGAGTGCCACGGCAAAGCTCTTGCCGTAGCGCGCGCCGAGAAAATCGGCGATCGAAGTGATCTTCTCGGCTTTCGCCAGCTTGACGATGCGTTTGAGCAGCGGGAAGCAGAAGACGAAGACCAGCACCGGGCCGATATAGATGGCGAGGAACTCTATGCCCTTTTCGGAGGCGAGCCCGACCGATCCGAAGAAGGTCCACGACGTGCAATAGATGGCGAGGCTGAGCGCGTAGATGTAAGGGCGCGGGCGGCCCGGTTCGCGCTTCGCGGCCTGCCTGTCGCCCAGGCTCGCAATCGCGAAAAGCAGCGTCACATAGGCAACTGCGATGATGACGACGACCCAGCCCTGCACGCCTGAACCAACCTCCCACGCCAAGCGATCTCGGCAATAGAACGAAGGCAATCACAGCCGCGCTGGCTTGTCCATTCGAGAACCCTAGACAATTGGTTGTGCAAGACCTTGCCGACCGGGTTTTTGATCCCCGCCCATTTTGCGGTGCGGATCGCGCATCGGTGCAATTTTAAACGTTTTGCAATCTATGGTTTTTGTTATGATGCCGCACCGGCCGGAGTCGAAGAGGCGGACAAATCAGAGTGCCCGGCCGTCATCAAAGGAGAGGGTTCTATGCTTAAGGAATTCCAGGAGTTTATCTCCAAAGGTAATGTCATGGACCTCGCGGTCGGTGTCATCATCGGCGCGGCTTTCGGAAAGATTGTCGACTCGCTGGTCAACGACGTCATCATGCCGATCGTCGGCGCGATCTTTGGCGGCCTCGATTTCAACAACTACTTTTTACCCTTGTCTTCGGCCGTTACGGCACCGTCACTCGACGCTGCGAAGGCGCAAGGCGCCGTCCTTGCATATGGCAGCTTCATCACCGTTGTACTGAACTTCATCATTCTTGCCTGGATCATCTTCCTGATGGTCAAGGCGGTGAACAACATGCGCCGTCGTGTCATCGCGGAAAAGCCGGTGGCTCCTGCCGCACCTCCCGCGGACGTCGCGCTGCTGACCGAAATTCGCGATCTTCTGGCGAAGAAGTAGCCGTTTATTTCAACCGCTTTAGGAAAACCCTGGCTTCCGCAGCCGGGGTTTTCTGTTTTCGGCGGCCTGAAAACGCGCTAGCTATCTTCCAAACCTTCCATCTGGATTCATCATGACCCTGATAGACAACCTTCGCGCAGAAGCCCGGCTTGCGCCCGAAAGCGGCATCGTCGAAGTCGCCAATTATGGCCGCGTGCGCGAGGGCCTCATTCCGCTGTGGGCGGGCGAGGGCGACCTGCCGACGCCGTCCTTCATATCCGACGCGGCGACCCGCAGCCTTGCCGCCGGTGAAACCTTCTACACATGGCAGCGCGGCATACCCGACCTGCGCAGCGCTCTTGCTCGTTACCACGAGCGTCATTTCGGCCGGCACTTCGCCGACGAGGAATTCATGGTCACCGGCGGCGGCATGCAGGCGATCCAGCTTGCCTTGCAGGCGACAGCAGGGGCGGGCGATGAGGTCATCTACCTGACACCAGCCTGGCCGAATTTCCCGGGAGCCGCCGGCATTGCCGGGGCAAAGCCGGTGGCGGTTCGCCTCGACCAGTCGGACAATGGCTGGGTATGCGACGTTGGCAAGATCGAGGCAGCGGTGACGCCGCGTACCAAGGCGATCTTCCTCAACAGCCCGTCTAACCCGACCGGCTGGACCGCCGATCTCGAAACGCTGAAGGCAATTCTCGATCTGGCCCGCCGGCATGGGCTCTGGATCATCGCCGACGAGATTTACACGCTGTTCTACTATGGTGGCGACCGTGCGCCGTCCTTCATGGACATCATGGATGACGAGGACCGCATCCTGTTCGTCAACACATTCTCCAAGAACTGGGCGATGACCGGCTGGCGTATCGGCTGGCTGCGCATCCATCCTTCGCTGCAGCAGACCTTCGAGAATCTGATCCAGTATTCGACCTCCGGCGTTGCGCAATTCATGCAGCGCGGCGCGATAGCCGCACTCGAACATGGCGACGAATTCCTGAAATCGCAGATCGAGCGGGCAAGGCAGGCGCGCGATATCGTCTGCGGCATTCTCGGCGAAACCGGTCGCGCGCGCATCAGCGCGCCGCAGGGCGCCTTCTACCTGTTCTTTTCGGTCGACGGCATCAGCGACTCGCGCAGCGCGGCTTTCGAGATCATCGACAAGGCCAATGTCGGGCTGGCACCGGGGACGGCCTTCGGCGAGGGTGGCGAGGCGTTCTTCCGGCTGTGCTTCCATCGCCGTCTGGACCAACTGGAAGAAGCGGCAACCCGGTTGGCAGGCTGGATGTCGCAGCGGTAATTTGGTTTTGCGCTGTTGCAGTCAAGCGCTGCAGTAGACTATGCAGGTCTCCAGTTTCGGGGAGACCGGGAAAGTAAATTCGATGACAGGCAAACTGCAGATAAAACACATTCCACACGCTTCGCCGACCTCGCCCGAGGCGCGCGCGGCATTGATGCAAAATCCCGGCTTCGGCAAGGTCTTCAGCGACCATATGGTAACGATGACGTGGAACGCCGAACGCGGCTGGCACGATGCAGAGATCAAGGCGCGTGCGCCTTTCTCCATCGACCCCGCGTCTGCCGTGCTGCATTACGCGCAGGAAATCTTCGAGGGCATGAAGGCCTATCGGACCAAGGATGGCATCGCGCTGTTCCGCCCGGAAGAGAATGCACGGCGCCTGGCAATGTCGGCCGACAGGATGGCGATGCCGACTGTGCCGGAAGAGCTGTTCATCGACGCGGTCGAGACGCTGGTGCGCACCGACGCCGACTGGATTCCGGAGGGCGATGGCAGCCTCTATATCCGGCCATTCATGTTCGCCAGCGAGGCGTTTCTCGGCGTGCGCCCGGCATCGGAATACATCTTCTGCGTCATCGCTTCGCCGGTCGGGGCCTATTTCAAGGGCGGCTACAAGGCGGTGACCGTCTGGGTTTCGGACGATTACACGCGGGCGGCTCCCGGCGGCACCGGTGCTGCCAAGTGCGGCGGCAACTACGCCGCCAGCCTGATCGCCCAGGCCGAGGCAACCAAGCATGACTGCGACCAGGTTGTCTTCCTCGACGCTGCCGAGCATCGCTGGGTTGAAGAACTTGGCGGCATGAATGTCTGCTTCGTCATGGATGATGGCAGCCTGGTCACGCCGCCGCTCGGCGGAACCATCCTGCCCGGCATCACGCGCGCCTCTATCCTCAAGCTGGCCCAGGAGGCCGGCCTGCGCATCGACGAAAAACCCTATTCCTTCGATCAATGGCGCAAGGATGCCGAAAGCGGCAAGCTTCGCGAGGCATTCGCCTGCGGCACCGCTGCGGTCGTGGCGGGCATCGGCTCCGTGCGCTTCAAGGATGGCTCGTTCGCCATCGGCAACAGCGGCGACGGCGAAGTGACCGCCAAGCTGCGCAGCGAACTGGTCGGCATCCAGCGCGGCACCGTCGCCGACAAGCACGGCTGGGTGCATCTGGTCTGACACCTCGCATCCCGACAGACCTTCTGCCGGGATTGCCTTTCACGGCAGGCTCCGTAATATCTCACTGGGTATTACGGAGCTGAACCGATGAGAACCGTCCGCGTCCTTCTGGCCGTATTCGCGCTGCTGGCCGTTCCTCTCGTGGCGACGGCCAGAGACATGGCCGGAATCGCGCTTTCCGGCGTCGGCGTAGAGGCCGGCACGCTGACTGCGGCCGATCTCGCCAAGTTTCCAGCGACGGAAATGGAAGTCTCCTTCATGACCAAGAAAGGCATGGAGACGGGACGGTACAAGGGCGTTCTGCTGTGGCCGGTGCTTCAGGAGAAGGGGCTGGCCAAACTCGCCGGCGACCATCACGAAGACTTGGCGCACACATTTCTGGTGACGGCCAGCGATGGCTACAAAATCGCCTTCTCGGTTGGCGAGATCGCGCCGGACTTCGGCAACCGCGCCATTCTGCTCGCCACCGAGCGGGACGGAAAATCATTGCAGGATGAAGGTTTCCGGCTGGTCGTGCCGGATGACGCCCGTGGCGCTAGAAGCGTCAAGGGCGTGGTGTCGATCGAGATCAAATAGGCAGCCGGGCAGCTTGGCCCGGCATTAACAGCGGCGGATGCCTGTCAGCCGCCGGATTTCGGCACCAGCAGTGGAATGATCCGGTCGGACTTGGCCACCGCCGGCTTGCCTTCGGTGTTGTAGGGAATGCCAAGCGCATCCCAGGTTTCGACCAGCGCGTCCTTGAGAACATCGATCAGCGCGTCCGTATGGAACGGCGTCGGCGTGATGCGAAGGCGCTCCGTGCCGCGCGGCACGGTCGGGTAGTTGATTGGCTGGATGTAGATGCCATGGACGCCGAGCAGGCGGTCGGTGGCCATCTTGCAGAGCTCGGGATCGCCGACCAACACCGGCACGATGTGCGTTTCCGACGGCATCACCGGCAGGCCGACGGAAGCGAAAACTTCCTTGGCGCGCGCGGCCTGACGCTGCTGGGCGTCGCGTTCTGCCTGTGAGGTTTTCAGGTGGCGGATCGAGGTCGTGGCGGCAGCGGCGATCGCCGGCGGCAGCGCGGTGGTGAAGATGAAGCCCGGCGCAAATGAGCGCACGGCGTCAATCACCGATTTCGTGCCCGTTATATAGCCGCCGAGCGTACCGAATGCCTTGGCAAGCGTGCCTTCGATGATATCGATGCGGTCCGCCAGACCTTCGCGCTCGGTGATGCCGCCGCCGCGCGGACCGTACATGCCCACGGCATGGACCTCGTCGATATAGGTCATGGCGTTGTATTTCTCGGCGAGGTCGGCGATCTCCTTGATCGGCGCGATATCGCCATCCATCGAATAGACGGATTCGAAGACGATCAGCTTGGCGCGCTCGCGGCCGGCTGCCTGCAGCAGGCTTTCGAGATGCGCGACATCATTGTGGCGGAAAATCTTCTTCTCAGCACCCGAGCGGCGCACGCCCTCGATCATCGAGGCGTGGTTGAGCTCGTCCGAGAGGATCAGGCAGTTCGGCAGCAGCCGCGCAATCGTCGAGATCGAAGCCTCGTTGGAAACGAAGCCCGACGTGAAGACGAGTGCGGCTTCCTTGCCATGCAGGTCGGCGAGTTCAAGCTCAAGCTCGACCAGCGGATGGTTGGTGCCGGAAATGTTGCGCGTACCACCTGCGCCCGAGCCCATCTTGCCGGCAGTGTTCTGGAAGGCGCCGATGACGTCGGGGTGCTGGCCCATGCCGAGATAATCGTTGGAGCACCAGACGGTGATTTCCTGGGCTTCACCGTTCGACCGCCAGATGGCCTTGGGGAACGAACCGGCGATGCGCTCCAGATCGGCGAAGACGCGATAGCGTCGTTCGGCATGGATCTGGTCGATCGCTTCCTCGAAAAATCGCTGGTAGTTCATTTCTGCATCCCGATTTTTGATGGGGATCATAATCACAGCCCGCTTTTCAGTCCATTCCATGGATGCGGGCAAAATGCCACGCCGTCTTTGGTGCAATATGCCCTCTTATCTGGGTACAGACCGTGATCTGGATCACGTGCGTCGTGGTTTTTGCCCAAATTTCCGATAACTGCTATTCGGCAGCCGTCTTGGGCGATGAGGAATGGCATGAAGATCGTGGTTCTTGGCGCGGGCGTGGTCGGCACGGCTGCGGCCTATTATCTCGCCCGCGATGGCCATCAAGTGACCGTTGTCGAGCGCCATCCGGCCCCCGCCAACGGCACGAGCTACAGCAATGCCGGCTTCGTCTCGCCCGGAGACGCCTATGCCTGGGCCTCACCCGGAGCGCTCAAAACGTTCCTGAAATCGCTCTACAAGCCGGAGCTGGGCATAAAGATCCGTCCGAGCCTCGATCCAGCCTTTCTGTCCTGGACCTGGCGGTTCCTCCAGCAATGCACGCAGGCGCGGGCCAACGCCAACACCAACGTGAAGCTCAGGCTGGCGCTCTATTCGCGCGAATGCATCAACGAAATCACCTCGGAAACCGGCATCGATTTCGACGAGCGCCGCAAGGGCATCGTCTATTTCTACCGCTCGCAGCAAGGGCTCGACGGGGGTGTGGAGCACTTCAGCTATATCGGGGAGCGTGGGCTGGAAATCGAAGTCGTGGACCGCAAGCGCCTGTTCGAAATCGAGCCGGGGCTGGCGAATTCGGGCGACAGGATCGCCGGCGGCATCTATTCGCCGATGGACCAGACCGGCGATTCGCAGCTGTTCACGACGCGGCTCGCCGACTACGCCAGCGAACGGCACGGCGCGAAGTTCCTTTACGACACCAACGTCGCGGGATTGGAATTCTCCGGCGATCGGGTCAGCGCCGTGAAGACCGCCAAGGGTTCGATCCCCTGCGACGCAGCGGTTCTCTCCATGGGTCCGGAAAGTGGGGTCTTTGCCCGCACGCTCGGGCTCGACCTGCCGATCTATCCGGTGAAGGGCTATACGGCGACCATGGAACTGAAAGACCCGGACAACGGGCCGACCATGGGCAGCGTTGATGAGGAGCGCTATGTCGTCTTTACCCGGCTCGGCAATCGCATCCGGCTTGCTTCGACAGCCGAGTTCGCCGGCTTCGACCGCAGCCACAAGCCGGCCGATTTCGAGCGCATGTTCGGCACCGCGCGCGAGCTGTTTCCCGGCGCGATCGATGAGAGCAAGGCCGAATGCTGGACCGGCCTGCGCCCAATGATGCCGAACTCGGTGCCGGTCATCGGCAAGACCCGCTACGGCAATCTCTATTTCGACACCGGCCACGGCCATCTCGGCTGGACGCTGGCCTGCGGTTCCGGGAAATTCCTGTCCGATATCGTTGCCGGGCGGAAGCCGGACATCGAACCGCAGGGGCTTTTGCCGGTAGCGTAAAAGGGCTTACCAGCCCTCGAAGGCGGCAAGAACGGCCGGGTCGACGCGGCCGTCGGCAACGTCGGACAGCGCTCGGTCAAGCATGTCGAGGCCGCTGTCCGCTTCCGCCTTTGTCAGCGTCAGCGGCGGCGTGAACTCCAGAATGTTGGAGCTGACGCCGACATAATAGAGGACCAGGCCAAGCTCGAAGGCACGGTAGACGGTCAGCGCCGTTTCGCGCCTAGCCGGCGTCTTGCTCATGCGGTCGGTGACCAGTTCGACGCCGATGGCAAGCCCGCGCCCGCGTATGTCGCCGATCATTGTGTGCTTCTGCTTCAGGCGTTCCAGCCCGCCCATCAGGTACTGTCCGACCTCAGCGGCGTTGGCTGCGAGATTGTCGCGCTCGATGGTCTGCAGCACGGCGAGTGCGGCTGCCGCGCAGACGGGATTGCCGTGCACCGTTTGGAATGAGAAGGCGGCGCTGTGGTTCATGATCTCGGTGGGTCCGACCGCTGCCGAGATCGGCAGTCCGCCGCCAAGGCCCTTGCCGAAGACGATGATATCCGGCTCGATGCCGAAATGCTCGAAACAGTGCAGGCGCCCGCTGCGCCCAAGCCCGACCTTGACCTCGTCGCAGACGAGCAGGATGCCGTGCTGGCGGCAGAGCGCCTCGACTTTCTTGAAATAGTTCTGCGGCGGCACCACCATGCCGCCATCCGACTGGATCGGCTCGATGAACAGCGCGGCGACCTCATTCGGCGGCACCGGCCCGGCAAACAGCTTTTCGAGATGGTCGATGGCTGTTGCTTCGGCCTGTTCCTCGCCGCCGTCGCGATAGGCATTGGGGTAGGGGATCAGCGTCAGCCCTGCGGCCTTGGCGACACCCTGCTGTGCCGGATGACCCGAAATCGCCATCGAGCCTGACGTGCCGCCATGATAGGCGCCGTTGAAGGCGAGGATGCGCGGCCTGCCGGTCGCAGCGATCACCGCGCGTGCGACCGTCTCGTTGGCGTCCGAGCCGGAATGGCCGAGCCAGACGCGGCCGGCGGCGCGCTTCGGCACGATCGACAGAAGTTTCTCGGCGAGTTCGACCGAGGGCAGGTTTGCCGTTGACAGCAGGCTGGCTCCTGCCTGGTTTTCCAGCGCTTTGTTGACCGCCTCGCGTACCGCTGGGTGCGAATGGCCGAGGCCGGCAGTTCCCCAGGACGCGGAGAGGTCGAGAAGCCGACGCCCGTCGTCGCCGATTAGATAAGACCCTTCGCCGCCAACCACCGCCTGCGGGAAGAAGCGCAGGAAGGACATTTTTGAGATCGCGGCGGCGTCGCGCTCGTAAAGGCTTGCCATGGGCGGCTTCCCTCGTTGCCTCGATTTTAGTTGAAGAACCCCACCGCCTCGTCCAGCTGCACGACATGGCAATAAATCATGTTGATGATCTCCAGCTCGCGCCGGTGCAGTTCCATCGTCGCCGCTGCCGAGCAGTCGTCGACGACGATCACGCCGAAACTTTCATCCGCCAGGCTGCGCACGGTCGAGGACACGCACTGGTCGGTGAAGATGCCGGCGCAGATGACGTCCTTGATGCCCATATTGTGCAGGATCAGCCGCAGATTGGTGCCGGTCAGTGCGCTGTCGGTGGTCTTGATGATGGTGATCTCGTCTGCGAGCGGCGCGAGTTCCGGCACGATCTGGCCATCCTCGCGATCCTTCGGCAGCAGCAGATAGTTGAAGCCGGGCTTCTTCTGGCTGAGCGAGCGGTCGCGGCCGTCATTCTTCAGGCAGGCGATGCGGGCATAGATGACCTCGACGCCGCGTGCGCGGCATTCGGCGATCAGTTTGGCCGTGTTGGGAATGACGGTGTCGCGCATGCGGCTGTAGAAGGGCTGCCAGCGCGCGGTTTCCTCAGGCGTGTCCTTGTCCTCGAGATAGGTGTTCTGGATGTCGATGACGAGAAGTGCGGTCGTCTGCGGATCGAGCTTGATATCCGCCGGCTCCTCGGCATTGGCGTAGTAGAAGGAACGGTAGGCGGTTTTCCAGCTCATCCTGCATTCTCCTGCTTGGTCTTCTTGCGTCCGAACAGCGCGCCGATTTCGCGGGTCGGGAACAGGCCGCCGGGCCGCAACGCCAGCACCGCGATCATCGCCAGCGCCAGCACGATTTCCGTCAGGCCGACGACGGGGTTCGACATGATCTTGGCTTCGTTCAGCACGCCCTCGAAACCGCGCAGGCTTTCATAGGCGATGGTGACGATGAAAGTGCCGACGATCGCCCCGGTGACCGTATTCGCGCCGCCGATCACCAGCATGCTGAGGATCAGGAATGTTTCCTTGAGATAGAAGGCCTTTGGCGAAAACGAGGTGATGAAGTGGCCCCACAACGCGCCGCCGACGCCGGCAAAAAGTGCTGCCAGGATGAAGGCGCGCCAGCGCAGGCTCGGTATATGAGCGCCTAACGCCGCCGCAGCCGTCTCGTCGTCGCGGCTTGCGCGCAGCAGACGACCGGTGCGCGATTCCTTGAAAACGAGTGCGGCGATCAAGGCGAGTATCGCGACGCCCGCTGCCAGCGGCAGGTCGGTCGCTTTGGGCAGGCCAAACAGCGTGCGCGGCCCGTTGGTCACCTGGCTCCAATGCGTCATCACCGTGTAGAGCACCACCAGCAGCGCAAACGAAGTGATCACCGCCGCCGCATCCGACAGCCGCATCAGCGGATAGGACAGAGCGGCGGCAACCAAAGCCGCGACGATGCCGCCCGCAGCGATGGCGAGATAGGGCGATACCTGCACGGTCTGGAGGAAGGGATAAACGTCGGGCAGGGCCATGCCCTTCATCTGCGCCGGTATAGTCAGCACGGCCGACGTGTAGGCGCCGACGCCCATGAAACCCATATGGGCAAAGGACAGGATGCCGGAATTGCCCATGAACACCTGCAAGCCCAGCACCAGCACCAGCGAGATGCACAGATTGGTGGCGATGCGGTCGTAGAGCCGGATGCCCAGCCATTGATTGAGCAGCACCAGCAGGACGATGAGGCCGCCGAGGATCGCTACGGTGAGAAGATGGCGCTTCATGATGTCCTCACGTCCGCTGGCCCGAGGCCGGGCCCTTGATGAGGCCATCCGGCCGCCACAACAGGATCAGGATGACGAGGCTGAAGGTGAAGGCGTCGCGGAACTTCAGCAGCTCCTGCGACAGCGTGTAGTTCAGCGTCGTGTCGATGAGGGCAAGCAGGAAGCCGCCGATCACCGCGCCCGTCATCGAGCGCATGCCGCCGATGACCGTAGCGATGAAGGCGACCAGCAGCGGCTCCAGCCCGATGCCCGGAACCACGGTGCCGATGCGGCCGATCCACAGCAGCCCAACGACGCCAGCCAGGAAGCCGCTGATGGCGAAAGCCGAGGTTATGATCAGGTTTGCCGGCACGCCGAGCATCCGCGCCATGGTGAAGTTGGTTGCCGCCGCGCGCATGGCGATGCCGAGCACGGTGCGGCGCATCAGCCAGGCAAACAGCGCCAGAAGCACGATTGCCGCGACTATGGTGATAAGGTTTCGCACGGGCGTTATCGCGCCGAAGATCGTCACCGTCTGCGAGAAGATGTCGGGTAGCGGCACCGGGCGCGGGCGCGGCGAAATGAACAGCAGCGCCGCATTCTGCAACAGCGTCGAGAAGGCGAAGGAGGTGATCAGAACCGCGGTCACCGACTTTGCCCGAACCGGGCGGAAGGCGACATAGTCGGTGGCGATGCCCGCGATCACGGCCATGATGACCGCAACCCCCGCCATGACCAGCCAGGGCAGGCCGGAGCCGCCCATCAGGAACATGGCATAGCCGGCGACCATGATGAGTTCGCCATAGGCGAAGTTCACCAGCTTGAGGATGCCGTAGACGATGACGAGGCCGAGCGCCATCAGCGCGTAGGCGCCGCCAAGGCTGAGCACGTCGATGAGGAATTGAACTGCGAAGGTCATCTGGAGAGCCGCCTGTTCGAGTGACAGCCAAAAGGCAGTGCAGCCGCATATGAAGCTACCCCCACCCCTAGCCCCTCCCCACAAGGGGGAGGGGGATTTTGAGCTGGTGCCATTGCGAGCCAACCTTCCAAAGTTTGCGCCCAGAAAGCAGCGGCATAGTTCCCCTCCCCCTTGTGGGGAGGGGTTAGGGGTGGGGGTACAAGGACGGCGAGGGAGACAGAAGCCATATCGAAACTCACGCCCCCAAATACAGCGCTGAGAGATCCGTTTGCGCGCCGATTTCGGCGGCGGTTCCCGATGCGGCGATCTTGCCGAGCCGCATCACATAGGCGCGGTCGGCGACCGATAGCGCCTTGCGGGCATTCTGCTCGACCAGCACGATGGTCAGGCCCGATTGCTTCAGGGTGCGGATCATCTCGAAAATCTGGTCGACGATGACAGGCGCAAGCCCCAGCGACGGCTCGTCGAGCAGCAGCACCTTGGGCCGCGACATCATTGCGCGCGCAATCACCAGCATCTGCTGTTCGCCGCCCGAAAGCGTGCCGGCAGGCTGCGCGGCGCGCTCGGCAAGGCGCGGGAACAGCGCCAGCATCCGCTCGCGATCTTCAGTGACACCCGCGCGGTCGCTGCGCCGGGTATAGCTGCCGAGCGTCAGGTTTTCGGTGACCGTCAGGTCGGGAAACACGTCGCGCGTTTCGGGCACGGTGGCGACGCCCGCCCGCACCATCTTTTCGGGGTTGGCGGATGTCACGTCTTGCCCGTCGAGCCGGATCGAGCCGCCGGCAGCCTTCAGCGCGCCGGCGATGCACATCAGCGTCGATGATTTGCCGGCGCCGTTGGCCCCGAGAATGGCGACGAGTTCGCCGGTGTCGGCTTTCAGCGAGACGCCGCGCACGGCGCGGATCGCGCCGTAGCGCACTTCGAGATCGTTGACCTCAAGCATGGGCGGCCTCCGATCCGAGATAGGCTTCGATCACCGCCGGGTTCTTGCGGACTTCATCCGCCTTGCCTTCGGCGATGGTGCGGCCCGAAGCCAGCACATGCAGCCGGTTGCAGAGCCGCATGATCAGGCCCATGTCGTGGTCGATGATCAGCAGGCCGAGCCCGCGCGTGCGCGGCAGTTCGGACAGGATGTGCAGGAGCGTTTCGGATTCGGCCTCGTTCATGCCGGCCGCCGGCTCGTCCAGCAGCAGGAAGGCCGGGTCGGCGGCCAGCGCACGGGCGATCTCGACGCGGCGCTTGTCGCCATAGCTGAGATTGCCGGCAAGATCCTCGGCCTTTTCCGAAAGGGAGAACTCGGCCAGCAGCGTGTTCGCCTTTTCGCGCGCCTTGCGCAGGCTGACACCGTGGGCGAGCGCCGAGCTTTCGACATTTTCGACAACGGTCATGTTGTTGAACAGGCGCACGATCTGGAACGACCGGTTGATGCCTTTCAAGGCGATCTTGCGCGGCGACAGGCCCGAAATCTGGTCGTCGCCTATGGTCACACGGCCGGCGGCGAGCGGCACCTGCCCGGTGATGGCGTTGATCAGCGTGGTCTTGCCGGACCCGTTCGGCCCGATCAGGCCGACGATCTCGGCCGGCGACAGCGTCAGCGAGACATTGTCGAGCGCGCGAAGGCCGGAAAACTCGACCGATACGCCAGCCGCGTTGAGCGATTTGTCAGACATGGACTGCCCCATTGCGAGGGACCGGGGCACAAGGCCCCGGCGCCTGAGATGTCAGGGAGCGGGAATGCTCTCGGGCTTGCGCCAGCCGACGAAGGTCGGCTTGCCGCCCTTGAGTTCCAGGACAACGGCAGCCTTGTTCGGCACGTGGCCTTCCTCGGCCGTGCCGTAGTCCAGATCGCCGGTCAGGAGCTTGAACTGGCCGTCCTCGAGCGCCTTGGCGACGGCTGCACCGTCGGTGCTGCCCGCAGCCTTGATCGCGTCGGCCATCAGCATGATCGTGTCCCAGCCGGTCGAGACGAAGGAGGTGTCAGGTGCTGCCCCATGCATCTTGGTGTAGAGGTCGATGAATTTCGGCATGTCGGGATGTGCTTCCGGCCCCATCCAGGTGTGGGTCACGAAGTAGACATTGTTGCCGAATTTCTCGCCGAGTGCCTCGTGCATCGCCGGATCGTCATAGGCGTCGCCGCCGAGCACGGGCGCGTCATAGCCGACTTCGCGCAGCGCGCGGATGATCGCGCCGATGTCCTGGCCGTATGAGGACAGGAAGATCACGTCGGGCTTCTTGCCGAGCGCCTGGAGGCGGGCGATCTGGGCCGAAAAGTTGTTGTCGCCGTTGGTGTAGGTGTCTTCGAGGATCACTTCGCCGCCATCGGCCTTGAACTGCTCGACGAAATATTTCGACAGCGACTTGGTGTAGGCGATGAATTGGTCGGTGACGACATAGGCCGTCTTCCAGCCCTTTTCCTTCGCGGCGAAGTCGGCAGCCACAGCGCCCATCGTGGTGTTCCACATCGACAGGGTGAACTGCTTGTCGCCGAGCGACCAGGACGAGTAGAGCGGGTCGGAAGCGCAGGTCGAAATGCCGACGATGCCGGCTTCCTGTGCTTCACGGCCGGCCGGGCTGCCGAAGTCGAAATCGCATGGCGCCATGATCAACTGCGCGCCCTTGTCGATCAGCTCGACCGCGACATTGCCGACCGTCACCGGGTCGGACTTGCCGTCGATGTTGATGAATTCGATCTGCTTGCCGAGCACGCCGCCATTGTCGTTGAGATATTTGACGGCGACTTCCGCGCCCTTGACGCCGGGCGTGTCGAGCGGTGCCTGAACCCCGGTCAGCGACATCGCGCCGCCGATGATGATCTTGTCGTCTGCGGCGTGCGCCGCCGAGCCGAGCAGTAGCAGTGCTGCTGCTGTGCCTAAAAGAGTTGTCCTTGACGTTTTCATAGGTGCATTCCCCTGTTTTTGTTTGGTTATTTCAAAGGGCCGGTGCGGGTTCTCCCGCTGTTTTCTGTCTTTTCGGCCCTGTATGCTGAAGTCACTATCAGTAAAGTTTATTTCCTCTTGAACCTCAATCCACGAACCCGCCGCGGCATCGCGGTCTATGCTTTTTTCGACGCCGAGATTTCGGCGATCAGCGCGTCTGTATCGATCTGCCGGCAATAGCCTTTGATCGTCCGCAGCGAATTGTCGTGGCGTTCCTGGCTGTAGGTCCCGCAGGCGTCGGGCACGAGCGTCACGAGGTAGCCGAGGTCGCAGGCATCACGCACCGCCGATTCCACGCACTGGTCGGTGAGCAGGCCGCACATGACGAGCTGCTTCACGCCGAGATTGCGCAGAAGATAGTCGATATGGGTCGACACGAAGACGCTGGACGAGCTTTTCGGCAACACGATCTCGTCGTCGCCCGGCGCGATCTCGTCGATGACCTTGCCGTCGTCGGAGCCTTTCGGCACGTTGAAGCCGGTGATCTTGTAGTCAAGGCTGCGGTCGCGGCCGTCCTTGGTCAGGCTCTCGATGGTGGTGTAGAGCACCTCGATGCCGGCATCGCGGAAGGCTGCCTGCAGCTTCTGCATGTTGGGCACGGCGGTCGTCTTGATGCGGTCGAAGTAATAGGCGTATTTGCCGGTAATGTCGGCGTCCGGCACGTCCTTGAACTCGCCGCCGTCGCGCCGGACGCAGAAGTTCTGCACGTCGATGAACAGGATCGCCGACGCATTCGGCTCGAGCGGAAGATCGCGGGTGGTTGGAAAGTCGGCGGCCATCTAGTTGCCTTTCTCGTTCATAAGGGCGACGGCACCCGTCAGTGCGTCCGCCACAAGCCGTGCCCACCTGACCTGGCCGTCAGGCTGGGCGATCTGATCATTTCGTATTTCCAGGAGAAGGTGGGGAATGCCCCGCGCCTCGCCATGAACCGGGACGGTGTAGTCCGACAAATCGTCGACCGTATAGGGCTCGTTGTGGGCGATGCTTATGCCAGGATTTGCCTGAGTGAAGGCCGCCATGAACGCGTCGGCGACACGCCGGTCACGATTGGCCAGAAGCCCGACCAGCCAGGGCCGTTCCTTGCCGGCGAGGCATGGCGTGAAGCTGTGAACCGAGATCAGGATCGCCGGCTTTCCGGCTGCCTTGCGCTGATCCAGAAACGCGCTGACGGCGCCGTGGAAAGGCTGGTGAATTTCGTTGAAACGCTGGCGGCGCTCGCCTTCCGAAAGCGATCGGTTGACCGGCACCACCGTCCCGTCGCTGATTTCGGGAAAGCAGTCTTTGGCTTCGAAGGGACGGTTGCAGTCGACCACCAGCCGGCTGTAGCGCTGCATGATCAGCGGCGCATCGAGCAGTGCGGACAGGCCGCGCGAGAGATTTTCCGCGCCGACGTCATAGGCGATATGGCGATCCATCTCGGCGGCTTCCACGCCGAGATCG
This sequence comes from Mesorhizobium sp. DCY119, assembly GCF_003590645.1. NCBI lineage: Bacteria > Pseudomonadati > Pseudomonadota > Alphaproteobacteria > Hyphomicrobiales > Phyllobacteriaceae > Mesorhizobium > Mesorhizobium sp. DCY119. Next base: position 4,400,903 of record NZ_CP031834.1, on the reverse strand, counting down.
CCCAGCACCTGCGGCACGGCGCGGCCGGCATGCTCGCAGGTCAACAGAAACGGCGAATTGCCGGCGAGGTTGATCGCCTCGACCGGGTCCGGATCGTTTCCGGTCAAAACCGTTGTTTCTTGCTGTGCGTTCTGCAACATCGCCTCAGGCTATTTCGGCGGGCCATAGGCAGCCCATTACCGGCACAGTGGAAGAAATTTTTCAGTCATAGTCAATATTATTTGTTTGTTTGACTAATTTTTTTCACTGTGAATAATGAACGTCAGCAACGCTCTCGGGCGGTTTATGGACCTTTCAGGCTAGATGACAGTCCGCACCACGATCATGCAGGCCGCGCCGACGCTTACCGCCAGCGAGCGCAAGCTCGCCAATGCCATCCTGGCGGATTATCCCTTCGCCGGGCTGCAGACGATCCAGGAACTGGCCGAGCGCACCGGTGTCAGCGCGCCGTCGATCACACGCTTCGTCAGCAAGGTCGGCTATGGCGGTTATCAGGAATTCCAGCGCCAGCTGATCGGCGAGCTGAAGGAAAGCCGCCGTTCACCGCTTGACCTGAAGACGGTCGAAAGCCCGGCCCGTGCCGGAGATTTCCTGGGCGACTATGCCAATCGCGTCGGGCATCTCATGCAGGAAATGTCGGCAAGCGTCTCGGCGGAGCAGTTCGATGCGATCTGCGGGTTGGTCGCCGATCCTTCGCGCAACATCTTCCTGCTCGGCGGGCGCATCAGCGACAGCATCGCCGCCTTCCTGTCGATGCATCTGCGCCAGATCCGCGAGCGGGTCCACCATCTGCCGGCCAGCTCCGAACAATGGCCCGAATACATCCTGCGCATGCGCAAGCAGGATGTCGTGATCCTGTTCGACTTCCGCCGCTACCAGCCGGATTTGGCCCGGCTCGCCGAAATCATCCGCGAAAAGCGCAAACCGTCGATCGTGCTGATTACCGACAAATGGATGTCGCCGATCGCCCGCGACAGCACGCATGTCGTCGGCCTGCCGATCGGCGTCGGCACGGCCTGGGACACGGTGGTCAGTGCCGTCGCCTTTGTCGAAGCCTTGATCGTCAAGGTTTCCGAGGCGGACTGGACCGCCACACGCGAACGTATCGAGGCCTGGGATGCCGTGCGGCTGGCGCCGCCGGCTCCCGGGCAGGAACAACGGAATGGGGAATTCGATGAAACGTGAAGAAATGGTCGTCGCCTGTTGCAGCGATCTGGCGGGCAAGGTGCGGGGCAAGGCGTTTCCGGCCTCGCAGTTCGACAAGCGGCTGGCGCGCGGCATCGGCTGGACGCCGACCAATGTCCAGATCACCTGCTTTGATGCGATCGCCGAGAGCCCGTTCGGCTCGCTCGGCGATCTGGTGCTGATCCCGGATGCCGATGCGCGCGTCCGTATCGAGTTCGGTGAGGGCGAGCCGGTCGAGCATTTCGCCATCGGCAACATCCGCCACACCGACGGCAGGCCATGGGAATATTGCACGCGCTCGATCCTGATCGCCGCACTTGAGCGGCTGAAAAAGGCAACAGGGCTGACGCTGTTCGGCGCCTTCGAGCATGAGTTCCAGTTCAAGAACAGCCATAGCCCGATGGGCGATGCCTTCTCGATGGCAGGCTTCCGCGCCGAGCGCGATTTCGCCGAGCTGCTGGTTGGCGCAATGCGCGAGGCAGGTGTGCAGCCCGACACCTTCATGAAGGAATTCGGCGCGGCCCAATACGAGGTTACGATGGGACCGCAGCGCGGCGTGACCGTCGCCGACCACTCGCTGATCACCCGGGAAATGGTGCAGACGGTCGCCGACCGCCTCGGCCACGAAGTCACCTTCACGCCGATCCGCGACCCGAAAGGCATCGGCAACGGCGTTCATATCCATATGAGCTTCCTGTCGGAGGACGGTAAGCCCGCGACCTACGATCCTGCCGGCAAGCATGAGCTTTCGAAAACGGCGGGCCATTTCGTTGCCGGCATCCTGAAATATCTCGATTCCATCGTCGCCATCACCGCGCCGAGCGCGGTTTCCTACCTGCGGCTGACGCCGCATCGCTGGAGCGCTGCCTTCAACAATCTCGGCTTCCGCGACCGCGAGGCCTCCGTGCGTATCTGCCCGGTGTCCGATCTCAGCGACATCGCCAAGGCCGCGCAGTTCAACTTCGAGTTCCGCGCGGCTGATGCGACGGCAAGCCCGTATCTGCAGCTTGCGGCGTTGGTTCATGCCGGCGTGCAGGGCATCGAGGAAGAACTGGAGGTTCCCGAAGCGACACAGGAAGATCTGTCGCTGCTCGATGCCAAGACACTCAACGAGCGCGGCTATGTCCGCCTGCCGCAGACGCTGGAAGAAGCGCTGCGCCGCTTCAAGGCCAATCCGGTCGTCACCGGCTGGTTCCCGCAAGGATTTGCCGACGTTTATGTCAAGCACAAGGAAGGCGAACTCGGCTTCCTGAAAGGCAAGACGCAGGAGGAAATCTGCGCGGCCTATGAGGAAGTATACTAGCCTTCCTGCATCTTCGATCGATCGCCCGCCGGTCCGATTCCGGCGGCGATTGCGCCTGAAACGCCTTCGATTACCTCTGCCGGGCAAGACCGCATCCACCAAACGCATCGTTTGGTGGAAAGGTGCTTTGCCGCCGCCCGAAAACGATTAAGGTGGCCCAATCAATTCTGGCCCACGGCGCTGTTCCAGGCGCGCCGGGGCGGCCAGTGTGGTGGATCAAACAAGAAGATCGAGCAGTCCGCGAGGGAACACGCAGCGACTGCCGGCAGGCAAGCATGAAGGAGATTCCAATGTCCAAAGTGATCAAGGGCGGCACCATCGTTGCGGCCGACAGGACCTATGAGGCCGACATCCTGGTCGAGGGCGAGCACATCGCGGCGATCGGCAAGGATCTCTCCGGCGACACGGTGATCGACGCCGAAGGCGCCTATATCCTGCCCGGCGGCATCGACCCGCACACCCATCTCGAAATGCCCTTCATGGGCACGACGGCTGCCGAAACCTGGGAAAGCGGCACCTTCGCAGCCCTTTCCGGCGGCACCACCATGGTGGTGGATTTCGTCATCCCCGGACCCGGCGGCATGCTGGAGGCGCTGGAGGAGTGGGAGAGCAAGGCCCAGCGTCAGGCATCCTCCGACTATTCCTATCATATGTGCGTGACCAACTGGTCGGAGCAGAACTTCTCCGACATGGCCAAGGTCGTCGACCGCGGCATCAACACCTTCAAGCATTTCATGGCCTACAAGGGCGCGCTGATGGTGAATGACGACGAGATGTTCGCCTCCTTCCAGCGTTGCGCCGCGCTCGGCGCGCTGCCGCTGGTCCATGCCGAGAACGGCGACATCGTTGCCGCCCTGCAGCAGAAATATATGGACAGCGGCATGCCCGGCCCGGAGGCCCATGCCTATTCGCGTCCTCCGGAAGTCGAGGGCGAGGCGACTAATCGCGCTATCATGATTGCGGACGCCGCCGGCGTGCCGCTCTATGTCGTCCACGTCTCCTGCGAGCAGAGCCATGAAGCGATCCGACGCGCCCGCCAGAAGGGCATGCGCGTCTATGGCGAGCCGCTGATCCAGCATCTGACGCTGGACGAGCGCGAATACCAGAATGCCGACTGGATGCACGCCGCCCGCCGCGTGATGTCGCCGCCCTTCCGCGACAAGCTCAATCAGGACAGCCTTTGGGCAGGCCTCGCCGCCGGCTCGCTGCAGGTGGTCGCGACCGACCATGCCGCTTTCACCAGCGAACAAAAGACGCTCGGCCTCGACGATTTCCGCAAAATCCCGAACGGCACCGGCGGGCTGGAAGATCGGATGTCGGTGCTGTGGGCGCGCGGTGTGGAGACCGGTCGGCTGACCATGAACGAGTTCGTGGCCGTCACCTCGACCAACATCGCCCAGATCCTTAACATCTACCCGCAGAAGGGGGCGATCCTGCCGGGTTCGGATGCCGATCTGGTCGTCTGGGACCCCAAACTGTCCAAGACGATCTCGGCGGCCAACCAGAAGTCGATCATCGACTACAATGTCTTCGAAGGCTTCAAGGTCAACGGCCTGCCGCGTTACACGCTGTCGCGCGGCGATGTCGTCTGGTCGCACGGACAGAACGACCAGCCGCAGCCGGGCCGCGGCAAGTTCGTCAAGCGCCGAGCCTTCCCGGCGGTCAACCAGGCGCTGTCGAAATGGAAGGAAATCACCGCCCCACGCGCCGTCACCCGCTCGGCCGAGCATATGCCGATCGGCGTCTGACCGACGGAGCCGTGTCGCTTCCACCCTTGAGAAATGGCCTGCCTTAATCCCGGCCATTTTTAGGGATCAAGGTGCCCGCGCTGTACCTCCGGAACGTGTTTCGGAGGTGGGGAACGGCGGACATCCAAGGGTTTTGTCGTGAAGCGGTTTGTCGGATTTTCTCTGATTTCTCTTTGCCTTGTGGCCATCGCAGGGTCGGCCCCGGCCGACCAGTTCGACAGCGGCCTGATTCCGTCGCCGCATATCCTGATGCCGGACGGAGCGCCGAGCAGCACCGTCTTCCTGTTCTCCGACAAGCAAGGCTGGTCCGCCGCCGACGAAGACTTTTCAGCACGACTGGCCGGCGATGGCGCAATCGTCGTCGGGGTCGATCTTCCGCAATATCTCCAATCGATCGCCAAGGTGCCGGACGATTGCGCCTATCTGGTCTCGGATATCGAGAACCTCAGCCAGCAGATGCAGCGCTCGGCCGGTTCCTCCAACTACAATCCGCCCATCCTCGCCGGTGCAGGCGAGGGCGGCGGCCTTGTCATGGCAATTGCGGCGCAGACGCCTGCGGCTACCGTCGGCCACACGGTAGCCATCGATCCGACCGCCAGCGTCCCGCTGACCAAGACCTTGTGCAGCGGCGCGGCGCAAAAAGTCACCCCGCAAGGCACGGTCTACGATCTTGAAAAGGGCGAGATGCCCAATCCGATCGATGTAACCTTCACGCCCCAGGCCAACGCTGACGGCCGCGCGCATATTGAGGATTTGCGCAGCCAGGGGTTCGACATCAAGATCAACGATGCGACGACGCCGGCCCAGGCGGCACTTGAGAATTCGATGACCGCCGTGCTCCAGTCGCAGGACGACACCAGTGATATTCCGCTGGTGGAACTGCCGGCAACGCCAATCCACGACACGATGGCGATCGTCTATTCCGGCGATGGTGGCTGGCGCGATCTCGACAAGTCCATCGGCGGGATTCTTCAGGAAAAGGGCATCCCCACAATCGGGGTGGATTCGCTGCGCTACTTCTGGTCCGAACGCCCCGCCAAGGATGTGGCGGCGGACCTGAAGCAGATGATGGACAAATATACCGCGCTCTGGAAGGTCAAGCACGTTCTGCTGATCGGCTATTCCTTCGGCGCCGATGTCCTTCCGGCAACCTTCAACGTGCTGGACGAGGCGGACAGGCAGCGCGTCAGCCAGATTTCACTGCTCGGCTTCTCTCCCGACGCCTCGTTTGAAGTCTCGGTCGCTGGCTGGCTCGGCACTGCCGATTCCGACTCCGTCCCGACCCTGCCGGAACTCAGCAAGATCGATCCGAAGCTGGTCCAGTGTTTCTACGGTGAAGATGAAGACGACACGGCATGCCCGAAGTTGGAGGGCGGCCCGGTCGAGGTCATCAAGACTACGGGCGGGCATCATTTCGATGGAGATTACGCAGGCCTTGCCGACAAGATCATAGATGGATTTATACGGCGTACAGGCATGGCCGCGAACACGACGCCATGATCAAATGCAATAGAGAAGTATTGTCGTAATTCTGAAGATTACAATAAGTTAATAAAATAACTCTGCCATTTATGAACATCGTGTCGCACTGTATTTGTGACGCGGCGATTTTTTCTTGCATGTGTGAAAATATGCGTAAGAATTAAATCTTCGTAATGTTCGCAAAAGCTCTAAATTGTGGCGGGATTGCTCCCTAAGTCTTCCCTATCGAATGCATCGGCAGCCGAAATCGGCGAGAACGGCCAGCCTGATCGTCGATACGTCGAATAGACGATTCCAGCATGGAATACGCCACGGCGCTTGGATCAACTCTCGCAGGGACCACGAAAATGTCCTCCAATATTCTTCGCAGACACCGTGTCGCCGCTCTGCTTGGCGCCGCGTTGATCATCACCCCCCTCGTGCTTTCACCTGTCCTGCGGGCAGGGGCAGCCGAGGCCGTCCAGCCGACGCCGGTCACCGGCATCATGGCACCGTCAGGCTCGTTCGCGCCCATCGTCAATGCCGACAAGCCGGCCGTGGTCACCATCATGACAAAGATGAAGGTCGACGCTTCGGCTTCCGACGACAGCGGCGACGGCCAGCAGCAGCCGTTCAGCGGAAATTCGCCCTTTGACGAGTATTTCCGCCAGTTCTTCGGCGATCAGGGCATGCCGCAGCAGCAGATGAGGCCGCATCGCCCCGACAGCGGCGGCCAGCAGGCCGAAGCTCTGGGCTCAGGCTTCATCATCGCATCGGACGGCACCATCGTGACCAACAACCACGTTGTCGACGGCGCCACCGAGATCAAGGTGGTGCTCGATGACGGCACGGAATTGCCGGCCACCCTCGTCGGCCGCGACGCCAAGAGCGATCTGGCGGTGGTCAAGGTCAAGTTCGACAAGCCGCTGCCGACCGTGAAGTGGGGCGATTCTGACAAGCTTTCGCTCGGCGATCAGGTGCTGGCGATCGGCAACCCGTTCGGGATCGGCACGACCGTCACCGCAGGCATTGTCTCGGCCCGTGGCCGCGACCTCCACAGCGGGCCTTATGACGATTTCATACAGGTCGACGCCGCCATCAACCACGGCAATTCCGGCGGCCCGCTGGTCGCCATGGACGGCTCGGTGGTCGGCATCAACTCGGCCATCTATTCGCCCAATGGCGGCAGCGTCGGGGTTGGTTTCGCCATCCCGTCAGATCAGGCCCAGTCGGTCGTCGCCAAGCTGATCAAGAGCGGCTCGATCGAGCACGGCTATATCGGCGTGCAGATCCAGCCGGTGACTGCCGATGTCGCCAATGCGATCGGCCTCGATCATCCGACGGGCGCGCTGATCGCGCATGTCAGCGACGATTCGCCTGCCTCGGCTGCCGGCCTGAAGACGGGTGACATCGTCACCGCGCTGGGTGGCCGCGACATCAAGGACCCGAAGGATCTTTCCCGCGCCGTGGCGGATGTTTCGCCCGGCACCAAGGAAGATCTCACGGTCTGGCGCAAGGGCTCGAGCGTCAATGTGCCGATCACCGTCGGCCAGAACGGCGACGAGCAGAAGACGGCCTCCGCCGACAGCACGCCGGACCAGTCGTCCGGCCGCAATTCGGTGCCTTCGCTCGGACTGGCTCTGACCGACATCACCCCGCAGGCCCGGCAGGCGCTGAACCTGTCGAACGGTGAGCAGGGCGCGCTTGTAGCTCGCGTCAACCCGGACAAGGCCGGCGCCGAGCAGGGCATCCGTGAGGGAGACCTGATCGTCTCGGTCAACCAGACGCCGGTGAAGAACGCCAGGGAGGCAAGCCGCGCCGTTGCCGAAGCCGGCAAGGCCGGCAAGAAGTCGGTGCTGCTGCTCGTCGAGCGTGGCGACACGCAGACCTTCATCGCCGTACCTTTCGATCACGCCTGATCGTTATTCGCCTCACAGACCGCCCGGACGCATGTCCGGGCGGTTTTTGTTTGGATGCTGCCTGAAATTCGACACTGTCATACGAAAATCGACTACCATTCGCGGCCCGAACCGGCCGATTTCGGAGACTGACATGATCCTGTTTGGAAAGCCTTGCCGAGAGGCCAGCGTTAGCTGATGGACCAGCGCGTCGTTGAAGAACGCAGCCCGCGCTGGCGGTTGAGTGCGTATTTAGGCTCCATTGCCGCAGTGGCGGTGACGGTCGGCGCATTATGGCTTTTCCATCAGATGACCGCCGGGCTGCGCCTCGACGACATCAAGGCTGCCATAAGCGCCATGCCGGGCACCAGCATAGTGGTGGCGCTTCTGGCAACCGCAGTCAGCTATTGCGCGCTCGCCACCTACGACATCGTCGCCTGCCGCATCGTGGCACCCGGCAAGGTGCCTTGGCACAGCGCCGCACTTTCCGGCATGAGCGGCTACGCCTTCTCGAATTTCCTCGGTTTCCATCTGTTCACCGGCGGCGCGGTCCGTTTCCGCACCTATTCGCGTAGCGGGCTCGATGCGGGCGAGATCAGCCAGGTCGTGCTTCTGACCTGGATGGGCCTATGGCTGGCTTTCACGGCACTTGTCGGCCTGGCGCTGGTGATCGACCCCGACGGCGTGCCGGTCATGAAGATGCTCTATCCGGCCGCCGATCGCCTGGTGGGTGTGGCGCTGCTGGGCGCGTTGGTCGGCCTTTATTTCCTTGCAGGGCCTGAAGGGCGCGAGATCAGGTTCTTCGAATGGCGCTTTCCCCTGCCGCGCCGCAGTATGGTGCTTGTGCAACTGCTTGTCGGCATCATCGATCTCATGGCGTCTGCCGCCGTGCTTTACGTGCTTCTGCCGGCCGATGCGCAGTCGGGGCCCGCGCTCTTCCTGACGGTCTATATGAGCGCGGTCATCCTCGGCTCGATCAGCCATGTGCCGGGCGGCATCGGCGTGTTCGAGGCGACGCTTATCGCCGGTCTTGGCCTGCAGGGCAGGGCGGACATTCTGGCTTCGCTGCTTGCCTATCGGCTCATCTATTACTTCCTGCCGTTCTTCATCGCGGTGGTGGTGCTTGCGGCAATCGAGGCGGGCGTGATCCGCGGCAAACTTGCCGCCCGCTTCGTCGGCTCGGCCAAGGCCATAAAGGCCATCGTGCCGCCGGTGGCAGCCGCAGTCGTCTTCATCTCGGGCGTGGTGCTGCTATTTTCCGGCGCCACCCCCGGCGTGCCGGACCGGCTCGATATGCTGGAGGGCTGGCTGCCGCTGACGGTGGTGGAATCGTCGCATTTCCTCGGCAGTCTTACCGGCCTTGCGCTGCTGGTTATCGCCCATGGCCTGCAGCGCCGGCTGTTCTCGGCCTGGGCGGCGGCGGTGGCGGTGCTGTTTGCCGGCGCGGTGTTTTCGCTGATCAAGGGTCTGGACTGGGAAGAGGCGACGACGCTGGCCTTCTCGGCGCTGTTCCTTCTGCTCTCGCGGCAGGCCTTCTATCGCCGCTCGCCACAGCGGTTCGGCCGCATCTCATGGCACTGGCTGGCGCTGGTGGTGTTGACCCTCGTTGCCACCACATGGCTCGGCTTCTTTTCCTACAGCCACGTCGAATACTCGAACGAACTGTTCTGGGAATTCGCATGGGAAGGCGAGGCGCCGCGCTTCCTGCGCGCAACAGTGGGCCTTCTGATCGCGGTGGCAGCACTTGGCGTCGCCGTCGCGATCAACCGGCCGCCGGTGCGCGCCAGAAAGCAGCCCGCCACAGAGTCGGACGCGGTCGAAGCGGTGATCGCTACGTCTCACGACACGCAGACCAACATCGCCCTGCTAGGCGACAAGGAATTCCTGTGGTCGCCGGACCGCAAGGCATTTCTGATGTATGCGCGGGCAGGGCGCTCGCTCGTCGCCATGGGCGATCCCGTTGGCGACCTCGAACAGGCCGAGGATCTGGTCTGGCAGTTCCGTGACATGGCCGACCGCGAGGCAGGCCGCGCGGTTTTCTATGGCGTTCACCCCGACAATCTGCCGCTCTATCTCGACATGGGCTATGCGCTTCTGAAGCTTGGCGAAGTCGCCCGGGTAGATCTTACCCGCTTCACGCTGGAAGGCGGCAAGAACCAGGATTTCCGCTACGCCGACCGCCGCGCCGCCAAGGAAGGGCTGGTCTTCGAAATCGTGCCGAGGGCGGGCGTGCCGGCCATCATGGACGAACTGCGGCAGGTCTCCGACATCTGGCTTGCCGAGAAGAGCGGCGGCGAGAAGAGCTTTTCGCTCGGCTACTTCGACCCGGCCTATCTTTCGCATTTCGACTGCGCGGTGATGCGCCACGAAGGCCACATCGTCGCCTTCGCCAATATCTGGCGCAGCGGCGGGATGAACGAAATGTCCGTCGACCTTATGCGCTACCGTCCGGGTGTCTCGAAGATTCTCATGGACGCGCTGTTCGTCCGCATCCTGCTCTATGCGCAGTCTGAAGGGTATCGCTGGTTCAATCTCGGTGCTGCACCCCTGTCGGGGCTTTCCGACCACGCTCTGGCCTCGCGCTGGAACCGCATGGGAACGTTCCTGTTCCGCCATGGCGACGACTTCTACAATTTCGAGGGCCTGCGCTCTTTCAAGCAGAAGTTCTCGCCGGTCTGGACGCCGCAATATCTGGCCTGCCCCGGCGGTCTCAACATTCCGCAGGTGCTGCTCGACGTGAACGCGCTGATTTCCGGCGGTATCGGCAAGTTCATCGGCTCGGGCTCGCGCAAGCCAAAGCGCCGGCCCAAGCCCAAGGTGGCGGAGCCGGCATAAGGCCTAATCCGTCGGCCCGGGGAATGTTGAAATGTCTACGAAAACAGAGCGGACAAAGGGTAAGGCAATGCCAGCGGCGGCATATCCTCCCGCGCGAAATATCTGAGCGATTTTGTCTCGTTGTCCGTCCACGATCCTTGATCTGCAAGAACCTGGCATCTGAATAGTGTGACGACGTATTCGACTTGATCGCCATTCGGGTAGGTGTACCGAAACTCTTTTCCACCAAAGACGCCGAGAATAGCGGTTGGGGTGACCGCAAGGCCAGTCTCCTCCATCACCTCTCGAATGACGGCATCCTGCGGCATCTCGCCAGGTTCGATTGCGCCAGCAGGCAGGCTCCATCCTTCGCCCGAAGCTTTTTCCTGCAGAAGCAGATTGCCCGCATGGTCATGAATCACAGCGGCAACGGAGGGAAGCAGCAGCAAGCGGCTTCCGATCAAACCGCGAAGCTCCATCAGATAGGATGTCATTCAGGCGCTTTCTTTTGGCGTGAAAACCCAATGTTGAATGCCGGGGAGGCCGATTCTTGGCCCAGCGTATCGGAAACAGGCTCTCGCGCTAATCGGGCAGGGCGGCCCTGGCGCGTGCTTCCAGTTCCTTCTCGTGATGGCGGAAGAACCAGATGCCGGCAATAAGCCCGATGACGACGACGAGCAGGAGCAGGAGGCTGACGGGCCCGGCGACGGCCTTGATGCGTTCGCCAAAGAAATAGGCGCCGCCGCCGAAGAGCAGCGCCCAGCAGATGCCGCCGGCCGCATTCATGATCAGGAAATGCGGCCAGGCCATGCGGTTTGCACCCGCCAGCACAGCCGCGAAGGCGCGCAGAAAGGCGACGAATCGGCCGAAGAACACGATCTTCCCGCCATGCTTCAGGAACAGATACTGGCCGACCTTGAGCCGGCCTTCATCCAGCCCGATGCGGCTGCCATGCCTGATGAGCAGCTTCAGACCGACGGAGCGGCCGATGAGATACCCGATATTGTCACCGACGATAGCCCCGCAGGCTGCGATGGTGACGACATGCAGGATCTCTATGCGATGGGTCGCGCCGGCATAAAGCGCTGCCGAGACCAGCGCCGTTTCGCCGGGCATCGGCACGCCCATGCTCTCGCACATCACCACGGCAAAAAGCACCCACAGCCCGTAGGTGTGGATCAGATGGTGAAGCGTATCCGGGGACAGGAGATCGAGCATACAGCCCTATGAAATGCACATGACGAGACAGACGGCGCGTGCCGCCTTTCAAGCATAGAGCATCGCCATACGGCAAAAACGCGTCAAGTGTTCGACCGCAAGGTCAGGCAATTTCCGCCAGCATTTCCCGTGCTGGTGCTGCACCCTTCATCAGCAGGCCGAAAAGATCGCGCGGATCTTTCGGCTCGGCCACGAGGTCGATCTCGGAATAGAATGCGGTGCCCTGCACAAGATCGCGCAGGAATCGCAGCATGGAAAAATCCTCGATGGCGAAACCGACGGAATCGAAAAGCGTGATCTGCTTGTCCGAGGATCGGCCGGCCTTCTGCCCGGTAATGACCTGCCAAAGTTCGGTCACCGGATAGTCCTTGTCGAGCTGCTGAATTTCACCCTCGATGCGGGTCTGCGGCGGGAATTCGACGAATATGTCGGACTTCAGCAGGATGTCGCGGTGAAGTTCGGTCTTGCCGGGGCAGTCGCCGCCGACTGCGTTAAGATGCACGCCCGCGCCGACCATGTTGTCGGACAGGATGGTCGCGAGTTTCTTGTCGGCTGTGGCCGTGGTGATGATGTCCGCACCAAGAACGGCTTCTTCCGCACTTGGCGCATGGGTGATGACGAAGCCGGAATTTTCCAGGTTGCGCGAGAACTTCGCTGCAGCTTCCGGGTCGATATCGAAGACCTGAAGGTGACGGATGCCAAGGACGGTCTTGAACGCCGTCGCCTGGAATTCCGACTGTGCGCCGAGGCCGATCATCGCCATCGTCCGCGCGTCCTTGCGCGCCAGATATTTGGCCGCCATGGCCGAGGTCGCTGCGGTGCGCAGTGCGGTCGATATGGTCATTTCAGCCAGGAATTCGGGATAGCCGGTGTGCATATTGGCAAGCACGCCAAATGCGGTCACCGTCTGAAGCCCGTGCAGCGGGTTTTCCGGGTGGCCGTTGACGAATTTGAAGGCGTAGAGATCATGGTCGCTGGCCGGCATCAGCTCGATCACGCCATTGGGGGCGTGGGCCGCGATGCGGGGCGTCTTGTCGAAATCTTCCCAGCGCGAAAAGTCCTGCTCCAGATATTTCACGAGCTTGAGAAGCAATGTCTCCAAGCCGACCGAAGCGACCAGATCCGCGATGTTTTTCGTGCCGACGAATTGAACCACAATCTACCCCAACCACCTGTTCCAGCATCTCCGCCGGATGACCAAATTGGTAGACTAGCGGCGCTCTCGGCCAATCGATACGACACTTTCTTGCATAATCGCCAACCCGGTTGATAAATATCGCAGCGGTTTTGTCAGTATCGACAATACCTCTAATTGGGCATTCCCCGCTGCCGACTCATTTTGGCAGGCACCGTGACGCTCTGAAATTCCTATGATAATTGTGCCGCTGAAGGGCTCATCGGCAACAGGAGAGGTTCGATGATTAAACGCTTGTCTTTGGCAGCGGTTTTGACGGTTACAGCGCTGACGCTTGGCGGTTGCAATACGCCGGAGCAACGCGCACTCGGCGGCGGTGCGATCGGTGCGGGCGTGGGCGCACTGGCCGGCCAGGCGATCGGCGGCAACACCGGAAGCACGGTTGCCGGCGCTCTTATCGGTGGCGTCGCGGGTGCAGCCCTCGGTGCGGCAACAACGCCCGGCCGTTGCGTCTATCAGCAGTATGACCGTCGCGGCCGGCCGCTCTACGACCGCTACGGCAATCCGCGCACCTATGAGGCGCCCTGCAATTGATCCCCGGATTTCAGGCTTGACCTGATCCATGGCCCGCCTTTCCTAAAGGAATGGCGGGCTTTTTGCGTCGCATTGCGTGGTCGATGGAGATGCGCTGCGAGCGCTATTGCCAGAGATTGTATTTCTGCCAATCGGCCTCGGCGATTGCGTCGCCGATCTGGTATTCGAACGACAGCACCTTCATGTGATCCGGTGCGGTCTTGCAGACATAGGCGAGCTTGTACCATTCGCCCTTGCTGCGAAACGCAGCCCCCGGGCTTTCGATGGCGTCGGTGAGCATTGTCGGCGTCGCCATCGCATAGGCAACGACGCGATCCGGCTTGTAGTGGGAACCGTCTTTGCCGATGCGGTCGAGCGCCTCGGCGTCGCAACGCTGCTCAAGTCGCGTTTCGGGATCGAGTTTCAGCAGGCCGGCCTTGAGGGCGCCGTCGAGCGCCATGGCCGGTGAAGCGAGAACCACAACGGCGAGTGTCAGGAGACAGATTTTCCTCATGGTTACTCCTGCACCATAGGATCGAGCCTAAATCAAGGCATCAGGAGGACCATGGGAACCGGAACGCGCGTTTTATCGTTTCCTCCGCGATCAGCCAGAAAGGGAGAGATCATGTCTCGCAAATTGTTCCTTGCCGCATTGCTTGCAGGAGGCCTGATAAGCGCTCCGGCCCTGGCTCAGACCGCAGCGCCTGCCACGCCGCCCGACAACGGAAAGAAGTTGTCGGAGATCATCGCCAAGATCGAGCAGCGGGATCAGTTCCGCTATATCGGGGAGATCGACTGGGACGAGGAAGGTTTTTACGAGATCACATACTATACGACCGACAAGGCCAAGGTCGAAATAAAGATCGACCCGGCCACGGGTGAGCCGAAATAGCGGTCAAATTCGACCGGCTCGCGACTTCGGTGCTCGATAGAGACACGGTGCTCTAGATAGCTTCGAGGGGGCGGTTTTCAGCTCTGCCGACTTGTTTGAAGGTCGCCCTTCCGATCGAGGGCGTCTTGTTGCCCTGCGCCAAGCTTATGCCCTCCGCATATGCGCGCGTGCGTATTGCGCCGACGGAGCGGTTGAACCGCCTTGCAATTGCGGTCACGCTTTCCTGCTTGCCGGCCATGCGCCGCAACTGGGCGATGTCCTCCGGCGTCCAATGCTTATATCTGCCTGAATACTGGCTCTCGTAACGGTTCACGGCACACCTCTGCTCTGTACGAAATACGTTCCAGAGCCCAGGCCGGATGAACTGCCCGTCGCCGGGCCCACGTACATCTGAGCGAATTTGACAACCGGCACGCATTGCCGTCGTCACCAGCACTATGGCTCTTTTTCCTTTCGATTGCACCACCCATACGGGTGGAATGAAGAAAAAGTGAAGATAAGGATAACGACGAACCGGATGATGACTTGCCTGACTTCGCCTTGGTGCCAGTTTAAGACAAGCTTTACCATGATCATCCATCGTCATCCGATTGAATACCGCCCCGCCCGGTAGAAGGGTGGTTCAGGCAACGAAATTGGCCCGCCGTTCCACAAAGAGCGGCGGGCTTTTTATGTTTAGCGGCTGGCCGGGAAGATCAAAATTATGTCGTTCCGAGACGCCGTTGCCGGGATGAAAATAAAAGTTGCTCCCATTTCCGTTACCAGATGCTGCTCTAGGTAACGAAGTGGTGATCAATTGTATCTGCCTCCGCGGCACGGCAGATGGTATTCGGCTAAAAGTGGAACAGAACGTTCGTTCCGGGGGAGTTCATTGAAAGCGTATTTCGTTCGCATAGCTGCGGACCAACAGGTTGTGGGCCTCTTCGTTGCACCGTCGCTTTCGATGCTGGCGGCGCTTGTCGATGAGTGCGTCGATCCGAACGAGTGCGAATACGCCCCGGCGCGAATGGGCGGCATCATGGTTGCGGGCAAGGCACACGCGACCTGGCCATTGACGGACGCCGCCGACGAGGAAGTCGGCCAGTACGAAAATCCGACGGGCATCGAGGGCAGTGTTCTTTCCCAGCAATGGGAAGATGACTTGCGCTACGTTCCGGCTGCCCTGGAATGGAAGCCGCTCGCACAGGAAGCCGGTGCGCTGACGAAAGCCAAGCTGGCTTCTAAAAGCCACGGCAAATAATCCCAAAGCACGTCGCCGGTACGCGCCGGCAGTTTCCTGACGGCCCTTTGCTTCGGCGTTTCGCGCAGAAATCCCTGATTTTTGCGGGACTGGATTGTCCGCGAGCCGATATGCCGGCGGCAGCTCTCAAACGTCGCCCCTTGCCATTCATTGCAGCGGGACGGTTGAAAAATAGTGCGATCGCAGATCGCACTATTGTGTAGCGGTGAGATCACAATATAGTGCGGTTGGGCCGGTGTTGGAGGGCTGGCGACAAACGCCGCCGGAAAACAATGAATCAGGCAAAAGTCGTCCGCCAGGGTTTGAGCGGCGGCGAAGCGCGGTCGCAATCGGACGATCAAACTGGGAGGAGCATGACATGAACTGGAAGACGACGGCGACGGCAGTAGGCCTGGCATTGTTGGCGATGACGGGCGTTGCCCGCGCCGAGGGAGAGCTGAACATCTACAACTGGGGCAACTACACCAGCCCGGAGATGATCAAGAAGTTCGAGGACGCCTACAAGGTCAAGGTTACCGTCACCGACTATGATTCCAACGACACCGCGCTCGCCAAGATCCGCCAGGGCGGCCATGGCTTCGATATGGTTGTCCCCTCCGCCTCGGTGGTGAAGGTTTGGATCGACGAGGGTCTGGTTCTCGAAAGCCGTCCAGACCAGATGGAGAATTTCAAAAATGTCGATCCCCGCTGGGTCGACGTGCCGTTCGATCCGGGCCGTCATTATTCGGTGCCGTGGCAATGGGGAACCACAGGTGTGACGGTCAACAACTCGGTTTATTCGGGTGATCCGAACACGTCGGCGATCTTCATGGATCCGCCGGCCGAACTCGTCGGCAAGGTCAATGTCGTGCCGGAAATGTCGGATGTCATGTATCTGGCCATTGCCTATGTCGGCGGCGAGCCCTGCACCGGCGACAAAGAAGTGTTGAAGAAGGTGCGCGACATGCTGGTTGCGGCCAAGCCGAAATGGCTGTCGATGGATTTCGGCAACATCGAGAAATACATCAAGGGCGATATTTCGGCCGGTGTAAACTGGAACGGCGCGTCCTTCCGCTCGCGGCTGAAGAACGACAAGATCGTCTATGGCTATCCGAAGGAAGGCTATCCGATCTGGATGGACAATCTTATGATCATCAAGGACGCCAAGAACACCGAAAACGCCAAGCTGTTCATGAACTTCGTCATGGACCCGGAAAATGCCGCGATGCTTTCGAGCTTCGCCCGCTACGCCAATGGCATCAAGGGTTCGGAAGCTTTCCTGCCGGAAGACATGAAGGATGCGCCCGAGGTCAATATCCCGGCCGAATTTGCTGCGAACGGCAATTTCAATCTCGCCTGCGCGCCGGATGTGCAGGCGCTCTACACCCGGATCTGGACCGATCTCCTGAAGTGATCTCGACGCGCCGCCCGGTTCGCCGGGCGGCGGCTTCCCTAGACAAGAGGTGTTGCATGGCGCTCGATCCGGAAATCAAGGCGATGCTCGACCGGCTCGCGGCCGAGCAGGCTTCGTCGCAGCAGGAAGTCACGTTGCAAAGCGCGCGCCGCGACTACCGCGCGCAATACCGCGAAATGAGCCGTGCGCCCGAAGGCGACGTGTCCGAAGCCACGGTTCGGCTGCCGGGCGGCCATGCCGATGCCTCCCTTCGTATCTACACGCCTGCCGATCTTTCCGGGTCGGCGCCGGTGATCCTTTACCTGCATGGTGGCGGCTTCGTGCTCGGCGATGCCGACACCTATGCGCTGCAATCGGCCCGCATTGCGCTCGAATGCGGGGCGGTGGTCGCCTTTCTGGAATATCGCCTGGCGCCGGAGCACCCGTTCCCCGCGGCTCTTGAAGACACGCTGCTCGCGGTGAATTGGATTGCCGGCAACGCCGCATCGATCGCCGGCGATGCTGGCCGTTTCATGCTGATGGGCGACAGCGCCGGCGCAAACCTGTCGATCGCGGCCATGCTGCAGGATCGGGCGCCATTCAAGGGTGCGTGCCTTCTCTACCTGCTGGTCGATGCGCGGCCATATCTCGGCCTCGCGTCGAAATCAGCGTCGGACGAAGCTTTCGCCACCGGCCATTATCTGGAATTCGCCGAGACCGAATATTTCGCCCGGGCCTATCTGCCGGATCACGCCCTGGCGTCCGATCCCCGGGTTTCTCCCGTGCTGGCCGCGGATTTGAGCGGGCTGCCGCCGATCCTGTTCTACGGCGCCGAGAACGACATCCTGCGCGATCAGGGCAGCGCGTTTGCCGAACAGTTGAAGGCTGCGGGCAACAATGTGAAATACCGCTGCTTCGACGGCCTCATCCACAATTTCATGCAGCATTCCGGCATTTCGAAGCGCTCCGATGCGGCCTTTCTGGAAGTTTGCGGTGCCGTGAAACAGATGCTTGCGGCATAACGTATCGAAATGACCGCTTTGCCTTTTCGTGTCGAAAGCCTGCACATCTATCCGCTGAAGTCCGGTGCCGGCCTGCCCGTCGAAACTGCGCGGCTTGAGCCGGAAGGGCTCGTCGGCGACCGGCGCATGATGGTCGTGGACGAAGAGGGAAACTGCATCACCGCCCGCAAGACTTCGAAGCTAATGCAGGTCCGCACGCATCTCGATGGCGACGAGGTGGTGCTGACTGCGCCCGGCATGCCGGTGCTTGGCTTTGTGCGTGGCTCTCTGCGCCGGACCGACACGGTGACAATCTGGGGTGACAGCGTGATCGTGTTGGACGCCGGGGATGCTGTTTCGCAATGGCTGCAGGATTTTCTCGGCAGGCCGTGCCGCCTTGTGGTGAAGGGCGGCCAGACCCATCGCCCGCTCGGATTGGGCGGTGGCGGCACCGTCAGCTTTGCCGATACCGCGCCGCTGCTCCTGACCAATGCAGCATCGCTCGCCGACATGAACCGCTTCCTCGAAACCGAGGCTGAAATGCAGCGGTTCCGGCCTAATCTGGTCGTCACCGGGCCGGACGCCTATGCGGAAGACGGCTGGGCGTCGGTGCGAATCGGCGGGATCGAGTTCGAGGTGGCGGGCGCTTGCGACCGCTGCGTCATGATCACGCTCGATCCGCGCACGGGCGAAGGCCGGCCGGATCACGAGCCTCTTGCCCTGCTGGGCAAGCAGCGGCGCGGTGAGGACGGCAAGGCCTATTTCGGCCAGTTCCTGATCCCGCGCACCATGGGACGATTGACAGTCGGCGACCCTGTCGAAGTCCTTGCGCGCAAAGTCCCGATCACCATCCTGCCGGACTCTGCCGTGCCCGTCACGCGGCTGCCTTCGACTGCCGGCGCCACAGGTACCTCGAATGCCCGCGGGCGCGAAAGGCTGCTTCGCTGCGTGGCCGTCATCGACGAAACGCACGACTTCCGCACCTTCCGCTTCCAGCTGGAGCCGGGCGAGGGCATCGACTACAAGCCCGGCCAGTTCATCACGCTGCTGCTCGATATCGACGGGCAGACTGTGCGGCGCAACTATACGATTTCTTCGTCGCCGTCGCGGCCGCACCATATTTCAGTGACGGTCAAGCGGGTCGAAGGCGGTCACATCTCGAACTGGCTGCACGACACGCTGAAGCCGGGCGACACCCTTCGCTCACTCGGTCCCAATGGCCGCTTCCATCTTGCGGCCGCTGGTTCGGCCGAGCGCCTTCTGTTGCTGTCGGCCGGCAGCGGCATCACGCCGATGATGTCGATGCTGCGCTTCATTGCCGATGCCAACCTGCCGCTCGACATCCATTTCCACCACAGTGCGCGCAATGCGGAGGACGTTTCCTTTCTGCACGAACTGGCGTTGCTGCGCCGGCAGATGGGGGAACGGCTGCGGCTGTCCTGGAATCTCACCGGCGCCAACGCCGCGGAGGAGATGCTTGCGTCCACCCGCTTCGGAGAAGATAGCCGGCCCAATGTCTTGACCGGACGGCTCGATGAGGCTGTGCTGCGCGCGGCCTGTCCTGATCTTGCCGACCGCCTCGTCTTCTGCTGCGGACCCGATGGGTTTCGCAGCAAGGCCCGGCAGATCTATGAGGTCTGGCAGCCCACGCCGAAACACCCGTTTCTGGAGGAAACCTTCGGCCCGGATCGCTCGGCTGCACCCGAAGCCGAGATAGGCACCTACAAGGTATCTTTCCTGAAGAGCGGCAAGTCGGTGGAAGGCGAGGGGGCCGTCACCGTGCTCGAACTCGCCCGAAAGGCTGGCGTTGAACTGCCTGCCGATTGCGAGGCGGGCATCTGCGGCACCTGCCGCTGCAAGGTCGTTTCGGGCGAGTGGCGCATCGCTCCCAACGCCGCCGATCCCGAACGCGCGGCACTTTCCGACGAGGAAAAACAGTCAGGCTACATCCTGGCCTGCTCGACCAACCCGGTCGGCGCCGTCGAACTGGAGATCTGACGAGACGGGGTTTCCTGCTGCCGTCAGGCGCGCGCTTCGGGGAATTTGACGTGTTTCAAAAGATGTGTCGCGCCGTCGTTTATGTCGCGCGTGATGGCCGCGCGTGCCCGCGCGCCATCATGTTCCTCGATCGCAGCCACTGCTTCCTCGTGGTAGTCGATGTCGAGAATGGACGCGAGATTGTTCTCGAACCCGGTTGTCAGGTTCCGCAGAAACGGGCCCACCTGCATCCATACGGTTTCGATCAGGAAGATCATCTGCTCGTTGCCACAATGGCGGTAGATGGAGAACTTGAAATTGTAGTTCTTGCGCAGATAGTCGTCGATGTCGCCCTTGCGGGCCGCCTCGGTCAGTTCGGTGCAATGACGGCGGACCGTGCGCAGGTTGTTTCCGTTGATGCGTTGGGCGGCGAGTTCGGTTGCCGAACCTTCCAGGATCATGCGCACGGCAGTCAGTTCCGAGAACCGGGCAGCGGAAATCATCGGCACTTCCATGCTGCCGTTGGGCATCGGGCTCAGCGCCCGCAGCGCCTGCAGGCGCATGAAGGCACTGCGCACCGGCATGTCGCTGGTGCCGAGTTCCTTGGCGACCTTGCGCGACGTCAGCTTCTGGCCGGGTGCGAACTGGCCCGACATCAGCGCCCGCACAAGCTCGAGATAGACCTTCTCGTGCAGGGGAACGGTGTCGACTGCAGTCAGTCCGAATTGGGTTTTATCGGCCATTGGCGGTGTGCTGCTTCATGCGTCCTGAAACTACGCAGATGGCTTTATCTGCCGCTATGAAAATAAAGGTGCTGAACAATACCTGACTGCGGAAGTCAGCGATTTTTCAAGTAGATAATAGACGCTTGATCCGCAAAGCCGCAAGCGGCGATGTCACGTTATCTACGGTTGTTCGCAGGCAGCGCGGCATGAAATTCCGCCTATATTTTCCTGTCGGTAGGATCATGGTTCTCGAACTATCGGCTGCGAGCGTCGTGATTTCCCATTTGCGGTAACATCTGGCAACAATATTTTATCCAACTTTCGAGGCCCTTGACGCGTTGTCCCATTTCTTATGCTAATGGGCTGCCTGATCACTCGTGATCACCAAGTGAGGAATTCGATCCATGCGTAAAATGATCATTGCACTAGCCGCTGTAGTTGCACTGAGCGGCTGTACCTCAACCGAACGGGATGTTGGTATAGGTGCGGGTGCCGGCGCCATCATCGGTGGCATTGCTGGCGGCGGCAGAGGCGCGCTGATCGGTGCCGGCGCGGGTGCACTCGGCGGCCTGCTGGTGCGCAACCTGCGCAACGGCTACTGCCAGTATCGCGACCGTCACGGCCGCATCTACACCGCGCGCTGCCGGTGATAGGTTAGCCAGCACCGAGGATTGCGAGGTTTTCGCGGTCTAGTAACCTCGGCTAAAAACAAACTAATGCCGGCTTTATAGTAAGAGCCGGCATTGGTTTATGGTGAGCATCGGCGCTGCGCCCGTCATCTCGATTATCTGTTCAAGACGGTGGCTTGGTACACCCGAGGTTATATAGTGTATCTAGCGCCCGCGCCGCATCGGCTTTAGCGTCATCATCGGTGAAGTAGGCAGAGTTTGCGTAAGTGCTGGCAACTTCGCCGCACACCTCAGCTATATTGGTAACGCGGGGAAGCGAGCCGCGCGTCTTAGCCCATGCATCCAAGTCAGCGTCAGACATATTTACCCCTGAGAATTGCCGCAGAGCATATACGGCAAATCGGCGCTGGAGGTCATTGTCCGCGGCTGATGTAGGCGTTGACAAAATAGTTACGCTTAGCCTCACCATCTCCAGATCAAGTTCGCGATCCTTGTTGAGATACCCAAGAGTAGACGCAAAGATAGTTCCGGCGATTCCGAAGAAAGCACCAAAGAACGCTGGTGATATTGTTGAAATCAGTAAGCTGCGTGTCTGTTCTTCGCCCATTAGCCCATATTCACCCCATTGGCCCACCACAAATTCGCAGAGGGTGGGGAGTGCGTCAATCTATGCCACGTAGACTGGCCGGCTCTTTGCGAAGCTAAAAGAATCAGCTTGCAACACGTCGCAACATAAACGTGCTCATTCCATCGCACGACTTAGTAAGGCATCGATTTTACTTGAGAAAAATGGTGCCCAGACGCGGATTCGAACCACGGACACGCGGATTTTCAATCCGCTGCTCTACCAGCTGAGCTATCTGGGCCTATTGTGGAACCCGGTTTGAGCCGGTTCCCCACTTTGCGGGGGCTTGGCAACCCCTGGAAAGCGGGTGGGTTATAGCACGAGATTTCTGGCTGTCCAGCGCCTGAAAGCCGATTGCGACAAGAAAGAACGAAAGCCGCTGGAAAGTCAGCCGGCGTCAGTCCGTGATCCCGAAAAGTGGTGACCGGTTTTCGCAAAAGATCACGGTCAAACCCTAGAGTGCGGTGACGCTTCCTTGAATCGTCATCGCACTCTAGGGTATTGATTTTGAGCCATGATCTTGTCCGAAAAGTCTGCAACTTTTCGGGATCATGCTCTAATTCGCGGGGTCGTCGCCTTGCTCTTCCTCGTCGTCGCGAACCGGAATGGCATAGCTGCCGGAAAGCCAGCGGTTGAGATCGACATTCTTGCACCGCGTCGAGCAGAACGGGTAGGTTTCGCGCGCAGATGGCTTGCCGCATTCGGGGCAGGGCCGCTTCGGGCGCAGCGGCGTGACGTTGCCTGGGGCGTCGGCACTCATGCCCGCGCTCCCGACAGCCAGTTGAAATGCACCTTGAAGCCTTCCGCAGTCAGCAGGCCGACCGTCTCGTAGAGCGGCAGGCCGACGACATTGGTGTAGGAGCCGACGAGCTTGACGACGAAGGTGCCGGCCAGTCCCTGCACGGCATAACCGCCGGCCTTGCCGCGCCATTCGCCCGAAGCGAGATAGCTTTCCAGTTCCTCGCGACCCAGCCGCTTGAAGCGCACGCGTGTTTCCACCAGCCGCTGGCGCAGCTTGCCGTCCGGCGTGATCAGGCAGACACCGGAATAGACGCGGTGCGAGCGACCGGAAAGAAGCTTGAGGCAGTTCGAAGCCTCGTCGATCAGTTCCGCCTTGGGCAGGATCCGCCGCCCGACGGCAACGACGGTATCGGCGGCCAGGATGAAAGCGCCGGCAAAGTCAGGTTCGGTCTTCAGCGATTCGAGCGCCTTCTCCGCCTTGGCCTTGGACAGGCGCTTGGCCAGCGAGCGCGGATGCTCGGCGCGCAGCGGCGTCTCGTCGACATCGGCCGGCAGCAGCCGGTCGGGCTCGAGGCCCGCCTGCTGCAGAAGCTCGATCCGGCGCGGCGAAGCCGAGGCAAGCACAAGCTTCTGGAAAGCGCTCATCTAATTCCCGTCGGTTGGAAAACGCGACTCGCGAACCGCTTACTTGAAACGGTAGGTGATGCGGCCCTTGGTCAGGTCATATGGCGTCATTTCGACGAGGACCTTGTCGCCCGTCAGCACGCGGATGCGGTTCTTGCGCATGCGGCCGGCCGTGTGGGCAATGATTTCGTGTTCGTTTTCGAGCTTGACGCGAAACATCGCGTTCGGCAGCAGTTCTGTTACCGTGCCCGGAAACTCGAGGACTTCTTCCTTCGGCATTCTTTACCTTTGGTCTGGATTGTATTTCGGCACGCCGGCCGGAATTTCGGCGGAACCTATATGATTATATGCTCTTTGTGAACACGCTTAATCGACGTAGGCCCAGTGGCCTTCACGGAAGGAAACGCTGGGCGATTCTGGCTTTCAGCCGCTCGCGCACATCGCGGTAGGCGGCCATGATCTGCTCGCGCGTGCCGGTCGCCGTGGTCGGGTCGGCTGTCGGCCAGTATTCGACATCGACGGCCATGGAGCGCGTGAGTTCCAGTGCTGCGTGGTGTGCTTCCGGCGCCAGCGTCACGATCAGGTCGAAATAATCGTCTTCCAGCTCGTCCAGCGAACGCGGCTGGCGATCGTTCAGCGACAGCCCGTCTTCGGCAAGTACGGCATCGACGAAAGGGTCGCGCTCGCCCGTGCGCACGCCTGCCGAGGCGACGAAGGTCGTAGCCGGCAGCACCTTTCGGGCCAGAAGCTCGGCCATGGGAGAGCGCACGACGTTCATGCCGCACATGAACAGGATGGATCGGGGAGGGGGCGTCGGTTCAGCCAGGACTAACCCCGCCAGTGCAATACGCAGACGAGCGTGAAGACGCGGCGCGCCGTGTCGAAGTCGATGTCTATCTTGCCGGCAAGCCGGTCCATCAGCGTCTGCGAGCCTTCGTTGTGAAGTCCCCTGCGGCCCATGTCGATCGCCTCGATCTGGCTCGGCGTGGAAGTGCGGATGGCCTCGTAATAGCTCTCACAGACCATGAAATAATCTTTGACGATGCGGCGGAACGGCGTCAGCGACAGGATATGGGTCATCACCGGGCTGTCGTCTTCATGCGTGATGGCAAAGACCAGCCGGGAATCGATCATCGAGAGCTTCAGCTTGTAGGGTCCGTTGCCCTCGTCATTGGCCGGCTGAAAGCTGTTTTCCTCGATGAGGTCGAAAATCGCCACCGCCCGCTCGTGCTCGATGTCGGGCGTCGAACGGCCGATCGATTCGTCAAGCGCGACGTCGATCAGTCTGGAGCGTTGGCGGGTGACGTCGTCCATCCCTCACTCTTGCAGGTTCAATCTGATGGCGACGGAGCGGCCATGCGCGTCGAGCCCTTCGGCCGTGGCGAGAGCGATCGCCGCCGGCGCAAGCGCGCGCAACTGGTCCGGCCCTAACTTCAGCAGCGACGTGCGCTTCATGAAATCCAGCACTGAAAGCCCGGAGGAAAACCGTGCGGACCGCGCCGTCGGCAGCACATGGTTCGAGCCGCCGACATAGTCGCCGATGACTTCGGGCGTATGGCGCCCGATGAAGATCGCGCCGGCATTGCGGATTTTGGGCAGCAGCGCTTCAGGGTCGGCGACGGCGAGTTCGAGATGCTCGGCAGCGATACGGTTGGCCAGCGGGATCGCCTGGTCGATATCCTTCACCAGGATCACCGCGCCGAAATCGCGCCAGCTTGCGGCTGCGGTTTCCGCCCGCGAGAGCGACTTGAGCTGGCGTTCGACGGCTGCCTCGACTGCCTTGCCGAAACCGGCGTCGTCGGTGATCAGGATCGACTGTGCCGATTCGTCGTGCTCGGCCTGTGCCAGAAGGTCGGCGGCGATCCAGTCAGGATCATTGTCCGCGTCGGCGACGACCAGCACTTCCGATGGGCCGGCGATCATGTCGATGCCGACGGTGCCGAACACCTGCCGCTTGGCCGCCGCGACATAGGCATTGCCCGGCCCGACGATCTTGGCCACCGGCGCGATCGTTTCGGTGCCATAGGCAAGGGCAGCGACGGCCTGCGCGCCGCCGATACGATAGATTTCGCTGACGCCGGCAATATCGGCCGCCACCAGAACCAGCGGATTGATGCTGCCGCCCGTGGCCGGCACGACCATGACGATGCGCTCGACGCCGGCAACGACAGCCGGAACCGCATTCATCAGCACCGAGCTGGGGTAGCTTGCGGTGCCGCCCGGCACATAGAGGCCGACGGCCTCGACGGCGGTCCAGCGGGAGCCGAGTTCGACGCCGATCGGGTCGACGTAGCGGTCGTCCTGCGGACGCTGGCGCTGATGGTGCGAGCGGATGCGGTCGCGGGCGAATTTCAGTGCTTCCACGGTCGCTGGGTTGGCATCGCGATAGGCCTGCGCGATATCTTCCTTCGACACGGCGATGCCGAGCTTGTCCAGATCGGCACGGTCGAACTTCAGCGTCAATTCCTTGAGCACGGCGTCGCCGCGTGCGCGCACATCGGCAATGATGGTCCGCACCACTGCATCCACATCCGGCGAAGCTTCACGCTTGGTCGTCAGAAACGCCGCAAAGCGCGTCTCGAAATCGGCATCGGATGTGTTGAGCGTAATTGCCATTTTTTATGAGAACTCGTCATGCTTTGTGTATGGGGCGGGAACTTGCTTCCCAGGCAGCGCCCAGATCGGCCAGGCGCGCTTCGATGCACTCGACCTGCAGCGCGATTGCGCCGCCGCCGGCGAAAATCAGTTCGATGGCGCCAGCAGGTGCGTCTCTTTCGTGAAATTGTATCGCCAGGAGAGAGAGAACGTCCTCGGGCTTTTCACGGTCGATGCCGGTTGCCCTGACGCCGAGCACGCGGTTGAAATCCAGCACGCTCTTGCGGCGCTCATAATGCGGACGGAAGAAGCCGGTCCTGGTTTCCCAGGCGAAACGGTTGACGCTCATGATGAAGCGCTTGGCCGACGCGGAAAAATCCAGGTCGCCGACCTTCATGACGGCGTCCTGGACATGCGCCGAGACGATCTTCAAATCCTGTTCGTCGAGTGCGACGAGTTTAAGCTGGTCCATATCCGCGCCGGCGCCTGTGCGAAGGTTTCTGGCCTTGTGTTATGCGGTCTTGGCAAAGCACGCAACCGAAACGCCAGCCGGCGCGGAGCAGTTCCTACGAAGACAGGCGCTCGATGGTCGCACCACAGCCGGAAAGCTTCTCTTCAAGCCGCTCGAAACCGCGATCGAGGTGATAGACGCGGTTGACCACGGTTTCGCCTTCGGCAGCCAGCCCGGCGATGACCAGCGACACCGAAGCGCGCAGGTCCGTCGCCATCACCGGCGCGCCCTTGAGCTTGGAAACGCCCTCCACGATGGCGGTCTGGCCGGCAAGCGTGATGTGCGCGCCGAGGCGGGCAAGCTCCTGCACATGCATGAAGCGGTTCTCGAAGATCGTCTCGGTAATGCGGGATTTGCCCTTGGCCATGGTCATCAGGCCCATGAACTGCGCCTGGAGATCGGTCGGGAAGCCGGGGAAAGGCTCGGTCGTCACGTCGACCGGCGAGATGCCTGAGCCGTTGCGGCGAACGCGAATGCCGGAATTGACCGGAATGATCTCGGTGCCGGTCTGCGCGAGCACGTCGAGCGCGCCTTGCAGCAGGTCGGCGCGCGCACCTTCCAGCAGCACGTCGCCGCCAGCCATGGCAACCGCCATGGCATAGGTGCCGGTTTCGATGCGGTCGGGGATGACACGGTGACGCGCACCGGACAGCGCATCGACGCCTTCGATGGTGATGGTCGAGGTGCCGGCACCGTCGATCTTGGCGCCCATGGCGATGAGGCATTCGGCAAGGTTGACGACTTCCGGCTCGCGGGCGGCGTTTTCCAGCACGGTTTCACCGCGCGCCAGCGTTGCTGCCATCATCAGCACATGCGTTGCGCCGACGGAAACCTTCGGGAAGACGTAGCGGTTGCCCCGGAGCCGGTTCTTGGCCTTGGAGAGGATGTAGCCGCTGTCGACATCGATATCGGCGCCCAGCGCCTGCAGGCCCTCGATGAACAGGTCGACCGGACGCGTGCCGATGGCGCAGCCGCCCGGCAGCGAAACCTTGGCCTCGCCCATGCGGGCAAGCAGCGGCCCGATCACCCAGAAGCTGGCGCGCATCTTGGAAACCAGCTCGTAGGGAGCGGTGGTGTCGACAATGTTGCGGGCGGTGAAATTGATAGTGCGCGAATAGCCTTCATTCTGGCTTTCGCGGCGGCCGTTGACCGAATAGTCGACGCCGTGATTGCCGAGAATGCGGATGAGCTGCTCGACATCGGCCAGATGCGGCACATTTTCCAGCGTCAGCGTGTCGTCAGTCAAAAGCGACGCAATCATCAGCGGCAGGGCGGCGTTCTTGGCGCCGGAAATCGGGATGCGGCCTTCCAGATGATTGCCGCCGACTATTCTTATGCGATCCATGAGAATCATTTCTCCGGGATGTTTCCCAGTTTTGTCCGTTTATCCTTGCGGTCCGTCTAGACCATCGTGAAATGCCGTTCAAGAAATAGGATTTCGGTCGTGTCGCCGAAAGCCCACTCATGAATCAGCTAGTTTTCCTCGTCATGCGTCTGCGCCGCGGCGATTCCGTCGGGCCTTGCATCTTCCTCGCCGGTCCGGCGCGACCGCGCCTGCGCCTTGCGCTTCTGCAGATTGGCGCGCAATTCCTGCGCCAGGCGTGCCTTGCGGTCGTCCTTTACCGTCGAAACTTGCGTAGTTTTGTTCGAATTCATGAAGATTGCCCGAACGTGTCCCCTGTTCGATCGTCGCGAGAGCCGAAAATACCTATCATTATGGCCGCGCCGTGTCCGTGGAAAAACACTGCAAACAAGTTTCACACATAACTTGCGCTTGCCGGATTGATGTGGCAGAAGCGCCGCATTCGACAGCTGCGGTAGCTCAGTGGTAGAGCACTCCCTTGGTAAGGGAGAGGTCGAGAGTTCAATCCTCTCTCGCAGCACCATTTTTCCTAGCAAAATCAACTAGTTAAGCGATACAGTGTTGTCGTAGATTTCTGCCGTTTTGCGCCACTGCACGGAACATATCGTGATTTTATGTCCTTTTCCGTGCAGTTTCCGTGCAGTCAGAAGGGGCTCTGTTCATGCTGTGTTCGCGATTCGCTAGGCCCGCTTCTCCTTCAAGTCATTCCTCGCGCCGGTTCCCTCGACTAGCTTTGCACTCCAAGCCAGGGGATCTTGCCACCACGGCAACGCCTGCCAGGCGTCAGGAACGGGCAGTTTATTGATTGCCTCGATGAGTGGCGCTTGCGGAACGTTCGTATAGTGGCGCGACATGTTGTCTGCCGCGTGGCCGAGTATCTGGTCCTTAATGTGCGGATGGACGCCAGCAATCACCAAGCCGGTGGAAACGGAGTGGCGCGCCGTATAGGGGCTTATGTCGAGTATGCCGCTTCGGCGTCTGGCTCCGATAATAGCCGTCTTGAGCTGGCCGCCACCGTCCTCGGTCGGACGGTATGCCTCGCCCTTGTGAGTGCGAAATATCCGAGGGTCGTTTTCTAAATCCCCTCGCTTCAAAAGAGATTCGAAGAGAGGCGCCAGAAATTCATGAATTGGCACGCCGCGCGGCTCTCCGGTTTTGGTGCTATGCAATACCAGCCAGCGGCCGGCGACATTCACCTCCGATGATTCAAGCGCGAAAAGTTCGATCGGTCGAAGGCCGGTAAAGAACAAAGCCGTCATCACCATGGCCGGAGCCGGCGACATATTGGCAACAAATTGCGCCGCTCGATTGTAGTCGACCGGCCTTGTGCCGCTGCGCTTCGTCCCTGCTATCCGAAGAACGTTTGTGCCCTTGGCCTTGCGCGGCCGTTGCCATTTCTTTGGCGCGGCCATCTTGCGAACTTCAGACGAAGCGAAATTCCACACGGCAATGAATGGAGTATAGACGTTCCGAATCAATGTCTCGCGGCTAGCGCCCGGACGGCATAGCGCAGTCGCAGCCTTGTCGAGGTCGTCCTGCGTAATGGATGCCAACTTCGCGTCGCCGAAGTGGGGCATGAGTCCATGTCGCCGCCCCTCCCTGTCTTGCCGGAGCAGATATGTCTGGTCGCCACCGTCTTTAATGTAGGCGCGAGCCGCCTCGTCAAACGTTGTCGTGGCGACAGGGCCGTGCACCTTTTCGACTAGGACGCGCGCCTGATATTGGACGAGGAGCGCCTTGGCAGTTGCTTCGTCTTTGGTTTTAGTAGATCGGAATACCGGTCGGCCTGCGCTGTTGGTACCGCGGATGTACCAGTTATCGCTTCCAGGACGCTTGGTGAGTTTTGGTTCTGACATTGCATCGCCTCCCAGAGCTTGTTGATATGAGACTGGCTGAAAAGTTTTCGATTGCCGTTCTTGGCGTAATACGGATGGTCGATCGTCAGATTTGTAAGGCTCTGGCGGCTGATTTTAAGCCATCCGCACGCCTCTTCAACCGAATAGATGCCGGGCGGGACGCCAAGCCCATTGTCATTTGCTGGGGTCATTCGGACCTCCTTTGAAAGAAAACGTCACCTGCCAGCCTCGCTTTCGAGGGCGCGGCGAGCCTCAGCGATTTTCCGGTAGACTTGCCGGAGATCCATGCGGCGCGCATCGGCAGCCTCCGGGTAGTCGATGCGGATTTTTGCGATATGATTGCGCAACTCTCCGGCGTGAGTTTCCATCTGATCAATCAAGTCTTTCACAGCCGCTTCTCCTTCCGTGCTTCCCGTTCCTTGGCGCGCTCAGGGTCCATTACCGGCTCTAGCCAGGTGCGATAGTTAAAGCGCAGCAGCCAATACGCAGCCGGGATAGCGACGATGAGGAAGATGGCGACCGATTGGGCTTGGTCGGTGGTCATGAGCCGCGCTCCCCTGACTTGAGGGCTCGTTTGCAGCGCTTATCCAAGTCGTAGTAGACCAGCTCTACGCCGGACATCTGGCCTAGTTTGTAACTGGCCCAGCAAATCTTTTCCGGGGCCTTTCTCTTTGATCCCCTAATGACTCGCGCCCAAGCATCCACGATACCGTAGAGCGAATCTTTCATGCCTTCGGCAATTTGAGCGCGCCTGTGCAGCTTTCGGTTGGCTGCCCGCGCTTCCTCCAGCCCCTCATCCCGGCCTTCCGCCCGCGCAGTCTCCAACTGCTGGCGGAGGGCTTCGTAATCGCAATGACGAACCCAAACCCCACCGTGTGAAGGTGTGGCAGCCCAATCGTATCCCTCAATTTTGTACCTTGAGATATCACTCATCC
Organism: Mesorhizobium sp. DCY119; assembly: GCF_003590645.1. NCBI lineage: Bacteria > Pseudomonadati > Pseudomonadota > Alphaproteobacteria > Hyphomicrobiales > Phyllobacteriaceae > Mesorhizobium > Mesorhizobium sp. DCY119. The sequence continues at coordinate 4,370,482 of NZ_CP031834.1, read as the reverse complement.
CGATCCCCTTCCTTGCTACCGGCTAGGGCGGTGCGGGATGCGTCTTCGGGGCGCCGAGAGAACCACACAGTCTTGTCGGGTCCGACGATGGAATAGGATTGTTGGCATAGGCGGTGCATCAGCCTGCCGGCTAGATCGGACGCCTTAGCGAATATCGCTTCGGCATCGGTCGGGAAGCGTGGGTAGTTGATGAACCCGACGCGAATGCCTGCTTCCTCGCCGCCCGTGTAGATGTAATCGACCGGCTCAACAGTGACGCAAGCGCCAACTTCCATGCAGTATTCGCGGCAAACCTGCTTTGCCTGCGCCAAGTCGCCTGCAATGAAAATGTCAAAGCAGACGGTTGGTGCTTCTGTTGCTATTACCATGGTGCGCACTCCCCGCCGTCGCGCTGACAGAGGGCGTCGTTGTCCCCGAAAAGCCAGTCGCCTTGTTTGCTGATGTACTCGTGCAGTTGGTCCCATGACGTAGTTTTGTCGAAGGTTCCGCCGTATTTCCGTTCCTGAGCGGACCACCATTCGGCGTGGTGCCACTCGCTGCGAGCAAACTCGGCACGCTTCCGCTCGGACTTCTTAAAGCAGCCGTCGCAATTGCCGGTTGGGGTCACGCCGTCGATGTTCAGTAATTCGAGATCGAAGGGCTGGAAGAGCCAGAAGAGGGAGACATCGTGTTTGGTGTCGCCAGCCTCATTGAGCGGATACCAAACGCGGTAGCGCTCCTTTGGCTGCTTCTTCAGGATGCGCTTTGGCTCGTCGGCACGGATGCCTATCGCGGTTGTCCAGTGTTTCCAACCTGACGCCACACAGTAGCGCCTTGCAGTACGGCTCTTCAGGTTGTGAGAACAGAAATCTGCAACCCGGTTCGGCAGGAACCCGAAGTATTCGATGATCTGTTCGAACGGCTCGCCATTCCTGCTAGCCGTCTCATAGGAAACAACCTCAAAGCTGTGCGCTCCCGTATCGAAAATCTTGTTCTTCGGGTCGTGCGGCGCGCCAGTCCAGCGCAGGCGATATTCAAGCCAGACGATGGGAACCCCCCATCGCTCTTCGCACTCACGCACAAAATCGAGCGTTTCACTGCGCTCCTTGCCGGTGTTAGTGAAAACCACCTTCACCCGATCGGCGGGCCAGGGTTGGTTCGCCTGGATGATGTCGTGCAACATCTTCCCGGACGTGCGACCGCCTGAGAACGCAATCTGCACATTACCATCGGGCAATATGAAGTTTGACGGCGCACCCATCTATTCGCCTCCCTGCTTAGGGGCGGCGGGGAGAGGCCGCCATCTGACCGGACGATACCTATTCGACCATTGCCAAGATTTTGGGTTGTAGTGTGCGACCTCGACCGGTCTCCCTATCTCATAGACCAGAACACGCGTCCCATCCTTCGGCGCGCTGTCCATCGTCTTCCACCCCTCCGCTTCGGGCTGCACCGGGGAGGCGGAGGCAACGGCGAGGGCTGCTTCTGATTTTTCCGCGCGCTCCTGCCAGTTCTGTCGCGAACGCATGATTTCATCGTGATCGACAGGGCAGTTCGCCCAATCTGCTCCGATCTTGCGAAGCTTCGACATGGGTGCTGCGAGTTCATCGTAAGCGCCACGGAACTCATCTCTGTAGCGGTCGTCACCCCATTCGTACGGCCCGCGACTGTCGAGTAGCCATGAACGGCGGGCAAACGCGTCATTGAACTCATTGGAAGCAGTGATGACCACCGCACGGTCATGCTCAAGCGACTGTCGTGCAGCATCACGCTCCTTCGTAAGCCGCTCGTTCTCTTCCTTCAACGCCGCCAGCATTCCGGCATCCGCGCTGGATGGCGCGGGCTGCGGGGTGGTGTAGAGGGCGCGAAGACGCGCACCCTTTGAGCGGTAGTGCTCCAAATCGTCTGGTGAGACACGCTGCCAGCCGAAGTCGCCGGCTTCTCTTTGCCATTCTACCGGCTCACCCTCCACCGCCTCCTGCGCTGCCCCTGTCATATGGGGGTAGGCTGCGGTGAGTGCGGCGCGCATGTCGATTGCGTCCAAGAGAGGCTTAACGAGGAAGCCCTTTTCGTGGCGTGGATAAACTGCGGCCTCGGCTGCCTCCACCGCCGTATCCATCCCCTGTGGGGCGGGGGTGGGGACAAGAGCGGAACGGACCCGTCGCTCGTAATCAGCCTGTGCGGCGGCTTTGGCGGCGTCGATGCCGTCAAACCAACCGATGATTGTGGACGCGCGGTACAGAAAGTAACGCTTCGGACCCTGTCCGTGGCAATCCTTGACTCCATACACATCGGCGCAGTTGTGTTCGTCCCACTCCAGCGCCTTCACCGTCACCCCGGCCTCTGCCGGTTGGGTGCGAAGGGCTTCTCTAACCTTGGCGAGCGCAGTTTTTGGTGTGCCTGGTCCTTCGAAACTGCCGCCTGTCTCGCCAGCGAAGTATGCAAGGAACCGCTCGGCCTCTCTCAGGGCATCTATTGTCATCACAACCACCTCGAATAGCTGATCTGGAACCAAGCCCAACGTGCCCACCAGATGGCCACACCTTCTGTTCTAGCGCGCTCTGACAGTCCGCTTTTGTGCGTGAAAGATGGCTTCCACCAGAAGCCGAACGGCATGAAATCGATGCTGATTTTCGCCGCACGGAGCGGGTATGGAAGTCTTTTAAGCTTCGGCATTGTCTTCACCTTTCATGGCGGCGAGGGTGGAGCGGCGCACCAGCTCGGCGGCGATCTTCGCGGAGGCTGCTTCCTCTGTAGCTTCGTCAACATCGAAATCGTCGTCGCTATCTGCGTCTTCGGCGGGGGAAGACTTGCGTAGTACCGAGTTTCGACAACGCCGCCGCGAGAAATGGCTATGACTTCACCGCTGCGGCCTTGGTTCTCAACGATCTCATAAGGGTCGTCTGAGCATGCATCGGAGCTTGTGTCGTCTTCCGGCCAATACCAGTCGCAAGCGTTCAACTTTGCCCGTAAGGCATCCCGTTCCCCCTCCAGTTCCTTGATACGGGAGGCTTGGGCTGAAACGTGGTCGAGAAGCTTGGCGATGTTGTCGGGAGAGCAGCGCACAAGGTGCGAGCCGTTTATGACAGCCTGGGCATCATCTTCACCGCAAGCGAGCGCAACCCACTGGTTAGAGGCATTGCCTATCCACGCTCCTCGCGCCGCGCCGGGTTCTGACATCCAAGGCCCCGGCGTCACACCTTCCAGCCCGGCGCGCATCTCCGCCAGAAGCTCCCCTACCTCTCCTGCATCTGGAGTGGGGAGGGCGGAGAGCGACTTGTGCGTTTCGGCTGTAATCGCCTTCGCACCTTCGGCCCATGCGGGCTTTTCATCTGGCACGGTCATGCCGCCCTCCGGTACTGCCGACGGCTACGGTTGTCGTTCACAGCGCGCGGCAAAGCCTGCAGACGAACACCGGTAAGGTCGGCCACTTCGAACGCGACGGCTCGAAGCTTTGATGCCGCGCGCGGATTGGCCGGCTTACCGCGGTCGCTCGCCAGAAACTTTGCGATCGACAACACGGCCGCTGCACTCGTGCCCTGAGCGATGAATTCCTGTGCGGAAAGGGTGGGGTATCCGGAAGAATAGACGGAAGGGTAGCGTGAATTGGTCATGGTAGCTCCTCGATGGTGGTGATGGCTGGTGAGGCCGGGAAAAAGAGGGCGGCGCCACTGGAGGCAAACGCCGCCCGCCTGCGTGTTGGGGCAACGCGCAGTAAATCAGAACGGCCAGCCGAACACTGCGACGGACAAGGCGATGCCGGCGAAGAACGACGCGGCTAGGTACACGGCGGCCATCATCGCGCCTCCGCGACACGCAACTCGCCGCAATCGACGTCGCCGCTCTCAACGAGAGCCCAAGCTTCGTCGGCGATGACTTCTATTGCGATATCTTCGGGAGTTCCGGCGGCAACAATACGCGCCAGGATAGATACACTGGCGTCATAGTCAGGCCATTCGCAGACATATTCCTGCGCGGCAAAATAGGCGGCCAGTTCGAAATCGTCGGCCTTCGTTACCAACGTCCCGGCGACCAACATCGAGCCGGAAAGAACGGCGAGAGCAGTATAGAAAACCGCGTCTCGCTTAAGATGGGTGGCTAGCGCCTTTAGCATTTCGAATCTCCTCGGTGGTGGTTTGGTGAGGAGATTTGTATGCTACCAACTCGACAAAGTCAACAACGATTTGTTAGATTTGTACGACTGGTGAATTCAGACACGCTCTGCGAACACGATGGTGTCTACTGACTTCACCGATTCGCGATCAAATTCGATCTTCTTTGACGGATTGTGCTGCTGCAGAATGAGCTTGTTCGACGTCCAACCAACGAATTCCTTGATGTATCCGTATGGCGGCTCATGGCTGTCGTCTAGCCGGTGCAGTTGGACAACAACGTCATCACCCTTGCGCGCAGGGCGGTGAGGGTGGACCCATACTGTTTCGCCAGGGCGATAGCGCGGTACCATAGACTCGCCGTCGACGAAGACCGCGTAGGCGTCGCCAACGCCGGCCAATGAAGGCGGACGCATTACCCAATCCAACGCCTCGCCGTTGAACTCGTATTCGCCGAGCTCTCCGCCTACGGCACGCCCTAGAACCGGTACGCTATTGTCCCGGTTTTCAGGCATCTTGCCGCCGGCTATCCTGCCGTTGGGCGGCTCTTGCGCAACGGATGCTTCATAGGCGGCAGCGCGCCTGTTTTCCACTTCGGCCAGCAGTTCGTCTAACTGATCCTGCGTGATTTTCAGGACGTCGCGGAGCCTTTGGTGGAACTGCTTCGTGGGGACGCGACCGCTGACTATCCATGTGTTTAGCGTCTGCTGGCCAATATCGTGCTTCTCCGCAAATGCTTTCTGGCTTCCGCCCTCCGCCTCTATGGCGTTTTCCAGCATCTGCACGAAGCGAGATTTTTTTGCCGGGGTAATTCGTCTCATATTCGTCTTATCCCTCAATCACTTAACCAATCTTACAATGTTATCCACAGGGTGTCTACCAAATCAAAGGGTTGACATCTACAAACGAATCTAATCTTTGTAGCTACGGTTAACGTTGTACGAAGGAGTTGGTTCCGACAGATTTGTTAAAGAGGCAGAGAAAGAGAAAAGGGGCCTGGAATGCGCCGGCACCACCCGAAACGCGGCCCCTGATCTCGTACTAGAAGGTAAGAGGAGTCCCACCTGCGTTCCTACCCGCCACCACAGCGGGCGCAAAAGACATGGCGCGTAACCAACGCTTTGTCAACACCACATCGAGGAGTTCAATGTCAAAGAGAGAACAAATCCTTGCCCTTCGCGGCGAGGGACTAAGCCTGCGTGCCATCGCAAAACGCTTGGAAACAAGCGTCGGGATGGTGACGTACCACCTCTACCAGCGAGTACGGCCGATCGCCACGAAGGCCATCACCGTCAAGCATATGCCGGTGTTGGGAAGCTGCGGCTCGCGCAGCTGCTACACCCAAGCCGTCAGCCTCCCCCGTATTTCGGTCTTGGACCGTCCTTTTGTGGAGGCTGCCCATGCCGCCTGAAGATGAATTCTTTGAACTCGGTGATGTCGTCGAGCACAAGATGAACACCAGTGTGTTCGGCATCGTAATCGGCTTCGCTGGGTCTCTTGTCTACATCCGCGTTTCGCCTTCGCTGGCTGTTCTGGCGTTCCATGAATGGGAGCTTCATCGCGTGGAGAACGACGAATTCCATGGCGGTGGCAGCGGTGACAACGTGATCCCGGTCGATTTCACCAAGAAGGTGCGACTGGACAAGAACACCAAAACCAAGGGAGCGGCTTAACCACCCGCGCTCACCACAAGAGGAGAATATTATGGGAAAGTTTAAGGTTGGAGATCGGGTCAAGGTGGTAACGGACGGCTATGGCCGTGCTACGCCAGGGCAGCTTGGGACAGTCGCCGAGATTGATTTTGGTCGTGCCGGAGTTGAAATGGACGCCCCGTTTGCGGGGCACGGCAAAAGCCGGCGTCGCTGGAATTTCTACCGCCCTGACGGCGAGATTGAACTCATACCCGCGTTCAAAGTCGGGGACAGGGTGCGGGTTGTAGACAACACGACGCGCTCCGGAAGCAAAATCACCCAGTATGAAGTCGGTGTGGAATACGTCATCGAGCGCACATGTGGAGATGGCGAGGGCGGCACTGGCTACCTCTTCAATGGCCACAATCAGTACTTGCGGACTCATCAGATCGAACCTGCTCCTGCTGCGCCTTTCAAAGTCGGTGACGCTGTAGTGCAGGACAAGTCAGTAGAATGCGCAAATGACCTTGTCGAGCACTGGAACAAACACTGGCGCCGCGCTGGTGAATATGCCGGTCACTTCTACATCACCGATGCTGGACACGATTACGCAAGCTACAGTGCCGTTCCTGGCGGCGACGGCCCAAGCATCCCAATGAAGTATTTAAAACTGGCACCAGCCACCGCCCTAACCATTAAGGCCGGCAAGTTCTACAAGACCCGCGACGGTCGCAAGGTCGGGCCGATGGAATGGCGCAGCTATCACGGTGAGTATCCGTGGATGGGTGACCTTGATCGCTACTTTGAGCTCGTCACTCCGTCCGCATCTAAACCCGCCATCGTCTGCCTCATCGAGAACGGCCAGCCGCTCCCAAGTGTCAGACCGCACGTTCACTCGTCGGCGGCTTTCGCCGAACGCGAAGCAGCGCGCCTGGCCAAGAAGCACAAGGGTAGCGAGTTCGGCGTTTACACTCTTGTCTCCACCAAGCGGGAAGAAAAGCCAGCCTATGCCCACGAATGGCAGCGGCTTGCGGCTGAAGGCAAGCGCATCGAGGCAATCAAGGCCTATCGTGATGCGGGCGGCAAGCGTCAGACGTTCGTATCCTCGGAGTACGGCTACCGAACCGGGTATGAGGAGCGGTTCGTCATCGGCCTGAAGGAGGCCAAAGACGCCGTCGAGTACTGGCTGGCCACCGCCGCCTAACCAACACCAACCATCACACCACCCCCGCCTGCCCGGCAACGGCAGGCGGACAGAGGAGAAGCTATGTCCAACAACCATCCATACGCCACGCAGTTCACCCGAACGGGGAAGGTGAACATGCAGAACCGCAAGCCGTACCGCACGGCAGGCCAGAAGGCTCTTGCGCGTTCGACCGCCCGAAAGGGCGACGACGGCACGTATCACTCGTCCTCGCCCGTCTCGTTTCATTCGGCGCCTCGTGCGGGGAGGGGGAATTGATGAACGCTCTTTCCAAAATCCTGCAGCGCGAAGCTGCTAACGATACTCGACTTGGCATTCCATCGGCCGATTACGCGTCTCAGCAGCGCCGGCTTACCGCAATGGGCACGATGACCGGAACGGCCGGTTTTCGCGTGCCGCCTCTTTCTCCCAAGGTTGACGCTCAGGGCAAAACTCGAGGCCAGCGCAAGCGGGACGCATACGCCACCGCCATGGCCAAGGTGTCGGAGGCACGAGCGCCACAGTTCATGCACTCAGCTGCGCGTCGACGTGCTGGCCACGAGGCCACACCGCGTCCCATGACGGGTTTCCAGGCAACGATGAAGGTCGCGGCATGAACAAACCCAAACCTGAAATCCTCGTCATTCACGAATCGGTTTGGCACTCGTTCGTTCGCGACGCCACCACGTTCCTAATGGCGGTCAGCATCATCGGAGTTGGCGTGTTGCTCGCCAGCACGGCCATGCAGTGGGTTGGCGCAATCGTGTTCTTCCTGGCTGTGGCGGGGACCGCTGCAGCCCACAAGAACCGCATGACGATCGAGGAGGCCCGCAAGCGGATCGACGAACTAGAGGCCACACTATGAACCACTTCGTCAGCGGACTCACATCCATCCTCTCCAGCTTCCCGCTCGACTACGCTCCGGACGACGACAACGAGGCTCCTGCGGCGGCAAAAACAATGGCGGTCGTCCTAACGCTCATCGGGGCAGGCGTATTCCTTGCCGGCTGTTACGCCGTCGGCGCGTTTCTGCAGGCGGTGCTTTGATGAGTAGAAACGACGTAGACCACGGCGGCTCCGCTTTTCCGTGTGAGGGCGGCGTGGATAGCGGGCTGTATCCAGACGCCGGCATGTCTCTCCGCGACTACTTTGCGGGTCAGGTTATTGCCGTTGTACCGGCGCGTTCTTGGGATCACCTCCCTGACGACACGGCACGCATCAACGCATGGGCAAAGTGCGCCTATACCGTCGCCGACGCCATGCTTGCCGCACGGTCAGCCAAATGACCGCGCCCGACCCGTTCTCATGGTGGCCATGCCTGGCAATGCTGGCTGCCATGACCATGGCCTACGGGCTGCACTTGCTCATTCAAGGATAGAGCCATGGGCATTCTTGCACTCATCGGCGGCAGCGTTGTCGCCGCCTTTGTAGCACTGGGCGTTGTCACCTACTTCGCACCAGCAAAAACCACCACCAAGAGGAGAAAATAATGATTGGACGTATCATCGCTATTTTGGGCGGAGTCTTTCTGTTCTTCGTTGCAATCACGGTCGTATTCGGGTCGTGGTACACCATTGATCAGGGAGAGCGAGGCGTCATTCTTCGTAACGGCGCACTCACCGGCACCGCACAGCCAGGACTTGGTTTCAAGGCACCATGGGTCGACGAGGTCGTCAAGATTTCGGTCCAGTCTAAGGCTCGTATTTATGAAGGCGTGCCGGCTTATTCCAAGGATCAGCAGTCCGCCGTTGTTGCCGTTTCGGTCAGCTACCGCATTCCAAGCGATGCCGTAACGGACGTGTACGCCACCTACGGGGGCGAAGACGGCATGCTTTCTCGACTTGTCGATCGACGGCTACACGAAGACCTGAAGACGGTTTTCGGCCGCTTCAACGCGGTTACAGCCATCCAAGAGCGGGCACGGCTCAATCTTGAGGTTGCCGAAGCTATTCAGAAGTCGGTTCGCGGGCCAGTAGTCATCGAGTCCGTGCAGATCGAGAACATCGACTTCTCCGACGCATACGAAGCCAGTATTGAGCAGAGAATGCTTGCCGAGGTCGAGGTCCAGAAGCTCCGCCAGAACGCTGAACGCGAGAAGGTGCAGGCGGAAATCGTAGTGACGCAGGCAAGGGCACAGGCAGACGCGGTGCGTGCATCCGCCGAAGCCGAGGCAGAAGCCATCCGCCTACGCGGTGACGCAGAGGCTCTTGCGATCAAGGCCCGCGGCGACGCCCTACGCGACAATCCAGGCCTTGTGGCCCTGACACAAGCTGAGCGTTGGGACGGCAGGCTGCCGCAGACCATGCTGCCTAACGGTAGCGTGCCGATGCTCAATCTTCAGCACTAACGACCATCTAGCCACCAACTAGCTCAACCCACCACACTGAGGAGTTTCAAAACTTGGCAATTTCATTCGACCAACTGCGACGGGTTGAAGATCCGTTTCCACCGATCGTCATCATCTATGGTGGCGAGGGCATGGGGAAAACCTCGTTTGCCGGCGACTGGCCAAATCCGTTTTACGTCCAGACCGGGGCGAATGAACGGCCTCCCGTCGGCGTCGATATGCTTTCCTTTGGCCTGACAGAAACCTATCAGGAGTTCGTCGACCAGTGCGATTGGATGCTGGAAGCCGAACATGATCGCCTAACCTTCGTGGTCGATACGCTCGATAGCCTCGAGCAGATCGTCATCGACGAAGCTTGCGCGCGTCGTGGATGGAAAGACATCAGCGACGGCAAGTTCCGCGAGCCGAAGGATGCAACCGCCGAGGTCTGGCGTGAAATTCTTCGAAAGTTCACGGAACTCAAGGCTTCCGGATTTGCGGTGATTCTTATCGCCCATATCGTTGCCAAGACAGACCCCGGCGTCATTACCGACAGCATCCCGCGCTATCGCCTGAATCTGCGCATGCAGGATGACGCCAACTCTCTCACACACGCAGCCGACATCGTCGGGTTCATTCATCAGCGTGTTTCCATCCAGAAAGAAGCAGGAGGGTTCCACAAGGATAATGTGAAGAAGCGCGGCGAGGGTAGCGGAGAGCGCCTTATCGCCGTCGAAGAGCGACCTGGCTTCATTGCGAAGAACCGCCACAAGCTTACCGGAGCGCTGACCTACAAAGCCGGTCAGGGCTACGCGATTTTCGAGCCACACATCGTCGCACCATTTGGGCGTGAGGCTGTGCCGGAAGAGCAGGAGGCGGAGGCATAGCGGGCCACGACAACGACAACCTGCCGCGAAGCAAAGATGCCGCGCTAGCTAACGGCGCAAAGCACTTCTTTACCGGAGTCCCATGCAAGCGCGGCCACGTCGCAAGACGCTACGTAAGCACGGGCCAATGCGCCGGTTGCCAGTATGAACATCGCATCAGGTGGCGCACTGACAATCCAGAGAAGGAGGATGAAAGCCGACTTGTCAGTGTTCGGGCTTGGGCCGAGCGAAACCCCGATCGAAAAAAGGAATTGGCAAAGAAGTCAAATGCCAAGCCTGATGTTTCCTCCAACAACGTTGCAAGGGCTAAGCGTTGGAAGGAAGAAAACCCAGATCGCGCCCGCGAGCTAAGGCTGGTCTACGACCGAAACAGGCGAGCGGCGAAGAAGGGCGCGGGTGGGACGCACACCGAAAAAGACATCTCAGTCATCATCGCCCGTCAGAAGTTCAAATGTGCAGAGTGCGGCACATCAATAAGGCGAAAGGGATTTCGGCACGTTGACCACATAGTTCCTCTTTCTAGGGGCGGCACGAACTGGCCCTGGAACCTCCAAATTCTTTGCCCGCCCTGCAATCTGCATAAAGCGGCAAAAGACCCGATCGAGTTTGCGCAAAGCAAGGGCAGACTCCTTTAGACCACCCCGCGCCCACCAAGCGCAAACATCACCACACTAGGAGAATATGAATGGCCTCTTTGGGCAAGAAGTACACGGCTGGCGACGTCAGCACAGAACAGCGTGATTACGAAGACCTGCCGACGGGTATCTATCAGTTGGAAATCGAAGCGTCGGACGTCGTCGAGACCGGCCCTGAAAACGCAAGAACGGGCGTTGGCCTGAAGTACACTGCCGTCGTTCTCGCGCCGGAAGAAGTGAAGGGTCGAAAGTATTTCGGCTTCGTCAATCTGGAAAACAAAAACTCCGAAGCGCAGCGCATTGGGCAGGAGGAATTTGCTCGGCTCCGTAGGTCGATTGGCGTTGAGGAAATCGACGAAAGCGAGGAGTTGCATTTCCGAACCTTCACCGTGAAGCTCGGTATGGGCAAACCCTCTAAAAAGCTCAATGCTGACGGTACGCCGATGTATCCCGCGCGTGTCGAACCAAAGGTCTACTACTTCCCTGACGACGGCCCTGGCGGTCACGGCAGCAACATCCCCGAGCCCGCAATCGACGCAGTCCAGCCGACGGCTGCCCCCGCCAATGACAACCGCCAGTCGGCAAATCCGTCCACGGCTCGCTCGACGAACAACGGCGGCGCAGCAGCATCTTCGGCCGGCAAGCCAAATCGCCCTTGGGGCAGTAAAGCTGCCTAACTAAACATGGCGCGGGTCTCACCAGCCCGCGCCAACCACATCAGGAGAGCAAAAATGAAGGCTTATATTCTGCTGGACCGTTCCGGCTCTATGCAAACCCGGTGGGCCGAGACCATTGGCGCCTTGAATGCTTATGTTGCCGGTTTGGCAGGTGAGAAGGCGACAAAGAAGACGGAAGTTACCGTTGCCGCGTTTGACAACCAAGATCCGTTTCTTGTCTTGCGCAGCGGCGTAAAGGCAAGCGATTGGAAGCCGATCAGCGAAGACGAAATCCGGCCTCGAGGCATGACGCCTCTATACGACGCTATCGGCAAGCTAGTTTCGACAGTTCGGCAAGACTCACCGAAGAAGGCGACGATCGTCGTCATCACCGATGGCGCAGAAAACGGCAGTCGCGAATTTAAGAAGGATGCGGCGAAGTCTATGTTGGACGAATTGCGCGCCAAGCAATTCGACGTGGTGTTCATTGGCGCCGACTTCGACGCCTTCGCCCAAGGAGCCGGCCTTGGGAACGCGTTCGGCTCAACTATCGTCATGAAGGGCGGCAACTACGGTGCCGCGATGAACGTACTCGCCACACGGTCTATGGCCTATGCGTCTGGGGGTGCCGTGGCTTCCTTCAGCGACGCAGACCGCAAACTTGCAGCGGGCGCTAAGGCCTAACCCCAACCTGCCTGCCGCAACCAACGGCAGGCACCACACCACATGAGGAGACACCATGCGTATCAGCCTTTCCAAGGCCGATCTTTCGCGCGTCCTTTCGGCCGTTGTGAAGATCCCCGAATCCCGAACGACTATCCCGATTCTGTCAAACGTCTTGCTGTCTGTCGAAGATGGCAAGCTCACTGTTAAAGCCACCGACCTCGACATTGAAGCGTCGGCTTCCATTGCCGTGCTTGATGCCGTTCCTGGCACCACGACGGTTGATGCCAAGTTGCTCGACAGCATCGTCAAGAAGGCGGGTGGCGACATTTCGCTCGAGCTCGTTGACGGCACGCTTGTCGTCAAGTCGGGCCACGCGAAGTGGTCGCTCCAGACGCTTCCCGCAAGCGACTATCCGGACCTTAATGCCGGCGAGTTTGACGTTGAATTCGACGTTGACCTGGCTGCGCTCGTGGCTCCGGTAAGCTTTGCGATCAGCACAGAAGAGACGCGCTATTACTTGAATGGCGTTTTCCTGCATACCGCTGACGGCAAGCTTGTTGCCGTGTCAACCGACGGACACCGCCTTGCTCGGCACATCGGGCAGGACAGCGATGACATTCCTGATGTCATCCTGCCTCGCAAGCTCGTGTCGCTGCTGCCAAAAGGCCAGGTCAAGCTGGCCCTGTCGGAACGAAAGGTGCGCGTCACAACGCCCGACGCTATTCTGACGTCGAAGCTTATCGACGGAACGTTCCCAGACTATCAGCGCGTCATTCCGACCGGAAACGATAAACTCGTCAGCATCGAGAAGGACGTGCTGCAAAAGGCTGTGGAACGCGTCTCCACCGTCTCGACTGAGCGTGGGCGTGCCGTTCGCCTCAATATCGATGACGGCAATGTCACCCTGTCCGTCAATTCTGCCGACCATGGCAGCGCAACCGAAGAAGTGCCTGCCGTCTACGACGACGATGCAATCGAAATCGGCTTCAACGCGGCCTATCTCGGCGAACTCCTCTCCAATCTTCCCGGCGCCACTGTCCGCATCGCGCTCAACGACGGCGGTTCGCCGACACTGTTCACGGCGGAAGGCAACGACGCGTTGCTTGCCGTATTGATGCCGATGCGGGTGTAGGCATGGGCGAAACCACCGAAGCAATGTTGTGGCGGCCGAAAGGCCGTCACGACCTCGCATCCTTTCAGGCTGAAGTCTGCGCTCATTGCCTAGACCGCAACGGCGAAGGCGACTGGGAGGATGAATTCGGGAACGACACGCCAGGCGAGTGTGTCCTTATCCATTATGCCTTTGCTGGCCCGACGCTGCACTGGACGATCAAAGATGGCCGGCGTGATTGCTGCTGCTTTGTCGAAGACCCGGCCAATCCTCCGCGCTGCCCGCTTACGAAGGAGATGTTTTAATGACAGGTTCCGAATGCATTTTTTGGACGGAAGTTAAGGCCAAGCGCGCGAACAGTCGGTCGCTGAAACTCTGTTACGCCATTCTGATGACTCAGCATTCAGGGGACGGCGCGGATTTTTGGCCGGCCATTCATGACGCGCTGCGCAGTCGTTTGGATTTGAGCACTCCAAAGAAGTTGGACAACTTCAAGTGCGAGGCATGGGCGATTTATGAGGCGATCGCTGCGACACAGAAGGCCGCATAATGGCCCCCATCCCAAAACCAACAGCAAGCACCGTAGGCGCGATTTACCGCGCCTACGAAGCCGCCAACAAGCATTATGATAGCCTCGGCATAAGTGTCGGGGAGATAGGCACTGAGTGCGATCGTGCGCTTTGGTACGGCTTTCGCTGGGCCAGCAAACCAGAGGAGATCGACGGCCGAAAGCTATCAATCTTCCGAACCGGTGATAGATGGGAAGAGGTCATGGTCGCGGACCTCGAGCGTATCGGCGTGGAGGTTTGGGGCCAGCAGGATCGCATTCGCCTTGTCCATGGATTCGTCCGCGGCAAGTGCGATGGCAAGGCTCTCGGTATTCCCGAGGCCCCCAAGACCGAACACCTCTGCGAGTTCAAGAGTTCAAACGACAAGGGTTTCAAACTCATCGTCAAGGACGGATGCCGTAAGGCCAAGCCCTTGCACTTCGCCCAATGCCAGATCGGCATGCACATGTTCGGGCTTACGCGTTGCCTCTATTACGTAACGAACAAAAACGACGATAGTCGGTACGTGGAGCGCTTGGAATACGATGTAGAATTCTGCCTTCGCCAGCTGGCTCGTGCCGAACGTATAGTTTTCAGCGACGAGCCACCTACAGGCATTTGCACCAAGCCCGACGACTTTCGAGGAATGTTCTGCAAACACCATGCAGTGTGCCAGGAGGGCGCGCAACCGCGCGTGACTTGTCGATCATGCTTGCACGTTCAGCCAGAGCGTGGCGGCGATTGTCATATTTCGTGCGCTCGCTGGTCGAAGCCTTTGTCGGTCGATGAACAAAAGGCTGCTTGCCCTGCACATCTGTTCCTACCCGGTCTTGTCGACGGTGAGCAGATCGACGTCGATGAGGAAAACGAGGTGATCACCTACCGCATGCGCAACGGCACCATTTGGACCGACGGCGCGGCGAATGACAATACCCAAGGCGGCTCCACCAAAGCCGCCTAATACCACCACTGAGGAGAAGTGAATGCTTGACCTGCGCTATTATCAGCGGGACGCCATAGATGCGCTCTACACTTACTGGCGCGAGGGCGGCGGAAACGGCCTTATCGTGCTCCCGACCGGATCCGGCAAGGCCTTGGTTATTGCCAAGATCATCGAGGAATTGCTGGCCGACTATCCGGATATGCGCATCGTCAATGTCACGCACGACTCGCGGCTAGTGGCTCAAAACTTTAAAGAGTTCATCGGGATCTCTCCGTTCGCACCGGCTGGCATTTACTCGGCTGGCTTGAACAGGCGTGACGCACGCGCGCAGGTGCTGTTTGGCGGAATCCAGTCCATCTGGAACAAAGTCGACCAGCTTGGCGACATAGACCTAATCTTGATCGACGAGGCTCACGGCATCTCGCGCAATGCCAATACGCAGTACGGAAAATTCTTTCGTGCCGTGAAGGCGGCCAACCCTGACAGTCGCATTGCTGGCACGACAGCCACCGATTATCGCATGGATTCTGGCCGACTGACTGACGACCTGGATAGCGACGGCGAGGTTGACGATGATGGCAACCCGCTGCGCATGAAGATGTTCGACGACGTCGTGTACGAAATCGGCCTTACTGAGCTCATCGAGAAGGGTTATCTGACACGGCTCACGAGCCAGAAGACCACCGCCAAAATTGACCTCAAGGGCGTCGGCACGCGAGGTGGGGAGTATATACCCGGCCAGCTTTCAGAGGCAGCGGAACGCATCATCGTCGATGCGGTCGCAGAAGATATGGTGCTTTCGGAGGGCCGGCGGGCCGCGCTATTTTATGCGACCAGCAAAGAGAATGCGGTACGCATCCGAGACGAAATACGCAGTCATGGTCGGACTTGCGAATCCCTTACCAGCGACAACGCTCATGAAACTGATCGCATTTTCGAGGACTTCAAGGCCGGCAAACTGTGGTCGATCGTGTCTGTAGGCATGCTCACGACTGGGACGAACTTCCCGTTCGTCGACTTCATCAGTCTAATTCTGTCAACGAAATCGCCGGGCAAGCTCGTGCAAATCCTTGGCCGCGGCACGCGAAACTGCGATGGCAAGGACGATTGCCTGATCGCTGACCACGGCAAGAACCTTGCCTATCATGGACCCATTGACCAGATCAGACCGAAGCCACCTGGCTCGGGGGATGGCGAGCAGCCAAAAAAAGTCTGCCCGTCGGAGGAAACGCCGAACGCGAAGCAGGACGAGAACGGCAACTGGGGTTGTGGCGAAGTCATCCCGATCTCGATTATGACCTGTCATTGCTGCGGCTATGTCTTTCCGCCTAGCGAGGAGGAAAAAATCACGGCGACAGCAGACGTTGCCCCTGTTCTGTCTACTGAGAAGCCTTGGCACACCGTGCGTTCGCGGAGCTTCTACTTCCATGAGCCGAAGGTTGCGGTAAATCCGCCGTCGGTGAAGGTGGCCTATATGGTCGGTCTCAAGATATTCAACGAGTGGCTTTGCCCTCAACACTTAGAACATCCTGAGCCGAAGAGCAGGCAGTTTCCCGTTTCTAAGGCCGATCGGTGGTGGTCACAACATGGAGGGAAAAGACCATTTCCTCGCACCGTAATGGACTGGCTCGATCGGCAGAATGAGCTGTTAGCCACCACGGAAATCCAGCTAGATTATAGCAAGAACGCCAAGTATCCGAACATTGCGGCGCATCATACCGGTCCGGCCAACGACAACGAGCCGGAAGCGGACAACGACAACTACTCGCCTGGCATGTCGGAAATGATGGACGATTCCATCCCGTTCTAGCCTGCTGTTGTAACAAACGGTGTGTCCCTATTCTTTTCTCGGCAAAAGGCAGGCCAGCGCTTGACTTGACGCTACGAATCCAACAAAGATAACAAATCTAACAAATTCGGACTACCAATCCGGATTCACCACCTGAGGAGATTTAGCGTGTTCGTCATTTTTGACTTAGACGGCACTATTGCCGATATCGGCCATCGCGTGCACCACGTCCGCGGCGGCAAGAAAGATTGGGCGGCGTTCTTCCGTGAATGCGTCTTTGATCGTGGCGTTTCTCACGTCATCGAGACGTTTCACGCACACCTCCGCGCTGGCCACAAAGTTCGCATTTGGTCGGCCCGCAGCGACGTCGTTCGAGCCGAAACCGAAAACTGGCTTTCCGATATGGGCATTGACCCTTGCTACCTGCAGCACATGCGGGCAGCAGGAGACAGCACGCCAGACGCTGTTCTGAAGCGCTACTGGTTGTCGCAGGAACACGGGCGGCCTGACCTCGTTTACGACGATCGGCAGCGCGTGGTCGATATGTGGCGGGCAGAAGGGATTCCCTGCTTTCAGGTTGTCGCCAACTGGGAGGACGAAGGGCGGATAATTCCGCCTGTTCATGACGGCTCGCTCTTGACCTTGATGGTGGGTCCGAGCGGAGCGGGCAAGACCAAATACGCTAAGGGCTTGCCAGGATACATTTCGAGCGACGATCTCCGTGCCGAATATACTGGCAATTTTCAAGACCAGTCGCGAAACGAAGACGTTTTCACTGCCCTGCATCGAATCGCAAAGGCTCGGCTCGATAGCGGGCTTTCGGTATGCATCGACGCCACCAACCTTCGCAGGCGGGACCGTTTGGCGTGCGTGTCGCTGGCGCCAGTCGGTTCTGCCATTTCCTATGTTGTTGTCGATCGACCGCTTGCCGACAAGAAGGCGACGGCTGGCTGGCGCAACGAAGTGTTGATCGGCGATAAGACGCTGGTCGAAGTGCACCACGAGCGCATGCAGTCCGCCTTGCGTGACATTCTTGCGGGTGATGGCCTGCCGAATGTTTCGGTCGTGGATATGCGCGTTGGCGAGTGGAGAGAGGCTGCATGACCCACTTCCGCATCAACCACATTGACGATGTTCTTCCGCACCTCGACGGCAGGCAGGAGTTCGTAGTCGCCGACAAGGGCGATTACACTGTCATCGACTACGTTTACGCGTTGCCTGACAGCTTCGACCACCCGGCTCGGTTAGAATGCCGCGGCATCAAGTTTGCGCCCGATGGCAGAATTTTGGCTCGCCCGTTTCACAAATTCTTCAACGTCGGAGAGCGGCCAGAAACGCAGCCTCATGTTCTGGATTTCAGTCGGCCGCACACAATCATGGAGAAGCTTGACGGCTCGATGATCCATCCTGCGATCGTCAATGGCGAAGTGGTCTTCATGACGCGCATGGGGCGAACCGATCATGCGGTTAGGGCGGAGCGGCATATCACTTCCAAGCTTCGAAACGCCTGTCACGCCATGTTGGAGGCCGGCGCGACACCAATCTTTGAGTGGACGGCTCCGGATAACCGCATTGTGGTTCGCTACGATCGTAGTGACCTTACTCTTCTTGCCATCCGAAAGAACGCGTCTGGCGAGTATCTGCCAACTTCACTCCAATGGGCATTCTCTCGTGAATCGTGCATTGATTTGGTCGAGCACCACACGCCCCAACACACCACAGCCACAGAATTCCTCGCCTACGCCAGAGCAATACAGGGCGCCGAGGGATTTGTTGTCCGATTCGAGGACGGCACGATGGTTAAGGCAAAGGGCGAAGACTATGTTCTGAAACACCGCGCCAAAGACAGTATATTGCAGGAAAAGAACATCCTAGCGCTTGTTCTGTCAGGTGGCCTGGATGACGTCTTGCCGCTGCTTGATGAAGCTGACGCCGATGCGGCGCGAGAATATGCGGCATCGGTTGAGGCTGGTGTGAAGCGTCGAGCCGACGACCTTGCCGACTTCGTGGCAGCGAACAGTAATCTCCCACAGAAAGACTTTGCGCTTCAGGCCATCCCACGCTTGCCTGTTGATCTACGGTCACCTGCCTTCATGGTCCGCGCAGGCCAAGAGGCGCGCGAAGTCATCCGCGCTCGCATCGCTGCAAACACCACCAGCCAGACGAAGGTCGACGAAAGCCGCGCATTGCACGGCGCACGTTGGGTAGCCTAACCACCACACCACAACCCGTCTACCAAGCGGGTCACCACTGAGGAGAAGACATGAACGACAACTTCCTGGCCGTAGACGTGGCTAACCTCGAAGCCGAAATTCACGGCCTGTTCGAAGCCTTCCCCGAATTGGCTGAGGACGAGCAGTTGCGCGCCGATATGCTGGAAGGGTCCACGGCGGCATTCGATGTCTTAACGCGCCTTGTGTCGATAGAGCGGGACGCCGACAGTATGGCCAAAGCCGTTGCCGGCCGAGTGGCAGAATTGCAAGCTCGGAAAGCGCGAGCGGACAAGCGCAAGGATGCGATGCGAACGTTGATGCTTCGCATTATGAAGGCGGCAGGAATCAAGAAGGCGCCGCTTGTCGAGGCCACAGTGTCGGTATCGAAGGGCAGGGACAGCGTCGAGGTTACCGACGAGACCGCACTGCCTAAGAAGTTCGTGAAAGTTACAACGTCACCCGACAAGACCGCAATCAAGGCGGCGTTCGATGCCGGAAAGAAAGTCCGCGGTGCCGAACTGAAGACGGGCGGCGAAACGCTTACCGTGAGGGTGGCTTGATGGCCTCTAACATAGCGATCGTAAAACAGGAGTTTCCTGAAACAACTCGACCGTACAGGCTGATCGAAACATATGACACCAGCGAAGGGCCGCGCACGCGTGTCTGCTCCGGAGTCTTCTACACGTTTGATGAGGCGAACAATCGACGCGCCGATCTCGTGTGCATCCGAGTGCCGGATTTGGCCGCATGAGCAACCACGGCGACCAATTCATGCCGTGCGCCGAATGCGGCAAGCAAGCAGAATCCGACTCCGTTGACGTAGGCGTTGGTCTCTACATTGCCGGCAACTACCAGTGTGAGTGCGGTTGGGAATACGGCGCAGACGGGAAAGCGAGGGTTGGAACTTACGACGACTGGTTTCCTGTTCTTGTTGCCGAGCAACAAGAAGACTGGGTTAGCATCGGCTACACAGACCCTCCGCCCGCTCCAGAAGGTTTCACCACCGAAGTGAAGCGTGACTGCTTTTTGGGCATCGTAACCGCTTACCGCTACATCCGCCCGCTTGCCGCGTAGCGCCATCGGCGGCCACACACCACCCGCCCAGACACCAACTGCGCGGCACCACGCCGAAAAACATCGGCATAGAGGAGATTTTGAATGCCCGTATTTTTGGACGGCAAGGTTGAGTTGCTGATTGGTGACGTATTTACAATGCTCGGAGAGATGTCTCCTGATTCCGTCGACTGTGTCGTAACGAGCCCACCATATTGGGGGCTGCGGGACTATGGCGTCGACGGACAGATAGGCCTTGAGCCGACGCTCGGCGAACACCTCGACGTCATGGTTCGCGTATTCGAGGCTGTGAAGCGGGTTCTCAAGCCGACTGGTACGCTGTGGATCAACTACGGCGACTGCTACGCCACAAGCCCGAACGGTCGCTCTGCGGCGGACACAAAGGCAACGGGCAACGACGACCGAACATTTCGTGACAAGCCGTTCTCGACCATCGGCGGCGTCCTCAAGGCTAAAGACCTTTGCATGGTGCCGAACCGGCTCGCGATAGCGCTGCAAGAGGCCGGCTGGTGGATCCGCAGCGAGATCGTCTGGGCTAAGCCGAACCCGATGCCGGAGAGCATCCGCGACCGGCCGGCGACCTCGCATGAGAAGATATTCATGCTCTCGAAATCAGCGCGGTACTTTTATGACGCCGAGGCGGTCCGGCAGCCATCAGCAGAGGCCAGCATCAGTCGCTGGTCGCAGGATGTCGAGAGCCAGGAAGGTTCGCACCGAGCAAACGGTGGAGCGAAAATCAATGGCACCATGAAGGCAGTTGGCGGCCCTCGTCAAAAACAAGCGCAGACTGCTGCCAGTGCCGCAGCCGTCGGCGCATCGTCAGGCCGGCGTATGGCTGGCTTCAACGATCGGTGGGATGCCAAGGAAAAGATCAGAGCGTCGGATGTCGCCAGTCCACGCCATGCCGGGCAGATCAACCACACAGGCATCGAGGCCACACTTCGCGGCTTTGGTCGCAACCTTCGCAATTACGAGCCGGCACCGGCAAGCGTCTGGAATATCGCAACCCAACCGTTCTCCGATGCCCATTTCGCGACCTTCCCGCCAGAACTCGCCGAGCGCTGCATTCTCGCCGGATGTCCGAAGGGTGGCCTCGTGCTCGATCCATTCGGTGGAGCAGGGACCACGGCACTCGTCGCCCTGCGTCACGGGCGGCGCGCCTCTTTGATCGAACTCAATCCTGAATATGCCGCCATGGCACGCCGTCGGATCGAAACCGAGTGGCGCGTCGCCCCGCAAGTGAAGCAGGCAACCAATGACAACCTTCCGCTCTTCGGAGTCGCAGCATGAGCGCCCACGACCCGGCCGATTGCTACTGGTGCACACGGCACGCCATCGGTGTCGGAATCGGCAACCCAACTCGCGATCCACAATACCTATGTGCGGAGTGCCTACCAATCATGGAGTACATCAAGAACGTCCGCAGGAGGACGCCATACGAGCTCAAAGCTCGAGAGGGCGGCGTGGAAGCGGCCGGCCCACTCGTTGAAGAGTATGGGCCGGACTTGTCAGCATGGAGCGAGGAACAAGTGCTCATATTCGTCGGCACAGTCTGGCAGGGCTGCGCCGATCGGATGCGATCGCTTATTCGAGATGACCAGGCGCCTTTCTGACAGCAGCTAAGCCTTCTTTTTTTCCGCAACGCGTTTTGACCGAGGGCTGATGGTCTCGAATTTTCCACTTGTTGCATCGCGAACTATAGTTGTGCGAGACGATCCGCCCGACTTGATCACCTCATTGCTTACATCACCAAGCGTGAGGGTCGATCTGGCGGCATGGGCAAGAAACCCTGATCGGCTCTTTCCGGATGCCGCCGCGGCTCGGTCGATCATCTCGATTAGATGTTCGTCCATGGAGATGTTGATTCGAACCGACTTGCCGGGAATTTCGAACGGTACCATAGCAAGGACACCGTCACGCGCCATTTCCGAAAATGCAGCATCGCTTTGAAGTTCGCTAAGAGACCGCAGCATTGGAAGCGCATCGCCGTCCTCGACCATTCCAGCCGCATGGAAACTTAGCGCCTCGCTCCCGCGCCTGATTGCCTCTTCGGCCGTAGACCCGCCAGAGATGCAGCCAGGAAAATCCGGAAACGAGATTCCAAAACTGCCACCTTCCTCGTGAATGAGAGCATAAGCCAATGGCATTCTCTGTCTCCTTGGTTAGCCGACGGGAAGATGGGACTTACCAGTCCCATCCCGCCTGTGTGAAGATCGACTTAAGCGTCTTAGTCGGAAATTCCGTGACGCCCATGTCCACCGTGACCTTACCGGGCTTAGTGGGGTGCGCGTACTGCACATGATCCCCCGGACCCTTACGCTTAATCTCCCATCCGTCCGCGCGGAGCATCTTGACGATTTCGCGGGGCTTCATGGGGTTGCGTTTCGGGGCCATTTTCGAAGTCCTTAGTTGATATACACACTTATACACAATACACACTGTTGTGTAAAGCGAATAATTCTGGAGTCAAAATGAACGACGCACAACTAGCACTATCCTATGTGGCAGCCGGAATACCTGTTTTCCCGTGCAGGGCAGCTGACGAGATTACCGAAGAACACGACCGCGAGACTGGCGAGATCGTGGTTTTGAAAGCCAAGACGCCGCTTGTCTCGAATGGATTTAAGGGTGCGACCAAAAACACGCGCAATGTCACCATTCTATGGGAACGCAACCCCGGCGCGATGATTGGCGCCCCAACCGGGGAGCAAATGGGTGCTTGGGTGCTCGATGTGGATGTGCACAAAGACGATGATGGCAACATCATCAACGGTTATGAATCGCTTTCTGCATTGGAGGAAAAGTACGGCACACTGCCAGAAACAGCCACGGCAAAAACTGCTGGTGGCGGGGAGCATCGGTATTTTAAGTACGCGCCAGGTGTTCGCAACCGAGGTGGTCTTGGCCCAGGTCTCGACGTGCGAGGAAGTGGTGGGTATGTCATCATGCCCGGAAGCGTCACGGCAGAGGGCAAGGAGTATGTATGGTTAGACTACGACGGCGAAGGTCTGCCGCCACTTGCCGACGCTCCTTCATGGTTGTTGGCACTCGTTTGCCCGCCTGCACACGTACAGCAAGCCCCATCTGACTACACCTATTCGTTCGGTGACAATGACGTGTACGTTGAGCGTGCCGTTGAGGCGGAGCTAAACTTGCTTGCCACGACAGGGCAGGGTGAGCGCGGCGAGCAAGTGAACAAGTCCGCGTTCTCACTTGGAACACTTATCGGCGCGGGCGCGCTTAGCCGAAGTGAGGCCGAAATAGGCTTGCTCGACGCGGCATATGCCAACGGTGTTGTCGCCAAGGATGGGGAGAAGGAAATTCGAGCCAAGATCAGGCGCGGCCTGGATGCCGGCATCAAAAAACCGCGCGTCATTCCAGAGCGAGAAGACAACATGGCCGGATGGGGCGCTATGGATACACGCGCCCTTATTGAGAACAGCATGCGTAAGAAGGCACAACAGGCTACCGTGATTGCCACAACGGAAGACGCATCCACCGATACCCACCCAGAAGAAGACGACATCCCGGAATACAAGCTCGAGGCTGTCGCCGACATTGAAAGCCTTACGTACCCCAGCGGTTTGGTTGAAGACCTTATCAACTGGATTACATCGTCGGCCGAACAGCCTTCACGAGCCTTGGCTTTGGCCGCCGTGCTGCCTCTTGTCGCGTCGCTGGCAGGATCTCGCTACAGTACGGGAAGCAGGGACACGCGCCCCAACATCTACACCGTGGCTCTGGCGGAATCCGGTTTCGGCAAGGAGCACGCCCGAAGCCAGATCAAGCGCATCCTCATGTCGGATCACGGCGTATTTGATGCATACAGCGGCCCCGCACGCATCATGTCGGCGTCGGCACTACGTGAGGTTTTGGAAAGCCACTCGTCCGTCAATTGCCAGATAGACGAGTTCGGCGGCTTCGTGAGGGACATCACCGATCGAAAGGCGGGCAGCCACCAACGGGCAATCTCGACCGACTTGCGCGATTACTACAGCGCCAGCTCGACGTTCTTCGAAGGCGCGGCCTATCGCGGGACTCCACCCAAGCGAATCTACAACCCGAACCTTTGCATTCACGGCACGTCAACGCCAGATCAATTCTGGTCCGCCCTGTCATCAGCGAGTGCCGAGGACGGGCTTCTGCCCCGCCTGATACTATTTCACGTCACCGGGGCAAAGCCAGCGGTAGTGAAGCCGTCCAGGGACGTGCGCGACGTGCCAACGTTGCTTATGGAGCGAATGGCTGACGTGGCTGGCATAAACGTTGCAGCTAAGCGGGGAAATTTGACGAAGCCAGGTATGAAGGTGGTCGCCGATTGGAAGGAGAATAAGCCGCATATCGTGGAATGGACTGACGACGCTAAAGGAATCTTCCGAGCGGTCAAGGAGACTATTGACGCCAACGAAGCTGCTGCCGCGCCAGAGGCCAGGCCGTTCATGCGGCGCATAGTGGAAAACGCTATCAAGCTCGCCATGATTGTTGCCGTGGGTATAGACCCCAAAGAACCGGTAATCACGGAAGCGACGTTCGAATGGGCCGCAGCCGTGGCGTGGACATGTGCCGCAGCCATGCTTGCCGAGGTGGGCGAACGGCTGGCCGATAACCAGCGCGAGGCCAACTATAAGAAGATTGCCGGCTTGATTAGAAAGGCAGGGAACAAGGGCATTGCGGAAGGCCGCTTATTCGACCGGTGCAAGGCTATAGATGGATGGCAGCGAAAGGAGATTCTTGAGGATCTTACGAAGGCAGGCAGCGTGGTTCTGGCGTCGAATGACAACAAGTTGGGCAGGCCGTCAAAGCGGCTGGTTTGGGTGGCGTGAGCCACCCCGCCTTTCTTCCATCCAAGCCGTAGTTTCATCCATGGACGAAATGCAAAGGTCCAACTTTCGTCCCGGATAAATCCACGCCCCGTTTGGACAAAAGTCAGGACGAAAAGCTCAATGAAAACAAGGTACTTATACTCTATATATATAATAAAATCCAATAATCCATAACGTTATGTATATAGTCTATGTTCTTATAATGTTCTCTGTCTGTGTAATATATAAGAGAGGAATGGACAAATGGCAAAAGCCACATCAGCCACCACCCCCAAAACCACCCGTAAGCCCACGGCCCGCACCACGACCCAGACCGTCCGCATAAACGGCGTCCGAACCAAAATCACAACCCGCAATGGTCGTGTCACCACCTCCAAGGCTTTGCCTCTCGAATGGGAACTGCAGGCTGCCCAGGTTCTCGCCCTCCGCCGCATGCCTGAATACGGCAAGCAGTTCCTTTTGGCCGGCGACATGAATTCCGCCAAGCGTGGCCCACGTGCGCAGGTCGAGGCCATCGCGGCTGGCCTGACGCCAGGCGAAGCCGACGTCAGAATTTATCTCCTCGACGGGCGGATCAAGATGTTCGAAAACAAGGTTGGCCGCGCAAACCTTACGGATAGCCAGAAGGAACGTCATCCAGCCCTAGCCAAGATCGGCCACGACATCACGGTAGTCCGGGCTGTGACGAAGGAAGACGCAGCGGAGCAGGCAGTTGCCTTGGTGCGATCGTGGATAGCCGCAAATGACCGGGAAGTCGAGGCTACAAACAGCGCAACAACATTGACAACACCAACAAAACTATCCAACCTTATCTAGCGATTACCAATCGCGAGTCTGGCCCACCAAGCCAACCACCACATGAGGAGACAAGAAATGCCACCCAAGGCAATTAATGACAATCGTAAAGACCCGGAAGTCTATCGCATCAATCAAGATGGCGAGTTCGACCACGACTATTACGATGAGGAGAAATTCGAGGACGAACTCTTCGAAGAAGATTTCATCAGGGAGGCGGCATGACCTCCGCATACAAGGACTTTGGAAGCGCGCTGCTTGCGTACCGTGATAGGCCAGAAGGTCCGATCGAGCCAATTCAGACTAATTGGTGTGTAGTGGCTGCAAACGACAACGCCGACCCAGAAGAAACGGCGGACTTCAGCTTTGAGAGAAATCTTCTAGTCACGCCGTCAGTTCAGGAGATACTGCGGCAGGCAACGTTCCCGGTCGAGAGGAATGAAGCCGGACAGATTGTCCGAATTGGCCGGCTCTCGTTTAGCGATGGAGCCCAGAGAGAGAAGGGATACGCTCTCGGCCCCGACGACAAAGTGATACAGGCGGACTTCAGAATGCCCATTGGTGCCATGCTCGGCACTGTGGAGAAGGCAAAACAGCAAGCCGGCGGGAAGGATTACACGAACGCCGAACTTGAGCAGAGCAACCTGTACTTTTCAAGGGTGCTTAAGACAATTGAGCCAAGATACGTCCCTCGGAAAAAGCGTAAGAACGGGCCGTCTTTAACAGCAAGCCAGAGCCGGTCGATTTTGGCAGAAGCCATCGCAAATACCCCGGTAATGCCAAAGGTAAAAAAACTGAAGCCTGGCCTGCCATGTGGTTCATCTCGCGTAGCCGATAGTTTCGTTGGAATGCAGAAGGGCAAGAAGGGCGAGACCGGCGCGATGATGTGGCAGGATATGTGCACATCAATCGTTAATCGCGAGATATGGGACGAAACGCTTACGGCGCTGAAGAAAGAAGACCGAGAAACACTAGATAAGGCAATGGTTGCAGGTAGCTTTGCCGAGATTGGTGTAGCGGCCGGCCAGTCCCGGCTGTACGCCGATAAAAGAGGCGGTGGACGCAAGAGACTCATGGCGGCAAACGACAATCTCACCATCGAGCTAAAAAAATCGGCCGCATAGGTAGGGATTCCGCACTTAAGCTCACAGTATAGTGAAGGGGATGGAGACTATATTGCCTCCCCGCACTATTCCGCGTCACGCGGACCCGAAGCCATGCGGCAGTTAGGTGCCGTCTCTGAGCGTCGGGTAACTACCCAAACAAGCAAGGCAGCACGACTGAGAAGGATGGGGATTCCCGTCCGTCCCTTGCTTTCCATCGCCCACTGCGCTGTCTCCTCCGGCTGCATTGGGCTTTCTGCGGCGGCCTCCCTGCGAAAGTGGGTTGAGGCTGCCGCTATAGGTTTGCCCGAATGGGCATACGTTGTCATGGCCGGCGTCACTGCTTTGCACACGTTCGTAGCGTCACGATGCGGCTTATGTCGCCCGGTCTTCGTTATTCTGCGCCGGTAGAGAAGTCAGGTAGCAAGGAATTTATGGCCTACGCAAATCCACTTGACCAGAAGGCTGCCGCAAGACGACATTACGAGGCTAACAAGCACATCTACAAGGCTAGAGCCAAGAAGCACTCTGCAAGAGAGCGTGACCGGGTACGGTCATACGTCGCAGAGCATCTTGGCCGTCATCCGTGCGTTGATTGTGGCGAACCAGATCCTGTCGTCTTGGAGTTTGACCATAGGGACGTTAGCGAAAAGGATTTCTCTATTGGTGAAGCCAATACGCTTGGAATGTCCCTTCAACGAGTTATCGCGGAAATAGGTAAATGTGATGTTCGTTGCGCCAACTGCCATCGACGCAGAACGCATCGGCAATGGAGTGATGGCACATTTGCCGCGCCAATCGTAAAGACGATTGAGCCGCTCCCTTTATTCATGTTTTGCAATTGATGTCCGGGGTTCGATTCCTCGCTAGGGCACCAATTCCCCGTCAGCGGCTCTGCTCTGCCAAGTGCAGACATCCGCGTCTCGCCCAGCCTCTGCCCTCTCAATAGTCGGTACGCTGGGCATTTTTATCCCGGAGATCGAGATATGGAAGATCGACCGCGACCCACCCATACAGCGCACGCGCTAACAGGGTGGAAGATGGTGGCTAATCGCTGAGCTTTGGAAGCTCGGAACGCCGGTTCGAGTCCGGCCATCCTGACCAATTACGACCCGCCAACGTAGCAACGTCTGACATAGGCGCCGAGTGCGTTGGCCATTTTGTTTGAGGAGACAAGGCATGAATGCAAAGCTTTCACTATTGCGTCAGTGCGATGCTGTGCTCGCATGTGATGCTGTAACTGGCCATGCCCGACTGTATTGGCAGTCGGTGCGGGACAAGGTGTCCCCGTCCTTGGGGAGCATCTTCCGATGATCGGTTTTCTTTCCCGTACTATTCGGGTATTCGGATTTTCGTGTGGAAAGTAGGCCATGACATGCTATGCTCCGTTTCGGATTATAGTGTGGAAAGGGATGCTTGTGACGGAGCCTCTGTGGTACCTCACCAAGGATGGCGACCGGACCTGTTTGGACCTCTATGAACGCCATTACTCGTGCTATCGATACCGAGACGGCCGCAAGCGCGTGCTGTTCGCTGGACCTGGGGAGAAGATCGTTCTTCGAACCGGAGATGGAGACGCTATGTTCGTCTGGCGCAAGTTCATCGATGCCAGCGGAGAGCAAGGGATCAACTGCGCCGTCTTCAGGAACGAGAGTCCGAACCTCGCGTCCGACCTTATCCGACAGGCTGACGCAATCGCTGATCACTGCTGGCCTGGTGAAAGGCACTACACCTACGTCAATTCGAAAGCAGTCAGGAGCCGCAATCCGGGCTTCTGCTTTGTGGCCGCTGGATGGCGGCGTTGTGGACTGACCAAGGGCGGCCTTTTGATTATGGAGCGCCCATGAGACTCCACACGATATTCCGTTTCCGGTATGACTCGCCTCGATTGAGGGGCAAGCATGGCAAACAACGCGCTGTGGTTGGAGGGCTGGACCGTGCACGTCCTTGACCGCCAACAGAACGAAACCGTCGCTGAGGCGACCTACGACACCGACGCTCGGGACTGCCCGAAATGCGGATCGGTCGACCGATTGTACAAGCACGGCAAGAAGCTCGTGAACTACCGGGACATCCCGACTTTCGGCCAGCCGCTGATCATCCGCGCCGAAGTCGCGCGGTACAAATGCCGGGAGTGCGGGGAGACTTCCATGCAGGAGCTGCCAGCGATGGACAGCAACCGCCGCATGACGAAGCGGCTCACGGACTACATCGTCGAACAGGGCATCATGCAGACCTACAGCGCTGTTGCCCGGCATGTTGATGTGGACGAGAAGACGGTTCGGAACATCTGCGACGAGCATGTTCAGATGGCCGTCGGCGCAAACCTTCGGGAGCCCGTCATCATCCTGGGCATCGACGAGCTGACCATTCGGAAGCGGAAGCGGACTGTGTTCGTGGACGTTGCCAACCGCCGTCTGCTGGACATGATCGACTCCATGGCGAAGCCTGCCGTCAACCACTGGCTGTCGTGGATGCCTGGTCGCGAGCGTGTTCGGATCGTGACCATCGACATGTGGGGACCGTACGCCGAAGTCGCCAGAGAGCTGCTGCCGAACGCCATCGTCGTCACCGACAAGTGGCACGTCGTCAGCAAGGCGAATGAGAAGCTCGACCTCGTCCGAAGCAGGTTCCGCAAGGGCGCGAAGGGAAAGATGCGGAAGAACCCGCACCGCGGCCGATTGCTGATGCACATCCGCCCGTCGAAGCTGTCTCCGATGAGGCGACTGATGCTTGACGGCATGCTCGACAACAACCCGTTGCTCAAGGACGGATGGACGGCCAAGGAAGGGTTCTATTCCATCTGGGAGGCAACGGACCGAGCCGACGCAGAACGACGGTTTGACGAGTGGAAGGCGTCGATCCCCGACACGGTTCGGTTGGAGTTTGACGCGCTGGCGGCCACGGTCGAGAACTGGCGAACCGAGGTATTCAACTACTTCGATCACCGCTTCACCAACGCATACACCGAAGCACGAAACAGGCTCGTGAAGGACTTCAACCGAGCAGGACGCGGTTACAGTTTTGATCGCATCCGAGCCAAGGCCCTGCTTCAAAAGCCCATTACGAGCAAGCCGCTGGTGCTGTGCGAAAGTTGCTTGGGAGTGTTCCCAGACTGGTTTCCGCTGTCCCGCCATACCGATCCCACGACGGGTTCGGTGATGCGTGTTTGCGCAAACTGCCACGCTAGATTCCACACGGCGAGGAGACTTCTTCATGATGTCAATTCCACACCGAAATCCGAATAGCCTACTATTCGCACGGCGGCCAATGTTGCCACGCTTCCCGTATCTATGGCTGCAGACATTGTTACCCTAGGTGGTGACCTTGTCGATCGCCGTGAGAGCTATACGGAGACGAAAGCTCGTCGCATCGCAAAGGATGCAGGCAGGCTGATGGAGGATGTGGCAGGATGATCGACCGCCTTATGGACAAGGTCCGGCAGTGGTTCGGTGGTTGGCATATGCGCGAGCCGCATGGCTGTCCGGCCTGACTATCGCTCTGCCGAGGCGGCCGAATACCGAAAGCTATATAAGACCGCACGATGGCAGCGCACACGCGAGGCCAAGCTCGCACAGGATCCACTGTGTGAGTGGTGCCTTGAGCGAGAAGACGTGACTGCGGCCACTGAGGTGCACCACGCAGAGGCGCATAAGGGCGATCTAGATAAGTTCTGGAGCGGTCCTTTCGTGTCGACGTGCAAGCCATGCCATGCCTCGCGCGGCCAGCTAGAGGACCACGGCAAGGCCGTGGTGAGGTTCGGTGCGGACGGCTGGCCGTTGTAGGAATAAAACCCCTGCGCACCGCACAATGTTTCACGAATGTTTCACGCAATATTGTTTCGTGTTGCATTTTGGCAACAGGTAGGGGGGTGTTGCAAAGTCGCAACACCCCGAAACGCGGGACCGGCGTGGGAGCATCGCGCACGCATCTGCAATTCAAATTATGACCCCTGAATAGGATTTCATTCCATGGCTAGGCCGAGAAATCCCCTCGGCAAGGCAAAAGTCGAGGGTCGCGACAAGATGAACGCCGGGCGCTTCAAAAAGCGCGTGGAGCCCAAGGCAAACGGCCCTCTCGGCGCCCCGCCTAAGTGGCTTGTCGACACCGACGCCAGCAAGGCGAAGTCTGCCTGGCTGCTTTTCCAGAAAGAAATTCCCTGGCTGACGCAATCGCACCGGATGCTGGTCGGTATGGCCTCACATGTGCAGGGCGCGATTATGGCAGGCCAAGAGGTTGGCGTTCAGAGAATGAACTTTCTCCGACAAGTCCTCGGCCAGATGGGTGCAACTCCGTCCGACGCCAGCAAAATCACGGTGCCTGATGACGAGGACGACAAAGACGACCTCCTCGACTGAGGTGGCGCTGCGGCGCGTCAATGCTTATGCGCAAGCGGTATTAGACGGAAATGAGATTGCCGGCCCACACGTGCGCAACGCTTGCCGACGGCACTTCGCCGATTTGGAGCGCGGGCACGAGCGAGGGCTATACTGGGATGACGACGCCGCGAACCGGGTTTTTCGGTTCTTTGAGGAGCGTCTTCGTCTTAGCGAGGGTCAGTTCGATGGCAAGCCGTTCAAGCTGCACCCGTCTCAGGCGTTCAAGCTGGGTTCGATCTTCGGATGGAAGAAGGCGGACGGTACACGCCGTTTTCGCACGGTCTACATCGAGGAAGGCAAAGGGAACGGGAAGTCACCGTTCGCAGGTGGTGTAGGGCTCTACGGTCTAACCGCCGATAAGGAATCTGGCGCGCAGATTTATGCCGCCGCGGCCAAGAAAGACCAGGCGCAAATCCTGTTTCAGGATGCGTGCAAGATGGTTCGACAGGCTCCGGCGATCGAGTCACGCGTAAAGTTCAGCGGTGGATTGGGCAAAGAGTTCAACATTGCCCACCACAAGTCGGGATCGTTCTTTCGGCCGATATCCAAGGAAGCCGGCAAGACCGGCTCCGGCCCGAGACCGCATTTTGCACTTTGCGACGAGGTGCACGAGCACCCCGACCGCAGCATCATGGAGATGCTGCAGCGCGGCTTCAAATTCCGCCAGAATCCCCTGCTCTTGATGATTACGAACTCCGGTTCGGATCGAAACAGCGTTTGCTGGGAAGAGCGGGAGCGAGCGGTCAAGGTTTTGGCTGGCACTCAGACTCCAGACGAAGAGTTCACTTTCGTTGGCGAGACCTGGGAAGGCAGCGACAGTGTCTTTGCTTATGTCTGCGCCCTAGACAAGGGCGACGATCCGATGACGGATCCGTCGTGCTGGGCCAAGGCAAACCCGCTCCTCGGCACGATCCTGACGCATGATTACTTGGCGGGCGTTGTGGCGGAAGCGCGCGATGTTCCCGGCAAGCTAAACAACGTTCTGCGCCTGCACTTCTGCGTGTGGACTGACGCCGACAAGGCATGGATGCCTCGCGCGACAGTTGAGCAGGTCATGTCGGAATGGGCCTTGCCGGAAGGCGGCCCGCTCTATCTCGGCGTCGACCTTTCCGGCACGAAGGACATGACTGTTGTAGCGTGCGTCCAGCCGACTGGCTTCATTACAGTCACGCGCGAGGACGGTGAAACCGCTGACCTGCCGACATACGACGCATGGATCGAGGCGTGGACGCCTGGCGATACGCTTGCAGCCCGAGTTACGGCCGACAAGCAACCATACGACGTGTGGGTACGGGACAAGTACCTAAACGCCCCCGAAGGGAAGCGTATTCGGTTCGACATCGTTGCGGCGCGTGTTGCCGAGTTGGATAGGCTCTACGACATCCAGTCGATCGCCTACGATAACTATGCCTACGCAGCATTCAAAGATGAACTCGATATCTTCGAAGTGACGGCCGAACAGCTTCCACACCCGCAAGGCGGTAAGGTGAGGGCGCGACCTTCTGAAGAGAAGATTGAAGCGGCGAAAGCTGCCGGCGAAAAGCCTCCGTTGGGGCTTTGGATGCCGGGGTCGGTGACAGCGCTCGAGGATTTGATTGTCGACGGTCGTATTCGGCTTCGCTCAAATCCGGTGTTGATGACGGCCCTCATGGGATCGACTTTCAATCATCCGCCAGACCCGCATGGCAATCGATGGTTCGTCAAGACAAGGGCGTCGGTACGCATCGACGCGGCCGTTGCTTTGGCAATGGCGGTTGGCGCCGCGGCTGACAAGCCGACTGTAACAGCACAGTCTTCCCCTTGGAACGACCCTGAATTTAGCCTGACGAAAATTGGAGCCCAATAATGTGGCCATTTAGCCGGGCTAAACCGGAAGAAAGCGTGGAAACTCGCGCTGAAACCATTGAAAATCCGACGATTCCGGTGAGTTCCGAGAATTTTCTATCTTTCTTCGGTTTAAACGGTGCAACCCTCGCGAATGTAACCATCGACAGTGCTCTGACGGTTCCAGCCGTGTGGGCGGCTGTCGCTTTCATGTCTCGAACACTGGCGGCAATTCCACGCCATGCCTACCGAGACACGAAGGAAGGTGCGAAGAGGGCGGGGGGCAAGTTAGAAACTGTTGTCAATGTTGCTCCTAATGATGCAGCCGGGTCGTTCAAGTTCTGGCAGCATTTCTGGCAACAGGTGTTCACTGGCGGCCGCGGCCTTGCCTGGATAGAGCGGACTCCGCAGGGCGTCGAAGCCCTTTGGGCGCTTGATCCGAAGAAGACTACGGTCAAACGCACGGCGGGTCGCGTCACATATCAGTCTGAAGGTAAGACCTATCAGGCTGCTGACGTGATCGACGTGCCGTTTATGCTGAAATCGGACGGATTGAGCCACTACGGCCCAATCAATATGGCGGCAAAGGCAATTCAACTTGCCATAGCTATGAATGATTACGGCAGCAACTTCTTTGCTGGCGGAGGCGTTCCGCCACTAGCGCTTGTTGGTCCTCTACCTGCTGGCGCGGAGGCAATGAAGCGCGCGCTGGCGGACGTTACCGCGGCAATCGATAACGCTAAAGCTACCGGCAAGCCCATCACGCCGATTCCTGGCGGATACGAGTTGAAGCCCGTCGGCTTCGATCCTGCCAAAGGCCAGATGATTGAGGCGCGGCGCTTTCAGGTCGAGGAAATCTCTCGTGCCTATCAGTTGCCACCTGTGTTTCTGCAGGACTTGTCGCGGGCCACGTTTAGTAACGCCGAGCAGCAAGATCTTCATCTCGTGAAGCACCTTATCGGCCAGTGGGCCAAGGCGCTGGAAGATGAATTGAACCTGAAGTTCTTCGGGCGTGGCGGATCATCCCGCTACATCGAGCACAATCTAGACGGTCTCATGCGGGGCGACTTCAAGAGCCGAATCGATGGCATCGCACGCGGCATCCAGGCCGGCTTCCTCACCCCGAATGAGGGACGCGCGCTGGAGAACCGCGGTAAGCACAAGAATGCTGCTGCCGAAGAACTGTTCATGCAGGGCGCGACGGTGGTGCTTGGAACACAGCCACCAGATCCGCCTGCAAACGACAACACCCCTGACGACGACAATGAGGCTGACGCCGCATGACGACCAACATTGAGAAGCGCGCATCTGGCCTTGGGGTTGAGGTGCGCGCCGAAAGCGACAAGCGAACACTTGTTGGCTACGCCGCCAAGTTTGACAGGCTGGCCGACATCGGAGGTTATTTTCAGGAGAAGATAGCTTCCGGTGCATTCGCAGACGTAATCAACGGCGATATCCGCGCTTTGGTCGATCATGACCCTGGCCGCGTGATTGGCCGGACTAAGTCCGGCACGCTTCGGCTAGCCGAAGACGGAACCGGGCTTCGCGTTGAAATCGACGTGCCCGACACTAGCGACGGCAACGACCTGTGGGTCTTGGTCGAGCGCGGCGACATTAGCGGAATGAGCTTTGGCTTTCGGGTGACCAAGGAAACTTGGGACGAAACCGGCGATACGCCGATTCGTACCATTCACAAACTTGAGCTTCATGAAGTGTCGGCAGTTGCTTGGCCTGCCTACGAAGACACGACGATTGGCCTTCGCTCGCTTGAAGCGGCAAGGGCCGAAGGCGGCGCCGCTAGGGATGCCGCAGAAAAGCGCGCATCTGACGCTGCCGCTGCCGCAAGGCGGGTGGCCGAAAAACGCGCTGCGATGGAACAGCGAATTCGGGGCATCCGGCAGGACGCCACGTAGCCAGCCTCAACGGCTGAAGTCACCCGGCACGGCCGGAGGGCCGGACCTAGTCCTGCCATCACACCCCTATGGCCGCCAAGAGCGGCCTTTTTCATATCTGGAGATACCATGTCCCTTAAGGACCTGAACGAAAAGCGCGGCTCGCTTGTCGCGCAGGCGCGTGCAGCGCTTGATGAAATCAAGACCAACACCGATGAAGCCCGCGCTGCGGAACTCGACGCTCGCCACGACACGATCATGGTCGAGTTCGACCGCATCGAGAAGCTGATCGAGCGCGAGCAGCGCCTTGCAGACGCCGAAAAGCGCCTCGCCGATCGCGCTGACGAAGAGCGCAAGCGCCAGCGTCCGACGGGCGCCGACACCGATGTCCGCGGCCAAGATGAAGGCGAAAAGAAGGAGTACCGCGAGGTATTCTACAAGTTCCTCGCTGGTGGCGCCTCGCTTGACGAACTCGACGCTGAAGAGCGTACGATTCTGAAGGCCGGCGTGCAGTCTGCCAAGGAATTCCGCGCCCAGAACACCGGAACTGCCTCTGCTGGCGGCTATACCGTGCCTGTCGAACTCGCAGACTTCATCATCCGTTCGATGAAGGACTGGGGTCCGATGTACAATGAAGACATTGCCACGGTGATTACGACCTCGGGCGGTAATGTCATCAACATCCCGACCATCGACGACACGTCCAAGACCGGTACCAAGCATACTGAAGGCGCGGCGATTGCGGATGACGGTTCGCAGGACGCTGTCTTCGGTAACAAGGAACTGGCCGCCTACGTCTACGATACCGAGTTCGTGAAGTTCTCGATGGAGCTGGCTGCTGACTCTATCTTCAATATGGAGTCGCTTCTCGGCAGCCTGCTCGGCGAACGTCTTGGCCGTATCGCGAACCGCGAGTTGACGATCGGTGATGGCACTGGCGACCCGAATGGCGTTGTGACCGCATCCTCGCTCGGCAAGACTGCCGCCGCAGCCGCAGCACTGACCACGGACGAACTCATCGACCTGCTGCATTCGGTCAACGCGGCCTACCGCCGTTCGCCGAAGACCCGCTGGCAGTTTGCCGATCTGACGCTCGCGGCCATCCGCAAACTGAAGGACGCCGAAGGTCGCTACATCTGGTCGGCGGGCGACATCCAGAAGGGTGAGCCCGGCACCCTGCTCGGCTTCCGCTACGAGATCAACGACGACGTTCCGCTTATCGCAGCGTCTGCGAAGCCGGTCATCTTCGGCGATTTCTCGAAGTACTTCGTCCGCAAGGTTGGCTCGCCAGTTATCGGCGTGCTTCGTGAGCGGTTCTGGCCGGATCTCGGCATCGCAGGCCTGATCCGTTTTGACGGCGAACTCGGTGATACCGCTGCGGTCAAGCACCTCGTAATGGCTGCTGCCTAATCTTGGATGGCGGGCTTCGGCCCGCCTCCTTCCAAGGAGAGATTATGAATATCAAGATGTTGATCGGCCTAGCGGGTAACGAATATTCGCTCGCGCCGGGCGATGAGCGCGATTTTCCGCAGGAAGAAGCTGTCCGGCTAATCGACGCTGGTTATGCGGTTCCTGCAGTCGAAGTGCGAATTGAACGCGCTGTTGCGTCGCCCGTCATCGAGAAGCGGAAGAAGGGCAAACCTGATGTGGTATCCACCGAAGGTGACGACAGCGCCGTCGGCGGAGCCGATCTCGCTGGTGGAGGCGAAGAGGCATCTTAACGTCTTTCACGACGACGATGATGCGCTGATCGGTAGTTTGATTTCTGTCGCTCGAGATCATGTTGAGAAGTACTGCGGCGCGCGCTTTGCATCGCAGGTGGTTGAGGCGCAGGCGACGTGCTGGGCGGATTTGGCAAGACTGCCGGTGACGCCAGTCACCGATGCTGATATCGAGTATGTCGATACGGGCGGCGCTACTGTGGTCCTCGCAGACACGGTTTTCGAGTTACGTGGCGACGGCCTCGTTCTGAAGTACGGCCAGTCTTGGCCGGCTACACAGCCCGGTTCGCTCATTACCCTTACGGCCGTTGCTGGATTCACCAATTGCCCACCCGCCGTGAAACACGCAATGCTTTTACGCATCGAGGATCTCTACGAGAACCGCGGCAGTGTCGATGATGCTGACTGGTCGGCTTTCGATAGCCTTCTCTCGAACTACAGGTTTTACACCTGATGCCCTGGCTCCACTTTACGGCCGACCACGACTTCCGCCTTCCCGGAAGCACGATCGCCTATAAGGCCGGCTGGACGGGCAATGTCACGCGCGCGGCGGCGGATGCCGCCGTTGCGGCGGGCAAGGCCGTGCGCCTGAAGACACCACGTAAAGGCGAGAGGCCGGAGGCTGCCGATGAGAAAACGTAACGGCGCCGGCTCACTGTCGGAGCGCATTACCTTTCAGGTTCGCGGCGTTGTGCCGGATGGGTATGGAAACGATGTCACGGGTCCATTTGCCGACCAGTTCACCGAGCCGGCTCGCCTGGCTCCACGGCTTGGCAGCGAGCCCGTCATAGCGGCCCGCCTAACGGGCGTACAGCCGTTTCTCTTGACCGTTCGCAGTTCCGCCCGCACGCGAGAAATCACTCCTGCCTGGCGGGCTGTGAACGCGAGAACCGGCAGGACTTACAATATCAAGGCGATCGTAAATCCGGATGAGCGGAACGCTTATCTTGAGATGCTGGTTGTTGAGGGTGAGCCATCGTGACGGTACTCGGCCTTAGTCGGCTGAACCGCAAGCTCAAGAAGTTGCCGGCCGCTGCTGAAGCGGCAATCAAAACAGCGATGGAGCAAGGTGCCAACGAAATCGTCGCAATGATGAAATCTTTGGTTGCTGTCGATAGCGGTGAACTCCGCGACAGCATCGGTTGGACCTGGGGTGACGCGCCAAAATATAGCCAGCGCATTGCTTCGGTGAAGTCCGCAAGCGGCAAGCTTACACTGACGATCTATGCCGGCAATTCGAAGGTGCGCTACGCCCACCTAGTCGAATTCGCCACCAAGGCCCACGAAAATGGCGGCCTCTATGCAGGCACTCAGCACCCCGGCACGTCGGCGCAACCTTTCTTCTTTGTCAGCTACCGCGCGCTCCGGCGTCGCACCAAGTCGCGCATCACACGCGCCATTACAAAGTCTGCGAAGGCGATAGCGGCAGGAGGCTAGATGGACCCGGTTCTTGAACTGCAAGGCGTTATC
The DNA here is from genome assembly GCF_003590645.1 of Mesorhizobium sp. DCY119. Lineage (NCBI taxonomy): Bacteria > Pseudomonadati > Pseudomonadota > Alphaproteobacteria > Hyphomicrobiales > Phyllobacteriaceae > Mesorhizobium > Mesorhizobium sp. DCY119. The sequence goes on along the minus strand of NZ_CP031834.1, from coordinate 4,332,722 downwards.
ATTCAGCGCCTTCGGTCTTTTGCTGCTGTTACTGCACTGGTCGGCCAGAAATCCTATGACCAGCCGCCGCTTGACCAAAACGGCAACGTGCAGGCTACGACTTATCCATACATCAGCATCGGCCCGTCCAATTTTCAGTCGGAAGATGCCGATTGTATCGATGGCGGCGAGGTGATGATCCAGATCGACGCATGGTCGATCGAGCCTGGCCACCCGCAAGTGCGGAACATTGCCGACGCCATCCGAAAGGCATTCCGCGGCTCCGACATTACGCTGGCGCAGAACGCCTTAGCTACGTTCGAACATTGGCGCACCGACTACATCGCCAACGGCACGCTGAAACAGGCCTCGGTTCGCTTCACAGCGATCATTGAGCAGCCATAGCTCTCAGCACCAAAAACTCCCACCACATCGGCCGCCAAGAGCGGCCTTTTTCATATCTGAAAGGTCGCTTTTTATGGCGCAGCCGACTACTTCCAAATTTGGAAAGTTCCGCATTCTTCTTGGCGACGGTGCCTCTCCGGAGGTATTCACCGCACCATGCGGCTTTACGTCGAAAGCCTTCACGCTTTCCAAGAACCTCACCGAAATAACGATCCCGGATTGCGACGATCCCGACGCCCCATTCTGGATTGCGCGCGACACGGAAAGCCTTTCGGCCTCCATTACTGGCGAAGGGCTAGTAGCGGCGGAATCCATTCAGGATTGGACGGACGCGGCGTACAGTACCGATCCTGTCAACGCCAAGGTCGAGATTGAGTTCGCGACTGGCGTTCTGTCGTTCACCGGCCCGTTCCACATCGACAGCTTCAATCCGTCGGCAGAGCAGGGTGGGCGAGTGCAGCTTTCTGTCTCTATGCAGTCCGATGGACAGGTTACGAAGCTCTGGACGGCAACGCCGTAATGAGCCGCGACGCACGCATTGAGCTGGACTGGGCGGACGGCACGTATGCTTTCCGCCTAGGATGGGGCCAACTTGGCGAGCTTCAGGAAAAGACGGATGCCGGGCCATACGTCGTGCTCAATCGCCTGCATTCTGGCCAGTGGCGCGTGGAAGACGTGTCCAACGTCATTCGCCTCGGTCTGATAGGCGGAGGCATGGCACCGGCTGACTCCTTGAAAAAGGTTCGCACCTACGTCGAAGCCCGACCTCCGATGGAGAATGTTCCGGTCGCGCAGGCAGTTTTGGCTGCGGGGCTAATAGGAGCGCCGGAGGAAAAACTGGGGGAAGCCGAGGGGGAGGCGGAGAACGACTCGACGACCTCCCCAACGGAAAACTTCGAATAGCGGCCATTTATGGTAACGGCGCAGCCATGGGCTTTTCACCACAGCAAATCAACGAGATGAGCGTGTGGCAGTTTATGGCCGCGCTGGAAGGCTTCGTTAAGGCGAATTCACCGGACGACGGCAAGCTTGGAGGCAAGGAAGCTGACGAGCTTTGGGAGTGGATGCAAAGCAAGGGTTAGTGAGCGCGTGCCTGTCAGTCGCTGAATAGGCTGTCTGGTAGACATGTCACAGATCCGCCAGAACGCAAGGCCACCGCGACGATCGCCATATCTTTCTTGCGGCCTTCGCATTCGCCCTTCGAGAGGCGTTTTGCCGATACCTTCTCCGCATTGCCGATTGCGTGCACCAAACGATAGGTTTCTTGCGCAACCGGCCGGGCATTGACTGGTGCAGATGCGCTCTCCGCTTCTTGCGGTCCCTTCAAGAGATACCCGCCGACCAGCATCCCCGCCAGGGTCAGCATCAAGAATTTTCTCATAACTCCCCCGGTGACTTTAATGGCGACTGATATTGAACGACTGGTAGTGCAACTATCGGCAGATTTCAAGCAGTTTCAGAATGCGATGAACAAGGCTCAGGGCGTTGCCAATAACGGCACGCGAAGAATTGAGCGTCGTTTTCAGCAGATGAACCGCAATATTTCGAGCCAGTTTAATTCGATGGGGACCGGGATTGCTAAAGCGTTTGCGGTCGCTGGGGGCGTTAGGGGAATACAGTCGCTTCTGGATTCGGCGACACGCATTGACAACGCGCTAAAGGTTGCTGGCCTATCCGGCGCAGAGCTTGAGCGCGTCTATGGACGCTTGCGTGACAGCGCTGTGGCCAATGCTGCACCGCTCGAGACGCTTGTTACATTGTACGGCCGAGCGGCGCTTGTTCAGAAAGAACTCGGCGTTTCGCAGGAGGAATTGCTCGGCTTTACCGACAAAGTTGCGCTCGCGCTTCGCGTTGCTGGCACAGACGCGCAGTCGGCCTCCGGAGCTCTCCTGCAGCTGAGTCAGGCGCTTGGCTCTGGCGTTGTGCGGGCGGAAGAATTCAATTCCGTTCTGGAAGGCGCTCTTCCTATAGCACAGGCCGCCGCTGCTGGCTTGAAAGAGGCTGGCGGATCGGTGGCGAAACTCCGGCAACTTGTTGTCGACGGGGCCATATCCTCGGAAGTTTTCTTTAGAGCATTCGAGGCTGGCAGTGTCATCCTTGAGGATAAGGTCAAGAACGCGGTTCTGACCACGTCGCAGGCGTTGGAAAACGTCAAGACTGCGATGATTGATGGTACGCGGGAATTCGCCAAAGGAAGCCTTGCAGCAACGGACTTGGCCGACGCTTTCCAAAAGATGGCCAACCATATCAACAGCATCAATTTCGAGTCCTTCGGCGAAGAGGTTCGAAAACTTATAGGATGGCTGCAGTCTGGCGCTGAGTTCCTAAATAGCTTTTCGAATGCGCTGAACAATATGGCAGCCGCAGCGGGCTCCGCTGTTGGAGCCGACAAAGTTGGCGAGTGGGCCGCGAGCACGCGCTTCGGTCAAGCTATCGGTATGCAGTCTAACCGCACTATGAGTGAGCGGTTCGGCGGTGATGGCGCCGGGGAAGTTTCGGGTGCGTCGAAGGCGGCCGTTGATGCCTATGTTAATCGGGTCTACGGGTCGGTTATTGATCGGTCGGTTGACAGTGTCTCGAAGACTGGGCGACTGCCGGCTAAGAGCGGTGGGGTAAACCCCATCTCGATGTCCGACTATGATGCCCCTTCCAAAAAAGGCAAAGGCAACGGTCGCAAAGGCGCAAAGGAACGAGCCGACGAATATGAGCGGCTTGCGAAGCGTATAACGGACAGCACCGCGGCGACAATCGCTGAGACTGAAGCGCAGCGCCAACTCAATCCGCTGATTGATGACTATGGCTATGCCGTCGAGAAGGCCCGCGCGGAACAAGAACTGCTGAACGCAGCAAAAGAGGCGGGCAAAAAGGTCACGCCAGAATTGCGGGCTGAGATTGCGGCGCTAGCCGACCAATATGCGCTTGCCACGGTTGAAGCTGCCAAACTTGGTGAGAGCCAGGACAGGATCCGGGAGCGCGCTGAAGATATGCGCGATTTCCAGAAGGATCTCACGCGCGGCATTGTTGATGGCTTCATCGAAGGAAAGAAAGCCGCAGACATCTTTGCGGATGCGCTTACGAAAATCGGAAACAAGCTTCTCGATATGGCGTTTGATAGCGCGTTTGGCGGCGGAAGCGAAAAAGGCTTCGGCTTTATCGGCAAGTTGTTCGGCTTTGCATCAGGAGGATACACCGGGTCTGGCGGCAAGTATCAGCCCGCAGGCATCGTCCACAAGGGCGAGTATGTCGTTCCTAAAAACACTGTCGACAAAGTTGGCCTCCGCAATATCGAGTCACTTTTCGGCAGCTACGCCAACGGTGGCCTGGTAGGCGCCCCGCGCATGCCGCGCATTCATGCGCCGGCCAATCAGAACAACGGTCCCAACATGACATTCGCACCCGTCATCGACGCGCGCGGAGCAGACGTTGCGGCCGTCGACCGGCTTGAGCGGGTGGTTGCCAAACAGCAGCAAGAGTTTGAAGCGCGAGTGGTCAACACCGTTCGGCGAGCCCAGAAGACTAGGAATTTGTAATGGCCATCACCTACCCATACAATTTCCTCGACATCTTCCCCGGTTGGTCAGTGGAATTCGACGTCTTGTATAGACAAGAGCAAAGCCGCACGGCGGGCGGTCGAACGATCGTAAAGGATCTCGGCTCCCCGCTGTGGACGGCCACATTCCAGTCACGGTCGATGCGGCCGAACGAGCTTGACGAGTGGCGGGCTCGGATGAAGGCCCTAGAGGGTGGCACCCAAGAGTTACGCGCCTGGCCAACTAGCCGCTGCTATCCGATCGCCTATCCCAACGGTGTCGGTATGGGCACAGTCAGCGGCGCTCAAGTCAACAGTATTGCGGCCAATCGTAAGACGATTTCACTGAAGGGCCTGCCCGTCGGATACACGGTTCGCATCGGCGATTACATTCAGATTGGAACGTCCAACCTGCATCAAGTTCTGGAGGCCGCCACGGCCAACGGGAGTGGGGTTACAGGCACGTTTGAGGTGCGGCCGCACCTGTGGCCTCTATCGGCGGTGAACGACGCTGTTACAGTTGTAAAGCCGTCCTGCCTCATGACGCAGGTTCCCGGCTCTTTGTCGACCACTGCAGAACTACAGACAGGGCGCGGAACGATAACGTTCCAGGCAGTCGAGAGCCGTTAGGCCCGCGCCTGAAGCCCTACCTAGTGGCCCGCCTCGAGCGGGCCTTTTCATTCCCAGCGAGACAACATGCGCAACATTTCGGCTGCCAACCTGGCGGCATTGCAGGCGCGCGCCTTGGTTGCCCGCGACTTCCTCTGGATTACGGCACGCGACAGAGATACCGGCGCGACGTTCCCGTACGGTTTCTGGTCTGACGTTGGCGACGTTTCGGCGCCTGTCTTGAATCCGAACACCGGCCTTTCGGTGACGCGGAACTTCGAAGGTTCCGGCACGCTGATTCAGATCAGCGATATTCCGCTTGTTTCCAATTTGACGATCCAGAATGTGACAATCCAAATGTCGCAACTGGATCCTGCGGTTGAGAACATCGTTCGCGGCTACGACTTGAAGCAGGCCGGCGTGGAAATCTATCGCGGCCTACTAAGCCTCGAAACGCGCCAGATAGTGGCGCCGGCTTTCTGCCGCTTCGTTGGCTTTGTCGATACGGTTGAAATCACCACCCCTAAAGAAAACGACGTTGGTTCGATCGTCCTGACGTGTGCCTCGCACACTCAAGAGATGACGCGCGGCAACCCGGATACACGTTCCAACGATAGCCAGAAGATTCGAAGTGCGACCGACAACTTCTTTGCCGATGTTACGGTTGTGGGCGAACAAGAGCATTTCTGGGGTCGCCAGAAGGGTAAGATTTCTGTCAGTGCGCCAACGCGCAAGATGACTGGCGTTGTGCTGTCCGGAGTTCCCCATTGATCCGGCGCGCCGTGGTCGCGGACAAGATGCGTGTTCTCATGATGGCGCGGTCGTTTCACGTCGCGGCGGGACTGCCGTTCGCATTACATGCTGCGCATGCTTCGCTCGTGTTCGACGCCTGCCTGACAGATGTCGACCGTGTTTGCCTCGTCTACGACGTCGACGGCACGGCCCAAGGCGTATTGGCGGCGCAGGCCGGCGCGCATCCTTTCGGCCCGTTCAAAGTAGCCACAGAAATCATGTGGTGGATTGAACCAGCCCACCGCGGTCGTGCAGCATTGCACATGATTGCCGCCTACGAGGCCTGGGCTCGAGAGCGGGGATGCTCGTTCGCCAACCTTGTTGGCTTGGGTGCCGATCCCATTACGACCAAGCTTTACGAGCGCTGCGGATACGCGGCGGCTGAGCGCCATTTCATGAAGCCGCTCGCCGCCCGCTGACAGGCGCCTTTTCAGGATACATCGATGGCCTTTTTTTCCGGTATCGCCGCGGCGATAGGCGGTGCGTTTGCGTCCATTTCAAGCTTTATCGGCGGCCTTGGTGCGATCGGGACTTTCCTCCTCAAGACTGCCGTCGGCATCGGTCTCAATCTCCTCGCCAAAGCAATCGCCGGACAGCCCGACGAACCGCAATTCAGTGTGCAAGGCACACTTCAGGCAGGCGGCGACGTGCCGCGCTCGTTCGTCTTCGGCCGCACCGTTACGGCTGGCTCTCTGGTTTACGCCAATACGTGGGGCAAGGCAGGCAAGACGCCGAACGCCTACTTCACTCAGGTTATCGCGCTTTCCGACGTTCCGATCACTGGCATCAGCCAGCTTTGGGTGAACGGCGAGCCCGTCACTATCGACACAGGCGATGCGTCTTACGGGGATTGGGGTTTTCCGGTTGTTGAGTATGCCAAGGGCAGCAACAACCACATGTGGGTCAAGTTCTACGACGGTACGCAGACCGTCGCGGACCCCTTTCTTGCCGGTACCGTTTCCAGCGGCACACGCCCTTGGTCGTCAACACGCGTCGGTCGCGGTGTTGCTTATGCAGTCATCACTTCGCAGGTTGAAGAAGAACTATTCACCGGATTTCCGCAGTTCAAATTCGAGGTGCAGGGCGCCAAGCTCTATGACATCACGAAGGACTCGACGGCTGGCGGCTCTGGTGCGCACCGCCGCTCCGATCCCGCAACATGGGGCGGAGACGGCGACGACCTTCCGGCAGTCCAGATTTACAACCTCCTACTCGGCATCACCTATGGTGGGGCTTGGCTTTATGGCCTGCAGAATCTGCCTAGCGTCCGTCTTCCGAGTGCAGACTGGATTGCGCAGATCAACAAGTGCCGTGCGCTTGTTGCCACTACGACAGGCACTGAAAAGCAGTATCTGACGGGCGGAGAAATCCACGTCGGCGCTCAGATCGCGGACGCGGTCGACGCCATCCTGACGGGCTGCCAAGGCAGGCTTTCGGAAAGCGGCGGCATCTACAAGATATACGTCGGCGAGCCGGACGCGCCAGTTTTTGCCTTTTCGGATGACGACATTCTGTCGACGGAATCGCAAGAATTCACGCCGTTCTTTGGTCTGGCCGATACCATCAACGGTATCAACGCCTCGTATCCGGAGCCGGCCGAAGCTTGGAATACTAAATCTGCTCCGGCTCTCTTCAACACGACATTCGAAGCCGAGGACGGCAATCGCCGCCTGATGGCCGATGTCCAGTTGGACATGGTCTATCGCTCGACGCAGGTCCAGCGCTTGATGAAGTCAGCGCTTGCCGAAGGCAGGCGAGCAAGGCGGCACACGCTGGTGCTTTCGCCCGCTGCATGGATTCTTGAGCCGGGTGACATCGTTTCTTGGACGTCGAATCGGAATGGCTACGAAGCCAAGCTGTTTCGCGTCGACGGTGTCGCGGATCGGGCAAATCTCGATGTGATGCTTGACCTCACCGAGGTCGATCCCGCGGACTATGACTGGAACCCATCGACCGATTACAAGCCGCCGGTATTTGGCCCGCTTGGACCTAATCGGCCAAGCCCGCAGCCGATCGTTGATTGGTATGCAGAAGCATCAACTATCCCTGACAACACCGGTTCGGGACGGCGCCCAGCCATCCTATTGGCGTGGGACGGCGACCAAGTTGACGTCGCCGCTGTAGCGTTCGAGGTCCGACTGGCAACTAGCGGAACGGTAGTTTACCGCGGCCGCACCGATAACGTGGCTGTTGCCTCCATTCTGATTTCGCAGTCGTTGCTCCCGCTGACCGCCTATCAAGTGCGTGGCCGTTACGTGCCTGGATCAGATCGCCCATGGGAGTGGTCTGGATGGCTGTCCGTCACGACTCTGGACATCCGTCTAGGCGATCAAGACGTCTATCTGCCCGGCATGATCGAGGACATCGAGGAGTTTGTCGGCGACGCCACGGAGTGGCTTCGTGACGGCTCTCGTGAACTGATTTGGATGGCCGAGCAGTTCGCTCTTCGGACAGCAGATCAGGACGCCGCCAACTATACAGACAAGCAACAGCTTAAGATCGAACTCGTTTCAAAGGCCGGCGAGATTACCGCCGCCTACACCGATGCGATCACTGTAGCAACGGGGCCGAACTCGGCCATTGGCCAGCGCCTGACGACGATTGAGGCGACAATTCCAACGCTGGCAACGGCGTCGGCCGTAACGCTTCTGAGTGCCCAGGTATCGTCGATAGGCGGACAAGTTTCTGCCCAAGCCGATTCCATAACTGCGCTCTTCGTCGCGATGGGGGGAAGCTCTGCCGCGGTCAATGTCCGCATGTCGGCGTCTGCTGGTCCCGCTGGATACGCCGCCCGCTATGGCATCGAGGCCCGAACTGGTGGGGCAGGGGCGTACCGATCGGCTGCAATGTTCATCGATGTGCCGGCTTCTGCCCTTTCACCAACGCGGGTGGCGTTCGTTGCTGACCAGTTTGTCGTCACCGATGGGACAAACAACGCCGCGCCTTTCGTCTTCACCGGCGGAGTAGCCTACATGGAAAATGCCCGTATCGGAGATGTCCTTTTCCGACGCCAGCGCAGCTTCAACGGCAAGCTCGACATCCGTGGAGACGGCAGCAATGCCTCCATTGAGATATTCACCTGATGGTCCGTCTATTCCTTGGCAGAAAGACCTCTGGCGGCGGTGGCGCCGTCAAGGTCATGAAGGACAATGCCGACGATCCGAATACGACGCCAAATACGGATTACGGCAAGTTCCTCTTCAACTCTGAAATGCAGGATATCGGCTACATTACGGGGCTTTGGTCCGTACCGTTTTCTGCGTTTCAATCTTCCGGTTCTACGCCAGTATATGGGCCGGCGGGGTCTACCTCCGGCAATGCGCTTTACTACACGTATTATTTAGGCCTTCGCCAAGGGTGGTTCAGCGTCAACCGCATTTTCGGGACACCTCCCTACACTTTCAATCCAATGATTGAAGTGCGGACGCGCCAGTCGAACGGGCGCTATTCGGCAGGGGCGAGCCGGTACACCACTTACAATACTGGTAGCAATAGCGGCGTGCACGTGTCTGCGCCAGGGTATGTTGCTAGGGGCGGCGAAACGGCGGCGCCTAACGGATGGACGCCTGGAGGATGGGTGTATTATTTCACCGCGCCCGTCGGAGATAGCGGTGGAACATACGTATCGACCGTGTGGGAATTGCCATGCGACAACGTAGCGATTGGCAGTCCCACTGCAACGCCAGTTTCGGGTCAGTGCAATGTTCGCATCGACCCGACGACGGTAAAGGTCGCTCGGCCGGGCTTTGATGTTGGCTCGGCAACTGGCCGGCAGCTTATCCTCGACAGCGATCGGGTTTACGCCAAGGTTCTGAAGGCTGGTGAGATCACCATCGCGGCCGGCGGGAACACGGCAGTCGTGTCACCCGTCCCTATACCGGCGACAGCATATCTGGACTGGAATTGGTATTTCACTGGCGGGTCGGTTATCTGGCCTCCGGCGACAACCGGTCAGGTTGCGGCAAACACCGAGAACGGGCTAGAATATTCCATCTCGGGGTCGACGGTTACGGTCTACAACACCGGAAGCGCCTCGATCACGGTTCGCTACATGCTCTGTGCTGACAATGAGGATTCGACGCCTTCGACGGGTGGATCAAAAATCCTCTTCAGCGGAAACGACGGCATTCAAGACTTTGTGCAGATCAAGAGGCCGGGCTCGTCTGACACATCGACAAAGCTTCGCGACATCCTGCTCGACACGAGGTTTTCCTACATCCCGATCATCGCGGAAGGATGGCTGGCCCCAAGCGATTGCACCGAGAGCGCGACCAGCACGCGCTTTGGCAACAAAGCCAAGACGATCAGTTTCACGAATACCGGCTTCATTCCATTTGTGAAGATGATCGTGAAGCAGAATACCAGCACTGCGGGCCTTCAATATCGGGAGCCACGCTCCCGAATGCTCGTCTTTTACGGCTCGTCCGGTCTGAACTGGACGCAGGGCAATGAAGGCACCGTGGCGCTCATCAGCAACACGTCGGTGAAGTTTCACATGTGCACTGGCGGGAACACGTGGATTGATCCAGCAAACCCGAACAGCGGCATACGCGACGCAGGCGATGACCCTCTCGGTATCCGCTACTACATCTTCGGCATTCCGACCTCGCTCTAAGCCAACATTCATTTGCCTCGACACCGCCCTTTCACGGCGGTTTCCAGCCATGGAGTTTTCATGTCCGACACCCAGAAGGTGCAGATCGCGCCGCAGGCCGCCTATGTCGAGGCGCAGGCGCTCATCGAGTTCTACCGCAACCGCAATCTGCTCTTGGCTCAGCAGGCCTTCGAACTGGCCGGCACGGTCGAGGCGCAGTCCGCCGATATCGAAAAGCTGAAGGCCAAAGTCGATCATTTTGCGGAACTCTCCAGCGGCGAGAAGGAGGCGTAAGTGCCAACTCCCAGCTTCTACAACACAGGCACTGCCACGGTTGCGGCTAGCGGTACCGCCGTTACCGGGCAGGGTACCGCATGGCTAAACTCCATCCGCCCCGGCGACCTATTCGGCACGCACAAGGGCTCTGGCGTCCGCATTGCCTCGGTCGACAGCAACACCTCGCTCACCCTTGCTTATGCATGGCTGGGCGGCGCGCAGACGACGGCGGCCTACGAGATCGGCATAACGCCTGACACAGCACGTATGCAGGAGACGACGCGGCAGCTGCTTGAACTTCTGACCAACGGCAATCTTGCAGCGCTGGCAAATCTCACTAGCGCGGCGAACAAACTGCCGTATTACACTGGCGCAGGCGTCGCGGCATTGACAGACTTCACGCCTGCGGCGCGAGGTCTGTTGGACGATGCCAATGCGGCGGCCATGCGCACTACACTCGGTCTTGGCACCGCGGCAGTGCTCGACTCCGGCACATCTGGAGCAACGGTACCCGTGCTTAATGGAGCACAAAGCAACTGGGCATCGAACCAGCGCTTTAATCGCGGGGTATCAGTTGGAGTTGATGAATGGTCTAATTTCTGGTCGCCTGGATTTTCTCATCTGGCGACAACTATAGGGTATCTCGGGAGCAACGGCGCGAATGCTTTGGGGATGTATTCGAACGGGTATCGAAACTCGTCTGCCGGGTGGACAAGCCTTGGCATCGGCGGTTCTACCGCTGCGGCAGCGATAGAAGTCTTACCGACCGGAAGAATAAGCTTTAAGGCTTCGGCAAGTGTTTCAGGAGTTGCGCCTGATGAAGGTGCCTATCTTGTGCCGTACTCACCGATAGATTCCAGCTTTGTAGTCGGCACGCTTTCTCTAACCGGCGCTAGTCGTGGCGTTGGTCTGGGTGGCCGTATGGTGCAAACATCGTTGGAATTCGTTGGAACGGGTTACCATCACATGGTTTATAACCCCAACGGCCAAGTTGGCGGCATAACCAGTAGCGGTACGGCGACACAATTCGTCACGTCTTCGGATGAAACTTTGAAGGACTTCATCGGACAGTATGACGCGGCAGATGCCATTGCGATAATCCGTGCGGACCCGGTCCGCGACTTTACGTGGAAAAAGACCGGCGAATATGCGGTTGGTTGGGGTGCGCAGACATCCTACGCCCTATCCCCTGACCTGGCCAGCAAAGGCGGATGGCAAGACCCGGTTACCGGAGAGGATTGGGTAGAGGGCGGCGTTCGCTGGATCGATCCGAACGGCAACCCAACGGTCGAAGGCGCCGAGGGCGCAGTGAAGATCGAAGCGGCTTATCAGACATGGGGCGTCGATCAGGGCAAGCGCACGCCCTACCTTTGGGCGGCGACTAGCTGGCTTCTCGACAAGATTGATGAACTTGAGGCGCGCATCGCCGCGCTGGAGGGTTGATCGGCTAGAAGCGGATGCCCACTCCTAGACCTAGCTGATACTTGGTGGCGCCAGAGTCACCATTTGGGAATAAGTCGCTGCCCCAGTAGATGTGGCTGACTTCGGCCTCGGCCCGAGCAAAGTATTTTCCGTAGTTGTACTCCGCGCCAATTGCAGCTGACACGCTCGGTGCCACTCGAGACGTTTTGCTTGTTGCCGTCGCGCTTTCTGACAAAGAGGTGGCCACGCAGGTTGGCTGCCCCCATGAGGCATGGAGTGGTGAATATTCCACCTCAGTAATTCCGGCGAGGCAATTGGTGTCCGTTGATGTTGTGTGCCTGCGGACGGAAAGCACTGACGCACCAAGACCACCCCTTCCATAAATCATGACGTCACCAAAAGCTGCTCCGACGCGCGCTGAGATCATGGGTGAAGCGGTTTCTCTGTAATCTGTCCACGATTTGGTGGTGGTTCCTGCTCGGTACGGCCCTATGTCTATTTTGGCCACGCCAGTTTCACCGCTGGTTACGAGTTCGTTCACCTCGTCTCCGATGTCAGGCCACACGTAGTTCGTCTTGTAGGATTCGGTTGCCGCTGTGTCCTGTGAACTGGTGTCCGCCCGGAGCGAAGCTTCGATGCCAACCAGAAAGCCGCTTACTTCATGGTTATATCCACCGAATAGACCGACTGCTGGCTTTTCCATTTGAAAGTTTCGGTCGATCCAACCTTCGCCGAGGTCGTACCAGGCATCATAAGCGACGTCCTTGGTTTTTCCTAGGTGAAGAGTAGCGCCACCGTAGTAACCAGCGAAAGTGGAAGCGTCCTCGGCGAAAGCCGAATTGGACAGAAGTGCGGCAGCAGCCGTCAGTAAAATCCTGATTTTCATCCCCACCCCCATAAGCCACGGAAATACAAACTCGTTTCCGGTCTGAAGTCCAGTCGCTTTGGGCGGCTTTTTCCTATTCCAGAGGATATAATGAACAACACAACGTTCTTCGCGTATGCGAGGCGCGCGCCTTTTGGCGGCCGTCTTTCGACGAGCCAGGTGGCCGGCATGGAGGCAATTCTTGCCGAAGCCTACAAGCGCGGCACGCCAGACCAGCATTTGGCCTACATGCTCGCGACGGCATTCCACGAGACTGGCGGCAAGATGCAGCCTGTCGAAGAAAACCTCAACTATTCGGCGGCGCGCATTAGGCAGGTTTGGCCTACTCGGTTTGCTTCTGTTGCCGCCGCAAAGCCATACGCCCGCAATCCTCGCGCTCTTGCCAATAAGGTTTACGGCGGTCGGCAAGGCAACGACACGAAGGAGGACGGCTACCGTTTTCGGGGTCGTGGCCTGCCACAGATCACGTTCCGCGACAATTACCGGAAATTCGGTATTGAAGCCAATCCCGAAAAGGCGCTCGAGCTTGCAACTGCGGTTCACATTCTCTTCGACGGCATGACGAAGGGTATGTTCACCACCGCCCGCCTAGACCAGTATTTCGGCGCCGGCAAGGAGGACCCCGTTGGTGCACGCGCCATTGTCAACGGCACTGACAAGGCCACTCTGATTGCCGGGTACTACAAGAACTTCCTCGATAGCATCGTTGCGGCTCGAGACGTCAAGACCAAAGACGTCGTGGCTGAGGCCGCTAAGCCCGACGACGTTCCGGCAGGCGAGAGCAAGTCGCTCATGGCGATCGGCTCCGGCCTTGTAACCAGTGGTGGTCTTGCCGCGTTCACTGGCGGGCCGTGGGGCTTCGCGGCTTTGGCTCTGTTGCTCGCCGTCGGCGGTATCGGTCTGTGGCTCGTCATGTCTGGCCGGGTTGAGATCAAGCGCATCAAGGAAGCGCTGTGATGCTGGCCACCCTATGGTCCGCGCTCTGGTCGCGGTTCGCAGGCTGGATCGCCGCAGCGGGTGTAGCCCTGGCAATCCTTGCCGCCGCGTATAGCCGCGGCAAGACCGATGCGGCCGCAAAGCAGGCGCAACAGCGTCTCGAATCAATCAACAAAGCACGGAAAATCGAAGATGAAGTGGATCGCCTTGGCGACGCTGATGTCCGTATCGGCCTTGATAGGTGGATGCGTGACGGCAAGCGGTAATTATTGCGACGTGGCCAAGGCGGTGCGCCCGTCTGTCGAAGACCAGCTTACCGCTGGCACGGCGCGGCAAATCCTGGCCGAGAACGAAAAGCTGGCCAAACTGTGCGGGGTGAAGCCATGATGTATGCAAAATCTGCATATTGCTGGGCCTGGCTTGCCGTGCTGTCTTTCGCGGTAGGCGTGCGAGGTCTGGTAGGATGACAGTCGAAGTAGGTATCGCCCTAGCGATCTTCGCCGCGCTGTCCGGTGTGTTCTGGAAAATGTACGACATGATCCAGAAGGCCGGCGAGAAGGGAGAAAAGGCTCAGCGCGATCTGGCCGCGCATAAGGTTCACGCCGCTGAGGTGTTCGCGACCAAGCAAGGCATGCAGGAGCAAACGGCACAGCTGCTGCGCGCGATCGAGGGCATCGGTAACCGGATAGACTCTATCAGTGAGCGCATCGATCGCGCGTTTGAACGGCAGCCGCCACGTCGCTCGAGCTAACCATAAGCCCCGTTGCCGCAAGGTGGCGGGGCTTTTTTATTGCTTAGGCTACAACAACATTGACAAATGTAACAAAATAATCCAATGTTGGAATCACCAAAACCTACACCACTGACTACACCACCACCTACGGCTACCAACCGTAGATCACCACATCGAGGAGCTACCATGTGGAAGATTTTTGCGGCGGCAATTGCCGCTCTATCCCTCAGTGCATTTCCCGCCTTTGCCGATGACCCGAACTGCGCCCCAACTTCGGCGATGGCTTCGGTTCTGAAGTCGGAGTTCAACGAAACTCCCGCAAGCTACGGAGTTGCCACCGATAAAGTCGCCCTGGTCATCTTCGTATCTCCCGGCGGCGAAACATGGTCCGCGGTGGCGGTTGGCACTGACGGCATGGCCTGCCTGCTTCAGTCGGGCAAATACTGGACCGACAAGCCTGCTGGGCAGCCGTCCTAACGCCGCCGCACCATTCCCCAACAAGGACTAACACTTTTGCCAACACCACCGATTCCAGACGAAGTTCTGGCTGCGCGCGTTTCTGCGTATCTGGCCAACGATCGCAACCAGTCCAAAACAGCCTTGGCTTTGGGCTTGTCACGCGGCGCGCTACAGGACAGCATCAAGCGGGCAACGGCACAGGGGTTGCTGGCCGACCCTGTCTTACCTGTAGCCACCACGACAAAGAAGTCAGCCGGGCAGCACGCCTCGGCACGAGCCGAGACTATGCGGGAGTGGCTCGTGGAAATGATGACCGGGACTCGTTACCCTCTCATCAATCCAGAGGCAGTGCATGTCGAGGCGCAAACCGGTCTTAGGTATGACCGGAACGAGGAAGACTACGTCGAGTCGGAACGAGCGCCAAAAACGTGGGTATCTGACACCCTTCGCGTCGCCCCTGTGGCCGACTGCCGAAATCGGAAATACCTGTTTACCGGGGCGCAGAACGACGCTCCAGTCCATGAGCAGTTCTGGACAAACCTTCGCGCGTTCGCAGCCCACATCGGCGCGGAAATAGTGGTCGGCCCCTGGACCTACGAAACCTCTTGGTTCAACGAAAACTCCCCGACCTCTCGGCAGTATTCGCCGCTCATTCAGGATTTCATCGCATTCGGCCAGATGGAAGTCGGCGGAAACTTCATTTTCGCTGGCGAGATGAACACACTACCCACCGCGGCGCGACCAATCTCTGATCTTGTCACGTACAGCCGCGGCAGATGGGCCGTATTCCCACATGCCAAGCTTCAGCTGAAGTCGGTTCCGTCGACCGATCCCGCCGTGCAGGCGCATCAGGTTATGACAACGGGGGCGGTTACGCAGCCGAAGGTCATACCGCGCAAGGCTGGAATTAAGAGCATCTTTCATCACATCATTGGCGCCACGATCGTCGAGTTTGACGCCGTCGGCGATATCTTCCCACGCCAAATCAGCGCGGCGGATGATGGGTCATTCTACGACCTAGATATCTTCGTCTCCAACGGGAAGGTATCGACTGGTCACAAAGTTCGGGCCGTAGTGTGCGGTGACGTCCATGAGCGCAAGCTTGACCATCAAAACGCCCTCGCCACATTCGGTTTTGGCACGGACACCACCACCACGTACCGGGACAATGTGATCGACACGCTGCAGCCAGACGTCGTGATGGCGCACGACGTCTTCGACAACGAAACGCGAAGCCATCACCACGCCAACGACAACGCCCATTTCTATGAAATGGCTGTGCGTGGTCGAGATAGCGTTATGGATGAAGTTGCGGCCGTGGCTAGGTTCCTCACGCGTCTTCGGCGCGCCGGCATCACTCCTGTGGTGGTCGAGAGCAATCACGACCTAGGTCTGGAACGATACATTCGGGAAGGTCGGTACAGGAATGACGGCATCAACGTCCGATACGGCCTGAAGCTTGATGACGCCTACCTGGCCGCACGGGAGGCACAGGCGAAGGCTCTCGACGCGGGCGAGCCCGTGCCGACATTCAGCCTGCTAGAGGCCGCCGTGCGCATGCTGTCCGACGATGGACTGGATGGCGTGAAGTGGGTTCATGACGGCGCGAGCTTCGTTGTCGACGGCGTGGAATGCGGAAACCATGGGTTTAGAGGCGCGAACGGTTCGAAGGGCACAATCTCTGGCTTCGCGCGTATCGGCCGGAAGATGTCGATCGGCGACAAGCATTCGCCTGAAATCATGGACGGCGTGTACTGCGCTGGAGCGATGAACCTGCGCCATGGCTACAACAAAGGGCCGAGTTCGTGGGCTGTTGCGCACATCGTCCAGTATCCCAACGGCAAGCGCACTTTGATCACGCTGCAGAATGGCAAGTGGCGAGCCGCACGCCCCGTTCTCCGCGTGCAAGCCGCGAATGACAACGAACCAAGGAGGGCAGTGGCGTGATGTCGTCGATGACCTCAGTTGCTCTCGTTGTCGGGTGGGCGGTGTTGTTAGTTGTTGCGTTGCTTTTCGCGGCTCTTGGGTTGCTCTTCCTGAAGCACGTAATCAATTCGGCGCGGTTCGTGTGGCGCATCAGACAGAAAACGAAACATCTAGAAGGAACACCGTCCAATTGGCGACTGATCGTGGCATGGCTTCGGTACGCGTTCGGTATCGACGGTGCGCCACATCGTGTGAATTTGCATGCGGGCGGAGTGATCTGCTGGCCAGGGTACACCTACGCCGAAACGTATCCCGGCTAAGTCAACCAACCACCAAACTTCGCCCGCCTACCAAGCAGGCGAACCACCACCGAGGAGAGATTTCAATGATACGAGTGACCTTCGACCTGCTTCCAGGCGGGAGTGAAGACCGCGCGAGAACTATAGGCATAATGGAAATAGCCAACGTTCTCACGAGGCCTGACGGCACGGCGGATTATGCCGTTGCTATGAAAAAGACACCACCTTTCGCCGGCGCCCTTCGTGCCGCATGGCGTAAGGGTTCCCTCACGTTTGGCGACAATGCTGTCAATGGCGCCACGTCCGGTGAAGACGAAGAAATGGTAGTCGCGCTTGCCGAAGGGCACCATCGAACACGACGCGGTGTTTACGATCTGTTGTTTCGGGCAATGCGCGCCTGCGGACTAGAGGAGCGGAATCGATGAAACACTGGGACAGCGTCGCCCGCCGATACGTCGAGCATGATCTGACGCCGATGGAGACGTTTGGGCCGCTTACTGTTGGTATTGACCTTGGCTCGCCGGAAGGTGACCATACGGTGTATTGGATCCCGGACTGCAACAACCCGCTTGCCGGACCGCCAGCCAACGATAGTCGCCACGGCGACTTCATGCAGACGTACACCGGCAAGAAGTTCTGGCCGCTAGATCCACGCGCTGATGAAATCTGCATCGAGGATATTGCGCACAGCCTGAGCTTGCAATGCCGATATGCGGGCCACTGCCATAAGTTTTACAGCGTGGCGGAACACTCGGTACTGATGACTCGCTGGATTGTCGAGCACTACGGCAACAAGGCGGCTCTGTGGGCTCTGTTGCATGACGCCAGCGAAGCATACCTGGTCGACGTGCCGCGCCCTCTGAAGCGGCATCTACGTGACTACAAGGCCGCAGAGATGAACGTAATGGCTGCCGTCTGTGAAACATTCGACCTGCCACCAGTGATGCCCGCCGAGGTGCATGAGGCCGATACACGGATTATCGCTGATGAGCTGGCCAATATGGCGCCCATGCCTTGGCATACAAAGCACGATGATCCCTTGGGCATCGAACTTCAATACTGGCCCCCAGAGACTGCGGAATTGTACTTCCTGCACACTTTCCGAATGCTGATGGCGGAACGCGAAAACATGAGGGTGGCGGCGTGATGGAGGTTCTGTGATCGCGGTACACGCTCCACACCGTGGCTTTTGACGGCCACCGCACAAGAGGAGAGATCGAATGACATATGACGCAATTACTTCCGCCCGAAAAGAGGCGGAAGCCCAAATGGGCTCCAACCGTGAAGGCATCCGCCTAGGGTTGCAGATGAGGCGTGAGCGAGAACTTAAGAAGTCCGCCAAGGATACCCCGGCGAACGATATCGTGCCCGTCGCTCGGCAACAGGCACGATCGACATACCGCAATCCCCATGCAGTTGGGTTCGACGATTGGCCGCGTCGCCAATCCCCTGATGGGGTGGCGGCATGACCGAAATCCCAAGAGACATCCGCATGGTGGCCGGCGCCGTAATCCGTGAATTGTCTTCGGCCGCCAACGTTTGGCCCGGCAAACAGGAAATTGTCGCCCGCGCCATTCTTGCCGAACGCAAGCGGTGTGCGGAGGCGAACGCAGCCGAGGTCAAAAAGCAGGTTCATCGTGCGACAAATGCTGAATATCTCATGCATGCGTATCGCAACATGCTGGGCGAAAAGGGCCGAGCAGTCGCAGATATGTGGGACGCGAAGCGCGTCACGCGAGTTCATTTTTCATGGGGACCAGATGCTCACAAGCTGACCGGAGAGGAGCGCGCGCAAGTGATTTTGGACTTGGAGTCTGCGCCGCGCCGAGAGGTTCTTAATATTGACGGGGAAGGCAAATGAACCAATTCTACGTCGGCCAGGAAGTCGTTTGCATCGACGCCAAATACGCTCCGATTCAGAACGTCTCGATTCCCTGCGAGCTCGTGGAAGGCCAAATTTATACAATCAGGTGGATAGGCGAGTTCAACAATTACATCGACCCGCCGTTCATCGGTGTTCGGCTGGTCGGCCTCGATCGCGGTGTCGACCCGACCTATGGGTATGATGACCCGCCCTTCGCTGCCCGCCGCTTTCGGCCGCTCGTGAAGGATCCGATTGCCGTTTTCAGACAGATTGCGGCCGATCCGGATTTCAAGGTGACGGGACCGGAAGGGCCTGTGCGCGACGTACCTGACGACGGGCAGGGCGTGAAGGAACGAGAGAAGGAGGGGGCTTGATGGCTTGGGATAACCGATATCGGATGCTGACCGAGGGCGAGATTATTCATCAGGCGACCAGTGCTTAACCGACAGTCACTTGGGCTGGCGCCCGGCAGCACACACCATAGGCCAATCAGCGTCGTGCCCATACTACACCGCGCACCGCATGTATCGCCGTGCACTTTCGGAGGAAAAATGAACGCCCTTGCATACAGCCCTTGGGGCCACCAAGAAGTACCCGACCAACGTACACCACCATGTCGCGCTCACGGCAAGGCCGACAACGACAATCTTCCCCAGATCGTCGGCCTATGTGGCGCTGCGGGGAGCGGGAAGTCGACCGCGGCGGCTTACCTCCAGTCCAAGGGATACGCCCTTGTGAAGTTCGCGGCACCCCTGAAAGATATGCTCCGCGCGGTCGGCCTTACCGAAGCCGAGATCGAGGGCGATCTGAAGGAAGCGCCGTCGGTGCGCCTGGCGGGCAAGACACCGCGCCATGCCATGCAGACCTTGGGCACCGAATGGGGCAGAAACTGCATGGGCGAGGACTTCTGGGTGGGTATCTGGCGCCAGCGCGTCGAGGCCATCATTGAAGTCGGCGGACGTGTGATCGTCGATGATTGCCGCTTTCCGAATGAGGCGGCCACAATCCGGCGGCTTGGCGGTGACATCTACCGGCTCGACGGGCGAGGCGGGATATCGGGCAGCCACGAGTCCGAGCGCGCGAACTTCATTGCCGATCTGATAGTCACGAATGACGGCAGCCGTGAGGAACTGCACGACAAGCTTGATGAGGCACTGGGGCGTTGGGCATGAATAAAGCCGAGGCCTACGAACTGGCGGCGCAATGGCACGACAAGCAGTCGGCAATGTGCAAGACGGTAAGCCGGGATGAGCCTCGACTCGGAGCGGACATCAGGGAGAAGGCTAGCTACGCCGCAAGTCATCATGCCGCCAGCGCGGCAGGTCTCCGACATCTTGCCGTAACGATGCGGCGAGAATCGCTGGGCATCACGCGCTAACTTTCCCGTATCTCACATGCGCAATAGTCAACCCGCCGGTCGCAAGTTCGGCGGGTTTTCTGTTATCACCGGATTCGCTTTTCGGGTATAACCGGATACCCAACGCCGCCAACTTCCGCCGGCTATCCCTTCAAATAATCTCCGAGGAAGAATTTTACCGGCGCGCTTTCTGTGGAAAGCACGAATATCTGGTAGAGCTCCCGACCATTCCCGGTAAGAGTGCGGCCCATGACCACGGCAGGCATATCACCGCCGATGTGATTGACTTTGCTGCCAGGCGAGAATCGCCATTTTCTGCATTCTGCCGGGCACTGGATGCGTTCGGTAGCGGCCCCCGCCGCGAGGATATCTTCCATTCTTTTATCGCCTTCCTTGAATCTGAATACGTGTTGCCAATGGGCACCGCGCCCAAACAAAGTTTAGGTAGAATGAATGCTTTTTGTTCGCTCTGCTGCTACGTGTGGCGCAGAGCCGGGGGTTGATAACTGGTTGGAAGACCAGCCGGCGGCTTTTAGCTTTCGCCTGGACATGACGCACCGCCCCCGGCCGAAGCCAGGTTCGTGCGTCGCCGCCAAGCGAACCGCACCGTTTGGCGCACTCGCGCCTATTCCAATCCGGGTTATCACGCCCGAATGCCAATCTGTTACAAATTGAAACATCTCGCAACCGGTAATAGGGGCGTCCACAAATCTTCCTATTCATGGTTAACGACCACAGCAGGGCGTTGACTCATTAGGTGTATGTTCCTATTTTGTTCTGATGAAGAAATGGGAGACATTGACTGAGTTGGCCGAGCTTTTGCTCGTGCGTGGGCGCGAAAGAAAGTCTGCAGTTCTGGGACCAGACACCGCTCATCTTGTTGGCCTCAAATTACTTACGGCCGACGCGAAGCCAACTCATAAAGATGTCATAGAAATGATATGCGACTCGCGGTGCAAAGACGCCTGCGTGCCGTGTACGTTCAAGGCGAACGCGATCTGCCGCGCCTATGGCCAGAGGTGGCGGGATAAGCCGGGTGCTGACAGTAAGGTCTAGCCGGATGGTCTACAAAAACTGCGTCCAAGACTTCATCGACGACGGCACGACGATCATGCTGTGGTGCTATAACGCGGCCTGCGAGCATCACGGCGAGATGGATCTGGAGCGCCTGAAGGCAAAGACCGGGCCAAACCAGGGCATGCTCTTCGACGAAATCAAGCGTCACTTTTATTGCAGCAAGTGCCACGGTAAGAATTTCGGAATGACCCGCATGCCTAAGACCGTGAAAAATCCGTACGCGTCTGCGAAGGGGCGATAGCCTACTTCCGCCGCACCTTGACTTCCTCGATTCGGCCGGACTTGCCTATCTCTTTCAAAGTCTGCTTCGCCAGCGTCTTGTCGTATGTCGACAGGACATGCACCCAATGCGGCGACTTGAAAACCTGGACCATGTACAGGGTGTAGATTGGTGGCTTCATTCGGGGAAAATAGAGTGTGGCAGGGTGGCGGGCAACGGGTGGCAAGCCAAATCCAACACGCACAAAATCCGTGCAGTCTTGAAAAGATGGGCCGCAATCCTTTACAATATAAGGATTGTATACTTTAAGTAATACCCTTGGTAAGGGAGAGGTCGAGAGTTCAATCCTCTCTCGCAGCACCATTCCCAAATCATTGATAATCTTCAAGCATTTGATTGCCGTGGTGTAACGCGCAACTTCACTTGGCAGTTGGCGGCGTTTGCCGGGAATTAGTGGGAATAGCCGGTAAGAGCCGAAAAAGCGCGGCGACATAAAGGGTTTCGGCGAGAAACGGCGCAATCACTGCGGCCGGCGTTTGAGGCCCGAGCATGCCAACTGAAGTTGCACATCAACAACCTGTCCCGCGACCACCGCAATTCCGGCGGGCTGAATCTCCCCGGAAATACGACCTTTCAGTTTCGATGGTGGGAAAAGAGGCGTTCCTGCGGCAGCATAGTTCCCACCAGGGCGAAAAGCCGGGATTCCAACGGAATGCACCCTGGCCGGCAAATTGTCGTTCTCACGAGGTGGGAAATGTGGAACGGCCGTTGAAGGCCTTTTCGCGGCCTAGCCGGGCGAAACTCATCTTCTGGAAGTCTCTGCCGGCGTTGCGGGCGCACCGTTTGGGTGCAGGAAAGGTTACGTTGAGCGCTCGCGGACCATCCGGATAAATGCGCCTAGCACTTTCACCCGGGCTTCAGCCGGATCGAGCTGGATCGGGCGGGCATCTATCGTCGGGTCGGCCGTGTGCGCCGTCAGGACGGGTGGCTGGAACAGGCGCAGTACCGAACTGACCTCGCCCGTCTCGTTGCGGACTTCGGCCACGACGGGCTCACCCCTGCTCGGCCTTCCGCCCAGGTCGAATTCGAGCAGGTCGCCCGGAAGATAGCCTGCCAGTTCCAAGGCCCGGCTCGCCACCCTCCAGCGGCAGTGAGATTTTGCCGCCTTGCTTCCGAAAACGATCGGCTGACCTTCATAAGCCTCAACGTCGCCGGCGCTGATGCCGATCGGGCTCGACCCGCTCTTTTCCAGTCCCATCAGCCAGGACGCCGAAACGCCGCAGGCCTTCGCGATCTTGACCAGATTCGATGCAGGGGGTTCCGCTACGATGCCGCGAACATAGTTGCCCAGCGTGTTGACCGGGATGCCCGTCAACTTCGAAACGGCCTTCTGACCGCCGTTCCCCTCCATCGTGGCGCGCAAGCGTTCACGGACCAGCAGGAGTCGCGAATCCTCTTCGTCCGACATGTTCATCCACAGCACCCAATTAAACCACCAAATCTGGTTGATCCGAATCACCAGATATGGTGTTCTGGAAAACCAGAACTGATTTGCGACCAAACAGGCCGGCGGGCCTGCTCGGTCAATTCAAGGAACAGCCGGTGCAACAGCACACGACCATTTGGGATCGCCATGCGATCCTCGCAGAGATCAAGCGGCGGCATGGCTCGCTGAAGAAGTTTGCCGCCACGACCCCGGTCTCTGCGTCAGAAATATCCGCGGCCCTCGGGTCTCCCTATCCGAAAGCCGAAAAAGCGATCTCGCTTGCCCTCGGCGTTTCCTTGCCGGCGCTTTGGCCGGACCGGTACTGGCCCAATGGCAGACGACGGACGACTCCTAGCAGAAGCCCGCACATTCAAGCGAGTCAAAAGGATGGTCGCCACGCGGACCGCGAGGGGACGCTATGAGTAGCCTTTCGTCCGTGAAACGGCTCGATCCCGACAGAAATCCGTTCCAGCCCGTCCGCGCTGATCGGCCATTCCCGCCGATCGCGATCCTCGTCTCTACGACCTTGATCCTGTCCATCCTGTTGATGGGCGCGATCGGCATCACGCTCTTCACCCGTTCCGTGGCCTGTCCCCCCGTAGCCACGGAAAGCGCGCCCGCCGCATCCCCCCGCCCAGCGGCGGGCGCGCATCGTATTCCAGGAGAGCCGGCATGAAGCTTCAAGTTCAGTTCAAGCGAGTCCCGATCGATCTGATCGACGTGCCGGCAGACCGGCTGCGGCAGGTCAAGGCTTGGCGTGTCGAAACCCTACGAGCCGAAATAGGCGACGGCGGGCAGCCGCAGCATCCAATCAACGTTGCGGCAGAGGAGACCGGCCGCTTCACGCTCATTTCTGGAGCGACTCGTCTTGCCGCTCTCGATCTGGGCGGCGCGGCAGAAATTGACGTGCGCGCCATACCGGCCTCTCTGCTGACGCCGGAAAGCCGCCGTCTGCTGGAGATCACCGAAAATCTCAACCGCGAGGAACTGACGAAGCTCGAACGCGCGGAGAACCTCGTCGAGCTGAAGCGGGTTCATGAACTGCTCTATCCTGCAAGCCGCAAGGGCGGCGACAGGCGAAGCGCCAAGGCGAAGGCCGCTCGCGCTGATCAAAGCGAAATTTTTGCGTTTAGTTCCGAAGCCGCCGAAATGACCGGCCTTTCGCGGCGCGCGATCGAAGTGGCCGTCGCGATCATGCGCGGCCTTGCCGATGGGACCAAGGCCCGGCTGCGGAACACATGGCTGGAGGACCATCAGGCCGGATTGAAGCTCCTGTCCGAACAGCCTCATGATGTCCAGGCCCGTATTTGCGACATGCTGTTTGCCAGCCCGCCGGCGGCCGGAAGCGTTGCCGACGCGCTCACACTGATCGAAGGCCGGCGGCTCCTGTCGCCAGCAGAAAAGCTCTTCGCCTCCACGGTCGGCAACTGGTCCCGCCTGTCCGGCAGGCAGCGCGCCGACTTCCTCGATGCCCATGAAGTGGCGATCCGCGATCATGCCAAGAGCCGGGGCTGGTTCTGATGAGCAGGAGCCGGGATCGCCTCACACCGGACCTTTTCGATTGGGAACCACCGAAGGTCGCGCTCGGTTTCGAACCCGACCAACTTGCCGGCAACCGGCTCGGCTCCAAGATCAGCCGGGCCGTGGCTCTGGCCTTGCGCGAATGCGGCAAGCCCCGCGCCGAGGTCGCCGCCAGAATGAGCGAGGAACTCGGCTATTCGATCAGTGCCGACATGCTGGACGCCTACGCCTCCGAGGCCAAGGAAGGCCATCGGATTACGCTGGAGCGGTTCGTCGCCTTGGTGACGGCGACCGGCTGCCATGACTTGCTCGGTTTCGTCGCCTCCTTGTTCGGCCATGTCGTGGTGCCGGAACGCTATGGCTCGCTCATCGAGTTGCACCTCATCGAAGAGCATGAGCGCGAGGTTTCGCGCCGGAAACAAGCCGTCGAAGCGCGATGGAAGGCGGGCCGATGAAGGTTTGGTTCACCGCTGCCGAGTTCGCCGATCTTGCAGCCACCGGGGAATTGCCCGGACTTCCGGCGACGAAGCGCGGCATGAACGCACTTATCGCCCGCGAAAATTGGGCCAGCCATGCCGGTCTTTGCCGTCCGCGCGCCGGGCGGGCCGGCGGCGGCGGCGACGAATTCCATATCGATCTCTTGCCGCTCTCGACGCGCATTGCCTATGCCGGCCGTCATTGCCGAGTCGAGCCGGCCGATTTGCGCCCGTCGCTCTGCGAGGATGACAGGCTAACGGCCAGGGCGCGCACCGAGCGCGACGCGCGACTCGTGCTGCTCAATCTTGCAGATCGCTTTCGCCGTGAGCAGAATCTTTCGATCGTTGCCGCCGATACACTCTTTGCCGGCGTCTACAACAGCCGTTCAATTGACGTTCCCGCTTGGGTTCGGGAGCAGATACGGCAGGCAAGCGCCCGGTCGCTGGCCCGGTGGCGGTCGACTAGGGACGGCTCCGGCTCCAACGCACTCGGGCACGATCCAGCAACCGCACGCAAGGGCACGAGCCAGCTCGACCGGGCGCTTGACGGGCGTGTGCGCACCTTCGCCCTGGCGGCGATCGCCAAGATGCCTTTCCTGTCTACAAAGCGGGCGCTGGAGCTTGTCACGGACAAATTCGGCGACGAATTCCGCGCACCGCCAATCCGCACATTCCAGCGCCAGCTTGCGCTCTGGAAAGAGGAGTATTGCAACGAACTCCAGCTTCTCACCGACCCGGACGGCTATCGTTCCAAGACCGAATTCGCGCTCGTCAATGCGGCGAGGGCTTCGCGCATCAACGAATGCTGGCAGATCGACGCATCTCCCGCCGACGTGATGCTGAAAGAGGGACGCCACTCGATCTATCTGGCGATCGACGTGCTAACGCGCCGGACGAAGGTGCTTGCAACCCGAACACCGCGTGCATCCGGCGTCGGCCTGCTCACCCGCAAAGCCATCCTCGCGTGGGGCGTGCCGGAAAAGATCAAGATCGACAATGGCAGCGATTTCGCCGCCACCGCGACGCAACGGCTGTTTGCCGCCCTTGGCATCGAGGTCGAGTTCTCGGCGCCCTACAGCCCGAAACAGAAAGGCATGGTGGAACGCGCGATCGGGACGTTTCAGCGCGATCTTGCCGGACTGCCGGGCTTCGTCGGCCACAGCGTTGCGGACCGCAAGATCATCGAGGGGCGCAAGGCATTCGCCCAGCGGCTCGGAGCCGATCCTTCCGAGCTCTTCGGCGTCGACATGGACCTCGCAGCGTTTCAGGCGTGGTGCGACGACTGGACGGACAAAATCTACGCCTCGACGCCGCATGAGGGACTCGGCCGGCGGACTCCCTTCGAAGTCGCTGCATCCTTCGCTGGCTCGATCCGTCGCCTCGACAATGTTGCCGCACTCGACATCCTGCTTGCGCCGGTGCCCGGCAAGGACGGGCTGCGCACCGTCACGAAAACCGGCATACGCATCGACGGCGCGCATTATCTGACCGGTTCGGTCATGCCCGGCGAAACCGTGTTCTGCCGCATGGACCCCGCCGACCTCGGTCGCGTGCTTTTGTTCGAAGCGGACGGCGAGACCTATCTAGGCGAAGCGGTTTGCCCCGAACTTGGCGGCCTCGATCCGGTGGAAACCATCGCCAAGGTCAAGGCTGCGCAAAAGGCGCATGTCGACGGTCGTATAAAGGACATCCGGCGCGAAATGCGCCGTATCGGTCCACGCGCGGTCGTGGATGCCATGCGCAACCAGGCCGAAAAGCGCGCCGGCAATCTGCTGGCTTTCCCGCAGCGCGCCGAAATCCACACCACGCCGGCCCTCGGCGCTGCGGCGTCGGCTTCCGCCCCGGCGCAACCGAACGCCTTGTCCGACCGTGCTGCCGAAATCCATGCGCAGATGCGCGACGAGGCCACGGCAGCGGAACCGATCCCCTCATCGTCGAACATGTCGACCGCGGCGGTGACGCGCCTACCGGAAACACGCGAGCAGCGGTTTCGGCGCGCGCTCGATCTGGAGCAGCGCCGCAACCGTGGCGAGCGGCTTCGCGACGACGATCTTCTATGGCTCGGAGCGTATCAGACCGGGTCCGAGTACCGCGCCATGCGCGCAATGTTCGACGAGTTCGGCGCCGAGGCCATGCGTCTTTAAGAGATTGCTAAAATGATGGCCGGGTAAGGCAACACGGAAAATAAGGACGGCAACATGAACGGCAACACCCACACTGTTAAACCCGGATCGGTGGCTCCTCTCAAGAACGTGGCTTCCTGTCTCGCGCTTGTCGATGCGCTGATACATCGCCCAGCGCATCTACCCAACATCGGGGTTTTCAGCGGCTTTTCCGGCTACGGCAAGACGATGGCGGCGCAATATTGCTGGAACCGGACGGGCGCATTGTTCGTCGAGGTCTTCGACTTCTGGACGCGCAAGAAATTCTGTCAGGCGCTTCTCGCCGAGCTGGGGGTGGCTCGTCCGCGGGGCACGATCGGCGACATGATGGACGAGATCATTGCGCGGCTGGGCGACGATCCGGCCCGGCCTGTCATCATCGACGAGGCCGACAAGCTGGTCGACAAGGGCATGATTGAACTGGTCCGCGACATCAACAAGGCGGCACAGGTTCCCGTCCTGCTCGTTGGCGAGGAGTTGTTGCCGCAAAAGCTGGAGCCGTTCGAACGGGTCCATAACCGTGTGCTGGATTGGGTGCTTGCGCAGCCCTGCGACCTCGACGATGCGCGGGCATTGGCGTCATTCCTCTATCCCAAGCTGACCATAACCGACCGCCTGCTCGACGCCATCCGGGAGCAGACCGGCGGGAAGGCACGGCGCATTGCGACCACGCTCAACGCGGCAGCGAGCTTTGCCGCCAATGCGGGACTGCCGGAACTGGATGTCGGCACCTATCAGGGTCGCATCTTCACCGGCGAAACCCCGAAACGCTTCCAGTCGCGGAGGGTGGCCTGATGCCGGTTACCCTCAAGCTGACACTCAAGAAGACCGAGCCGCTTTATCGTGGACAAGACCATTATTGGCGCGTCATGCGGGCGCTCGACGCCGGCGATGGGCGTGAATTCACCGTAAGCCAGATTCGTTCGGTCACAGACGATGCGGGAACGGCGCCAATCCGCGCTTTCGTAAAGCGCCTCGTGCAGTCTGGCGTGGCGGAAGTGACATCGAGCCAAGCGAGCCTGCTCGGACGAGACGAACGCGTCTATCGTCTGCTGAAACGGCCCGAAGAGACGCCGATCGTATCTCGCGACGGGCAGATCGTCCGTCCGACCACCGGACAGCAACAGATGTGGAATGTGATGCGGGGACCGACCGGGCGGCGCGGATTTACGCCCCAAGACCTCGTGACCTTCGGCTCCACGGACGACATCGCGGTCACATTGGCCACGGCAAAAACCTACATCCAGAACCTCGCCCGTGCCGGCTACCTTCTCCAGGTGGCTGAAGGCGGTCCGGCTCGTTTCGCGGTCTGGCGGCTTAAACCGTCGCGCAATACCGGGCCGCGACCGCCCATGATCCTTCGCGCCAAGCTGGTCTTCGACCAGAACCGCCACGCGGTGATGGGCGAGACGATCGCCGAGGAGGACCGGCCATGAACCGCGGACCGGCACCCGGCACGGTTCGGGTTGAGCGCAGTATGGCGCAGAAAGCGGCCGATGCCTGGGGCATGCCGCCGGATTGGGTGGCAGAACTTGCCACGCTCGCCGATCGCGAGGGCTTGAGGGGCGTTGAAAAGCGCGTCGGCTACTCGGCGAGCGCCATCTCCACCGTCATCAACAACCGCTATCGCGGCGACATGGCTCGCGTCGAGGAGACCGTGCGCGGGGCCTTGATGGGGCATGTCGTGTCTTGCCCGGTGCTCGGGGAAGTCGGGCGCGACCAGTGCCTGACATGGCAGAAAAAGCCATTCGCCGCCACCTCGTCGGTTCGCGCCGCCGTCTATCGCGCTTGCCGGGCTGGTTGCCCGCATTCCTCGCACAAGCCGGACAGGGAACGGGCATGAGCGCGCCGGCCGATCACGCCGCCACACACGTCAAACGGCTGGTCGAAACCATCTCGCCGCTGATCGAACAGCATCTGGAGGAGGCGCGCCGCGAATTGCGACCTCGCCTTGTCCATGTGCCCGATCCCGACTTGATCGCGGCGGCAACGCGGGTGGCGGAAGCGGTCGGCCGGCTGGACCACGCCAAATACACGCGCGGCGAAATCGCCGCGCGTCGATCACTGGAACAGCAGGCTCGGGCACTGAAAACGGTTCTGAAGAGGTTTGCGCGATGAGCGATCCGAAGCTTTTGCAGGAGGCAGCGCAGGTCGATGTGCTCGATCTTGCCGGCCGCATCATAGCCAGCCCGCGGCGCGCGAATGCCAGCCAGGCGGGGGAGCTGGCGCTCGCCTTTGCCGTCGAGACATTCTGGTCGATCGCGATCGAGGCGGAAACGCTGGTCAACGCGATCGAGCAGCTCGCCGATGCCACCAGCGAGGAGCGCGCGGCGCTGCGCGACCTTTGCGTCGGCCATTGCATCGCCATCCGGACAATCTTGGCCGCGGTTCGCGGCGAAACCACCGAAGAGGAAAAGACCCGATGGCGAAAGCCAAAGCTAAAGCAAAAGCACTGATTCGCGTACCGCAGTCGCGCGAAGATGCCGTCTGGACTGTCGGTCGCATCGGCACCTTGCGGCGCGATATCGCTGCCAGGAAAGCCGCTGCTGACGAGCAGATCAGAACTGTAGGCGAAATGGTCGAGGCGGCACTTGCTCCGCTCGCCCAGGAACTCGCGCAGCTTGAAGAGGGCATGCAGGCCTATTGCGAGGTCAATCGCCTTTCCCTGACCAATGAAGGCAAGGTCAAGTTTCATGATTTCGGCACCGGGCGCATCAGTTGGCGCCTGCGCCCGCCGAAGGTCGGCATTCGTGGCATGGAAGCTGTCATCGAGGGCTGCAAGCGGCTCGGCCTGAGCCGGTTCCTTCGCGTGAAGGAGGAAATCAATCGGGACGCCATGCTTGCCGATGCCGACACGGCCCGTCAGATCGCCGGCGTTACGATTTCTTCCGAAGGCGAGGATTTCGTCATCGAACCGGCCGAACTCGAAACGGCGGTGGGGTGATGGCGATGGAACGGATCGAAGACCTGGAACGCCGCCTGCAGCATGCCCGCCAGCAGCTTGTCTGTGCCGACATGATCGACAATTTCGGTCGGCGCGAAGCGCAGATGCGGCTTTGGCAGGCGGAAGTCGACCGGCTGGAGCGGGAGCTATCGGATGCGGAACACGGCTTCAATCCGCACGGCAGCGGTCCCGTGCCGATCGAGCCGAGGGAGGGTTGAGCCATGACCAAGGTCAACATTGAGAATCTTCGGAAGCTAATCGGCAAAGGGG